>JAYELZ010000220.1:0-33792 GCA_034717835.1 Chloroflexota bacterium
ATAGATTGGTGCGCCAGACTTCCCGTAAGGGGAAGCCGGCGTCAAGCGTTACTTTGCCACGCCGGCGTTGGCTCTCGTAGAGACGTACTATCACGCCGCGCCCATCTTCGGCGCCCTTGATGGTCTCGATGACCACGTTAGGGGACTCGGTGGAGATGAAAGGTTTGGCAGAGACTTGGGCACTGGTGCCGCGCCGGACTGAACGCACGAGCAAGGGATCATTGAGCGCGTAGGCCGCGGCCACGGTCTCTGCGTCCCAGCCAACGGCGTGGGGTGATCGTAAACGACCCCCATGGAGTGGCCGGCTTGCGCTGCCGGCCACTCCATGGGGGGAATGATGATGATGTCAGACATAGCTCCCTGCGATAGAGAATTAGCCCTTCACGCCGCCGGCCGTGAGACCCTCTGTCAAGAAGCGCTCCAGGGACAAGAAGAGGAAAACAATGGGCAAAGTCATGATAGTGGAAGCCGCCATAACGACATGGGGGCGCGGGCTGGGATCGTTAAAGATGGTATTGATCTTGATAGGCATGGTGAAGAGTTCCCGTTGGTTGAGGAAAATGAAGGCATACAAAAACTCGTTCCAGGCAATCATAAAGGTGTAGATCGAGACGGAGACCAACGCAGGAATCGCCAGTGGCAAGATGACACGCCAAATTACCTGCAGCCGACTGCACCCATCAATCAGCGCCGCCTGTTCGATTTCGGCCGGGATGGTGCGAAAGTAGTTCGCCAACATGTAGAGCGCCACGGGCAACGTTTGGGCCAGGTAGGTAAGAATCAAGATCACAAGGTTATCCTGTACCTCAAATCCCAGGCGGGTACCGAGTTGCGCAAGCATAGCGAAGATCGGAATGATCAACAATATACCAGGAAAGAGATAAACCACTAAGATGCTGTTCAGCAGAAATTCCTTCCCCTTGAACTTGAGGCGCGCCACAGCGTAGGCTCCCAGCGTGGAGAGGAAGACCGCGATGAACGCCGTGGGCACAGAGACCTTAATGGTGTTAATGATGTTGTCCATGAAGTTCTGGAAGTGCTCATTGGCGGGATCGAAGAGCTCACGGTACGCATCCAAGCGCAAGGCACTGGGAATATACGTCGGCTCCCGCCCGCCAATCTCGGCGTAGGTTTTGAAAGAAGAACTGACCATCCAGTAAAAGGGAAAGAGGATGCCGATCAGGAAAAAGATGAGTGTAATTGCAGCGATAAAGTCCCACAAGCTCATCCGGCGGGCCAGATGCTCGAAAATATTCAATTTCTCATCATTACGAGGTGTAGTGGATCTGTGTGTATTCATTTCGCCCTCCGTTTACGCTTCTTCGGTATCACGCATCACGATGCGGACATACGCTATCAGGAAAATCAGCAGGATAAGCAACAAGAGCATAGCATTAGCCGCACCTTTACCGAAATCGAAGGACTTGAAGCTGAACTGATAGGTCAGCACCGGCAGCACATTCGTGCCGTAGCCTCCTCCGGTTAACAACCAGATGTCATCGAATTTGTTAAAGGTCCACATCAAACGTAACAAGAAGATGGAACCCAACACGTAGCGGAGTTCGGGCAATGTCACGTACCAGAATTTCTGTAACATGGTTGCCCCATCTACTTCAGCCGCCTCATAAAGAGTAGTATCCAATGCCTGCAAGCGCGCCAGAATCATCAACATGGCAAAGGGGAAGTAACGCCAAGCCTCGAAAATTATCACCAGGAACAGCGACAACCCGCGTGTCGCCAAGTAGGCTTGAGGTAGATCAAGCAATCCCAGGCGCATCAAAACGTCATTGAGCACACCAGAGGGACGCGGGTCCAGGATCCAACGCCAGACAAAGGCCACACTAACGATCGGTGCTACGTAGGGAAAGAGGAACAAGGCTCGGGCCATTCCCCGCCCTTTGAAAGGGCGGTTGAGCAGCAACGAGGCGATCAACCCCAACGCCACGGTCATGATCGTGGCAGCAAATGAGTAAACTACACTGGTCACAGCCGCGCCCCAGCTCCGGGCCCCTTGCCATTTGAAGGCAAAGTCATTGATGACGCCCTGATAGTTCTTCAACCCCACAAAGGGAGCATGGAAAACATCTCCCAGATTTTTCAGGGTCACGTCGCAGAAGCTGATCCAAATACTAAAAATTGCGGGGAAGAGCACCAATCCGAAAACAATCAGAGCGGTGGGCAGAACAAGCGCCCAGGCCAAGCGGGCCTCTCGGGCTTGGATAGAATTCCAACGCCGGCGACGCGACGAGGGGAGAGAAGGTTTTGTGGAAACGGACATTTTTCACCTCCATAGATAGGTGAGAGGCTGGGGATGCAGCCTCTGGGCCACATCCCCAGCCAGAGTGTATTTATAAAAGCAGCTTACTCCCGCCCCGCCAGAATAACCTCGACCTGCTCCTGCAACCAGGCAGCCGCGGTCTCTGGCGTCATCGTGCTCTCCAGGGCGATGTTGCTGATGACGGTCGGGATGAGCAAGCGACCTTCGATATCACCGACCACCGCACGCTCTGTAGCGTCGTAATCGGGACGGAAAAGCCAACGCTGCATCGTCTCGTAACCACTAGCGATCTGATCCATCGTATCACTGGAGTAGTTCTGGAAGTAGTCACTGCTGGTCTTCCAGTCATCCACCGCACTCTTTAGTACCGGGATTTTGCCGAAGGGGGCCAAAGCTAGAACATCCTGGTAGCCTTCGGTCAAGAAATACTCCACCACCATCTGGGCCTCGGGCTTGGCGCCGGCGGGAATCGCCAGCGTGACCAGCTGCCCGTAGGAAGCAGCACCATTGGGGCCTTCCATCATCGAGGCAAAACCGGTGTTTCCAGCCAGATCCTCCACAAGGTCCACTTTGCCGCCATCCTCCATGCCGGAGCCGTCAACCAAGTCATCCATGATGTAGGTGCTGTAGAAAAGCATACCTGATTGATCTAGCTCGTAGGACTCGCGGGCGCCACGCCAATACTGCGGGCCGGGCATCGCGCAGCGCTGCAATCCAGCATAGAAATCCAACGCGGCGATCATTTCCGGCGTGTCAAACGTGACGTTGCCTGCCGCATCAAAAGGCCAGGCGTCGTTGGAGATAGCGATCTGCTCGAAGATCTGATGGCCGTAGTTCTGACCGGGGTCAGAGCCGATGGTGAGGGCGTACAGCAAATTGCCAGTGCCAGGTAGTGCGTCACAAGCGGCGTTGATATCATCCCAACTGAGGGGGGCATTCAAGCCAGCATCCGCGAACACATCCTCGCGGTACCAGATGGCCTGAATCCAACCATCGTAGGGGATAGCGGCGTACTGGCCCGTAGCGGGGTCGGTGACCATCACCAACGGACCGGCACGGAAGTCATCCTCGCCCACGGCCGCGATCACAGCCTCGGCGGCATCCTCGTCCAAGAGGCCATCAGCGGAGAAGGCCGCGACGCGCTCAATACCCATGCGCACGATGTCCGGCACGCGGTTGGCCGCCAGGGCCGTCGCCATCCGCTGAGAGACACCTGATTCCTCAATGGGAACGATGCGCACATCAATCTCAGGGTGCTCGGCCATGAAGCCGGCGGCGACCGCTTCGTACACATTCACCCGGTCTTCCTCGTTATCGGTTGTCCAGAACTCCACGACGGTCTTCTCCGTCTCGACGGGGACCTCAACTTCAACCTCGACAATCTTTTCAACCTCAACAACCTTTTCAACCTCAACGGTCTTGATAACCTCTACCTCTTTGGTGATAATCTCAGGTGTCGGTGCCGCACAGGCAGCCAGTACCATGCTCAAGATTAACATTACGCCTAGAGCAACAAAAATCGTTCGCTGTTTCATCTGAAACTCCTCCTAAATTTAAGTAGATAAATGTAGCTCAAAAATCTAAACTTAGCTTACTCGAAAAGCTTTTCCTACTTTACATTATCTTGGGCAAACCACCTCCTCTACTAGACCCGATAGTCAGTTGATTCGCGCACCACTAGCTCTGGCAACAACAACGTTTGCGGCTCTGCCAGCTCCTCACCGCGCAACATACACAGTAATTTCTCACAGATCAGGCGTCCAATCTGGTAAATTGGCTGATGCACGCTGGTGAGCGGCGGATGAGTCATCTTCACTAACGGAATATCATCAAAGCCAGCAATGGCGACATCTATCCCTACCTGTAAGCCGCATTCACGTGCCGCCCGCATCACGCCCAACGCCATCAGATCATTGCTGGCGCAAACTGCCGTGGGCTTTTGGGTCCCCAAACAGAATAGCTGCCGCCCTGCTCGATAGCCGTCGGTTTCCGTTAAGCCGCCTAACCGTAACAGGTTCTCATCGTAGGGTATACCATGTGCGGCCAGTGCCTGCCGGTAGCCCGCGAGCCGGTGTTGTGCAAACATCAATTCCGCTGGCGCATTGAGAAAAGCAATGTGCCGGTGTCCCTGGTGGATTAAGTGTTCCACCAGTTGGAAGAGGCCACGCTGCCCGTCCACACCCACATAAGGGAAATTGGCTGTCAGGTCAGTACGTCCAAATGCCACAAAGGGGAAATCTTCTGCTAAGAGGTAAGCGATGCGTTGATCTTGGCGGCGAGTGCGCACTACTAACAACCCGTCCACCCGGCGGCCAGCGACTAGCCGCCGATAACCCTTCAACTCATCTTTACCCGGAGCAACGGTAGAGACCAACAGGTCAAACTCTGCTTCCGCGGTTGCATTCCCAATCCCGGCCAGTAGTTCACTGAAAAAGGGATCGGAGAAACGCGGGCCAAAAGTGGGGATAATAAAACCGATGGTATCGGTTCGTTGGCGCTGCAACTGTTGCGCCGCCAAGTTAGGATAATAGCCCTGCTCACGGGCGGCCTTGAGAACCAGTTGCCGGGTACTCTCTGCCACTCCCGGCATGTTTCGCAGGGCGCGCGAGACAGTCGCAATGGAAACGTCCAGTTCTTGAGCAATGTCCTGCAATGTTACTGGCATAAGTCTCCAGTCAGAAGAAGTAAGTGCGGAAGAGCTGCTTGGCAAACGTTTGCAACGCCTTCCATTATATACGTAAACGTTTACGCTGTCAAGGATTTTCAGGCAATTTCCCAGATTTCGGGTGCGTAATTTTTGTGACCGTCTTGTTCTGGGCATGACGTGCGCTTCAATGGTACAAGTTGATATCTTGTGGTATGGTGATGTTAGTCATTACTTTATAGCACAATCAAAGCGCAAGGCGCAATGATGTAAGGAGAACTGGTACTATGAATGAGCGTTATGATGTTGATATTCTGATGATTGGACATTTTTCTAAGGATCGTTTGGTGGTTGACGATGAGGTCGAAATCGCACCGGGCGGGGCTATCTATTATGGCGGCGTGGCCTTGAGCCACCAGGGGATTGACGTCGCGGTGGCGACCCGCGCGCATCCCGATGAGACCCACTTCATGGATGCCATGCGGGCGGAGGGCGTGCAGGTCTTCGTGGCCGAAGCGCCGGTCTCTTCCAGTATCGAAAACATCTACCACTCGGCTGATATGGAGCGGCGGATTTGCAAACTCCGCGCTTTTGCGGGGCCGTTCCAGCAGGCGGATATTCCTGACATCAAGGCCCGGATTTACCTGGTGGTGCCTGTCATCGCCGGCGAGGTGGATCTGGCGTTGCTTAAATGGATTTCTGAGCGTGGCCCGGTGGGGATGGATGTGCAAGGCTTCGTGCGCGTGCCAGAGGACGACGAGCTCGTCTTCCGCCAATGGCCCCAGGCGGCGGAAGGGCTGGCTTGCGTGACTTATCTCAAAGTGGATCGCGCTGAGGCGGAGTTGCTCACCGGCAAGACTGATTTGCGGGCTGCGGCGCGCGAATTGGCGAGCTATGGACCCCGGGAGATCGTCGTCACGCAAGCCTCTGGCGTTACAGTTTTGGCGGACGGCGAATTCTACGAAGCACCGTTCACGCCGCAATCGCTGGCCGGGCGCACTGGGCGCGGCGATACCTGTTTCTCGGCCTACGTCAGCCGGCGTCTGAGCGCGTCTCCGGCCGAGGCATGCCGTTTTGCGGCCGCGATCACCACGCTGAAGCAGGAAGAGCCTGGCCCGTGGAATGGTTCGCTGGCCGAAGTGCAGGCGTTGATGTCACAGATGGAGTAAGGATCAGCGTCTCAGCGTCTTGGCGGCGAGAACTTTTTCGACGGAATCACGATTAAATCTTGTCCGCACGTCTACTTCAGTCGCGGCACAGGGCGGTGGCGAAATTCTCGTGCGACCGATTTGCCAATCTGTAATTTTTTAGAGGAGTTAGCCCATGAGTTTAGTAAAACGGGTAATTCTAATTCTTTTGGACGGTCTTCGCCCTGATGGTGTGGCGCAGGCCGCTACCCCGACGTTGGATCGGTTGGTGTCCACCGGTGCCTACAGTTGGCAGGCGCGGGCGGTGATGCCTTCTATCACTTTGCCCTGTCACGCTTCGATTTTCCAGGCGGTGCCGCCTAGCTCTCACGGGGTGTTGGATAACGTCTGGGCACACGAGACGGCGGATGCGATCCCCAGTTTGTTTGACGTGGCGCATCAAGCCGGGTTGGGGACGGCGGCGTTTTACAGTTGGGAACCGTTACGCGATCTGGCGCGACCCGGCGCGCTGGATTTCGTCTACTTCCGCAATCACGGGAAAAATGTGCGGCGCGACTTCGAGCAGAAAATCGGCGAGGTGGCCACCGAGTACATCCTCGCTCAACAACCGGCCTGCGCTTTTGTCTATTTTGGTAGCCCAGATCTGGCGGGGCATCACGCTGGCTGGATGTCGGAGTATTATCTCCAGACCGTCACTCTCATTGATGGCATCGTGGGGCGCTTGCTTGACCGGGTGGCGAACGCCGGTCTGTTGGCTGAGACGGCGTGTTTGCTGCTGGCCGATCATGGGGGGCAGGGGAAGGTTCACGGCTCCGCGTTGGCTGAGGATATGACCGTTCCCTGGATACTCACTGGGCCGGGGGTGCGACGCGGTTGCCAACTTTCGTGTCCAGTCAGCATCATGGATACCGCCCCCACGCTAGCCTATCTGCTTGGGCTGCCGCGCCCGGCGGTCTGGGAGGGGCGGGTAGTGAGAGCAGCGTTTGAGGAGCAAGTTGCTGATGAAATATAATTCCCGACCAATGACCGTCTTACTTCCGTTAGGATTTGCGGCCAGTTTCTCGCTCTTCGGCGACCTGACTCTCTACGCGGTATTGGCCTCCCAACGCGAGGTGGTGGCGTTGAGTTTGGGCGCGGTGGGCGTCATGTTGGGCATCAACCGGATGATTCGCATTCCCGGCAACACCCTAATTGGCGTGTTCCTGGATCGCTGGGGCCGTCGGAGAATCTTCCTGGTGGGGATGCTGTTGGGCGTCCTTTCGACGGCGGCTTACGGTTTGGTGAATGGGTTCTGGCCCTTTCTGCTCAGCCGTCTCTGCTGGGGCATCGGTTGGACTTGCATCAACGTGGGCGGCATGGCGATGGTTATGGATATCAGCACGCCAGAGAATCGCGGGCGCTTGTCCGGCAGCTACAATCTCTGGCTCTGGGTAGGATTCGCCGTCGGCCCGTTGGTTGGTGGTTTCTTAGTCGACTGGCTGGGTTTTCGGACGGCGATGTTGATTTGCTCCGCGCTCACGGCACTGGGCTTGTGGGTGGCACTCTTTGCGTTGCCGGAGACAGCCGGTCCCGCTGCTGGCCGGCAGCCAAAACGCGACTGGTGGCGGCGATTCCGCACGCTCTCCGGGCGGCAGCTCCGCGAGTTGTTGCACACCAACCGTTACTTAGCAGTCGTCTCGCTCATTCTCCTGATCACCCAATTTACCGGCGAGGGAATCGCGCTTTCCACCATCAGTTTTCTGCTCCAGCAGCGGTTGAGCGTGGACCTCTCCTGGGCTGGTTTGACGTTGGGTGTGGCTTCAGCCGGCGGCTTACTGCTGGCGTTACGCTCCGTAGTGGCCAGCGGAGCCGGGATATTGGCCGGCCAATTCTCCGATAGACGGGGTAGTCGGTGGCCGGTCATCGCCGGGAGTCTGGTGCTGGGCATGATAGCCTTCGCGGGCTTGATGTTTGCGTCCACGCCCTGGGCCATCGTCTGGAGCGTGGCCCTGAGTGGTCTGAGCGGCGGGATGGCGATGGCTTCGCTGGCGGCCCAGATGGGCGATCTGGCTCCGCCGGGCCAAGAGGGGTTGGCGATGGGGGCTTATGCCACCGTGGGGGATGTCGGCAGCATGTCCGGCCCCTTCTTGGCGTATGCCCTCCTGCCCGTCTGGGGATTGTCCTGGCTTTACTTCCTCTGCATCGTCATCTTCCTGGCGGGATTGGGTTTGCTCTCTTATGCCTACCGTCACCGCTAAGCGCTGGGAGGCGGTAGAAAGTTGATCTTAGCTATTAGCTGCCTTTGTTCGGTGATATGGTTGACAACCTGCTGGCAAAGACGTACCCTATAAATGACGGTATTAGAGATAAGCAGTTATGAGGAATTAATGCCAGACTGCATCCTTTTGGCGGTATTATACTGATTCTGGGAGGTGATTATGATGGAATAATTCCTGATAAGAGGAGTTTTAGGATGTTATCTCGAATTTTCGTAGGATATCTAATAGTTAGGTTGTCAAAAGCAAAGGTAGCAAAAATAAAGAATAAGCATTCAGGAGAAGGAGTTCTCCGAAAATAAGGTGACAACCTGCGAAAAAACCAACAATGAGGTCTATGATGAAATTTAAAACACTTACTTTTCTCTTCCTTTTAATCTTGGTTTCAGCGTGTGGGGCAGAAATTCCATCTGAAATTGACGTAATGGAAGATGTTGAAGAGACAACATCATTCACAGCTGATACTGAAGAACCAACACCATTTATATCTGACATATCACAAGATGCCCCACCGTGGCAGATAGAATTTGAGCAATACCTACAAGACAAGATGCAAGAAGATCATATTCCCGGCATGGCTGTCGCGTTAGTGGATAATGATGAAATTATCTACGCGCAAGGATTTGGAATCCGCAACGCGGCAGAGAATCTGCCCGTGACACCGGATACACTTTTTCACATCGGCTCTACACACAAATCTATAACGTCTATGTTGATCGCGATACTGATTGATGATGGATATTTTGATTGGGACACACCCGTAGTCGAGATTTTGCCAGAGTTCGCACTTTCAGACCCTGAAGCCACGCAAGAAGTTACTTTTCGGCATCTACTAAGTATGTGCGCAGGTATCTCTGAAGGAGCTGAAGATGAAATTGACACAGGTGGAAGTTTTGACGACTTGCTTGATAGTGTAGCCGAAACCGAAATTTTAGATTTTCCCGGTGAAGTTTTTGAATATAGCAATCTTTCAGCATCGTTAGCGGGCTATCTCGGCGCATTGGCCGTGGACGAAGATACAGAAGATTTCCATACAGCTTACACAGAACTATTAGAAGAACGTATCCTGATGCCAATAGGCATGGAGACAGCAACTATCTATCTCAGCGAAGCGCAAAGTAGCGGAAACTTTTCTTATTCTTATGCCTTAGACGGTGACGAGCCTGTTTTAACAGAAACCTACGATGTCGAAAGAGACATATTAGCCCCATCAGGCTCACTCAAAGCCAGTGTTACTGAGATGGGCTTATATATTCAAACCCAACTCAATCAAGGATTAGCACCGAATGGCACACGCGTTGTTTCAGAAAAGAATTTGACCGAAACATGGCAACCCTATCTCGAAAACTATGGCATGGGATGGGAAATAAAAACATACGAAGGCATTAAGATAATTTCTCACGAAGGCGCGTATGACGATTTTGTAAGCATCATCGGGTTTATGCCAGAAGAAAATATCGGCTTTGTTATTTTGGTAAATAGCGAAGAAACTGGAGAAATAACAGAAGAAGCCCAGCTTATATTAGCGGAGCTACTCGCGAAATAGAAAACCAAACATTCCTGCGATGGTTTCGCAAGGACGAATTGTCGAAACGCGCAAAATGTGCAGGTAGACAATGTTTTGAGTAAGAGCTGGCAACCTCACCCCGCGTTAAGCTGACCCGCCTTCGGCTCAGGTATGCGGCGCGATTTTTGCTCAGTTTTCGATGAATGATTACCCCGTTGATTATCAAAATTATCTTCTGGATAGGTATGGAGGTAAGTGTATTAGTAGGCGTTGTGATATTCTTTGGGGGGCACTACAGGGAGACGAATAATATGAATGCGGAAGAATTGATAATCAGTTTCTTTGAACGAGTATATAATCAAAAAGATTTTGATTATATTATGGAAATCTATGCCGATAATTATTACGAGCATACTGAAACTGGTGCCCGCTGTAATCAGGATTGCTATAATATCATCACGGGAGCAACGTCCATTTTTCCTGACCTGAAAGTTGAGATCAGCGAAATACTTTCAAAGGACGGAATGGTAGCGGTCCGCCTTAACTTTACGGTCACCCACAAAGGAGAATTCTTTGGAATCCCGGCTACCAACAAAACTATTGCATTTGAAGCAATGGAATTCTTCAAGATCGTTGATGGCAGTATTACCGAGTCTTGGGGAAGCTGGCCGATTTACGATATACTGGAAATGCTGAAAGAATAATGATTGGTATGCCCTCTGAAATTCTATAAAAAAATAATTGGGGTAAAACGATATGAGTTTGACCAGATTTACCACGACAAATGATCCAAATTTTGTTCGGTATCAAGGATTATTAACCATAGATACAAAGCATCCGCATGTGCATCTTGTTGATATGCCTTTTCGAGTAACATCAACCTGGCAAGACTATGATTGCGTGTTTGGGGTTTGGGAAAAAGACAGTAAGATTTTAGCCTGGGCAGTATTTCAGCCGTCATGGCGGAATCTCGATTACGCAATCCTTCCTTCAGAACGAAGGTAAGGAGCGCGTGTTGTTCAGGGTCTGCCTCTACCTACCATAATCTTAGTCGGAGTGCGCTATGCGGAGAAAAGATTGGTGGTGGCTGCTAGTTTATCCCCTCTACCAGCTGCTGGGGACGTTACGCCATGAGGCGAGTCACGCGCTCGTAGCGTGGCGGCAAGGCTTTCAAGTTACCGCATTTGTCTTCTGGCCGACGCGCGGGTATTGGGGCTACGTGGCTTGGGATGGCCCGTTAACGGTGGCGACGCTCGCGGCGCCTTATGTCTGTGATCTACTCACCTTTCTACTCTTCTTGGCCGTATGTATGCGGATTCGCTTCCGGCGGCGTTGGCTCTGGTTGAATGTAAGCATTCTGGGGCTTGTCTCACCGCTCGTGAACTCGTTTTATAATTACTGGAGGGGATTGCGGTGCGCAAACGACGTCGGGCGTCTGTTGCAGCGCGTGCCGCCGCAACTCGTCCACGGCTATTTCGGGCTGACGTTAGGGCTGTACTGCGTGGGGATAGTGCTGGTTTTTACGCTCTCGAAGACCGCGCGTGGCGACCGGCAGGACGTTTGAGCTGGACAACGTCTGGGCATGGAGTACCTGTCTCGCTATCCGTCATTCACCATTGGCGCAATAGTAGATTCCTCGCGGGCGCGGTGCTAGCGCTCTGCTGGCTCGGAATGACACGGAGAGCAGTAGCCGAGGTTTTCCCACCTCGCTTCATTGACGCGCCGGCGCGAAAAGGATTTCGCGGCTACTCTGGCTAGCCCCATTGATGGGGCGTAACTGCGTAGCCCGTGGTCTTTAGCCACGGGCGTTGGTTTATAATCTTCTTGCTTTCTCGCTCAAGGGCAACCGGATGATAAAGCGGCTGCCGGGACAACGCTCTTCATCGTAGCCGTGACTCTCGGCCCAGATGCGCCCGCCATGGGACTCTATGATGCCGCGCGCGATGGTCAATCCCAAGCCGGCCCCGCCCCCCTTGAACTTGGTGGTTCCCGAAGAGTGGAACGCTATCTCGCCAATATGATAGAACTTCTCAAAAATTAGCTCTAGATCCTCTTTTGCAATGCCGATACCGTTATCCTCTATGGTGATTTCCAGAGCTGCACCTAATTGCGAATCGGTCGTTAGCTGCCCCCGCACCTTGATGACGCCGCCATCCGGGGTGTATTTGATGGCGTTGTTGACCAGGTGATAAAATGCCTTGTAGAGCAATTTAGGATCGCCAGGATAGGGCGGCAAAGCGGCTATTCCTGTTTGCTGCCAGGTTAATCGACGTTCTGCCATAGCTGTTGAGAAGGTTTCCACTACACGTTTGAGGATGACGGTCATGCTCCAGAGGTTGCGGTGGATTTGAAGTTTGGCGTTGATTATCTTGGAGACATCTAAAATATCGTTGAAGATGCGCTGGAGCCGCTGGGTGGTAGTCAGGATACCGTCCGCCAACGGGCGTAGGAAGGGGCTTTCTTGCGCGGTGAGGTCATTCTGTATCATCTGGGCATAGCCAGAGAGTGCGGCTATCGGGGTACGCAGTTCGTGCGCCGCGACTTGGATAAAAGATCCCTTGGCCTGATCCAGCTGCTTGAGCTGCTGTAGCGCGTGGGTTAATTCTTGATTGGCCTGGCGCAACTCGGTGATGGCTTTGCGGTCGGCCTCGCGCAACCGGTCTGCCAGCGGGACCAAGAGGCGGATGGCTAGCGAGGGGCTGCGATTTAGTACGTTGAGGAATGATTCCCGGTCGATTTTAAGGAGGAGGGTGGGTTGTGCGGTGCGGACGGTGGCGGTACGGGTGCCATCTTGCAGAATAGCCATCTCTCCAAAGAAACTCCCCGGCCCTCTCTGACCCAACAAACGCTCATTTTTAGCATCCATGCGCTTTAGGATATCCACTTGCCCTTCAGCGATAGCGTACACTGCGTTTCCACGCTCTCCTTCATGGCAGATGGTTGTGTTAGCCGGCAGCGATTGCACCACGGCCGCTCTGGCCAGTTCTGCTAAATCGGCATCTGCTACCCCGAAGAGCAAAGGTCGGAGGAACTCTTTGATAGCCTGTTCAGATAAGAGGGTGTTTTTTATCATGGGTAAAGGATACTACGAAAACTACTGTAATCAAGTGGGTGAGTGAGCGAGAAAGCGAGGAAGTTGTTTGCGGGCAGACGCAGGTTTGCCTAGATAAAATACTTTTTTCGGCGGCCTCCGCTATAATAGCAGCAAGTCTAAGGAAGGCGTTTATGAACTGTCCATATTGTGGAATCCCCAATCCGCCCCAGGCGCGTTTTTGCATGGGCTGCGGGCACCAACTTCTACACGCGATTATTTGCACCACTTGTCACACCGCTCTGCCTCCGGATGCTAAATACTGTTATCACTGTGGCGCTCCTGTGCTGGCAACCCTTTCCGGGACGGAGTTGGTGCCGGCAGCTTCCCTCTTGCGTGAGGCTACCGCGCAGAGTGTCCCCACTACTTTTGCGGTTCCCCCAACTGTGGCCGGCGGTGAGCTGGCGCAGCTGCCTGCCCCGCGTCCTTTACGGGAGCTGCTCCCCGATCTACAACGCTATTTGCCGGCCGCGCTCTATGAGCCGTTAGAACGTCGCCCTACCGAACAGCACTTTATCCGGCTGCGCATACACCTGACCGCGTTACTTGCCACGGTCAAGACTTATCTGCCGCGCCCGGTGGTCATGGCTCCCCAACCGGCCGGGGAACCGGCGGGCGGGATCTGTCGCGGCGTCTTCGTCTTTGTGGATGTCTCTGGATTCACCCCGCTATCGGAAAATCTGAAGTCGTTGGGAGTGGCAGGCGCGGAGCAGATCACGGCGATTATCAACGGTCTCTTCTCTGAGCTGGTCGGTGCGCTCTTTGAGCACGGCGGAACTCTGCTTAAATTTGGAGGTGACGCGCTCTTGGGATTGTTCCAGGCGGAGACGGAGGACGAGCTGGCTGGCCACGCCTTGCTGGCTGTCCAGGCTGCTTTAGCCATGCAAGCGGTGATGCAGCAGGATAAGTTCACTGCGATCAAGACCCCCGGTGGCACGCAAGCCTTGCAGATCAAATGTGGCATTTCCTCCGGGTCATACTTTGCGGCGCATATCGGCACTCCACCGGAGCCAGAGTTGGGACGTAACGGCGCGATGGCTTACGTGACTACCGGGCTGACCGTCAACTTAGCCGAGCAGGCTGAAGGACACGCGCACCCCGGTGAGATCGCCATCACCGCAGAGACCGTGGCGCGGCTAACTGTGCCAGTGGAGACCGGGGCTGTCACCCGCAACCCGGATGAGGATTTTCTCCTGGTGCGGGAGGCCCCTCCGGCGGCGGTCGGGACGTTGGGCCGGGTGGTCTTGCCCGAGCCGCCAGAGGGCGAGCTCCAGGCGCAGATCACCTACTTGGTGGAACGGCTCAATCGCCTCACCGCGTATCTCTCCAACGAGCTTATCTCGCGCATTGTGACCAATCCCGGCGATGCCCATATCGCCCCAGGACACCGCCCCGTTACCGTGATGTTCGTGAATTACGTGGGTATCAGCGAGCTCATTGAGGATTTAGGGGAGAGTCAGCCGGAGTTGATCACCGCCCAGCTGAACAGCTACTTTGTACACATGGTGGAGGTGGTAGAGAAATACGAGGGGATAGTGGCCCGCATGGATCAATACGCGGTGGGCGACCGTCTGGTGATCTTCTTCGGCGCGCCGCGCGCCCACGAGGATGACCCCGTGCGGGCAGTCTACACGGCCCTGGAGATGCAGCAAGCTGTGCGCCACTATTTCTCCGCGCTCCAGACCCCTGCCGGTATCTACCGTTTCCGCCAGCGCGTGGGCATCAATACCGGACATCTCTTCGCCGGTAACGTTGGCGCTCACGAACTGCGACAAGAATACACGCTGATGGGAGATGATATCAACATGGCCGCGCGGCTTATGTCCACTGCCAGTTGGCGGGCAATCCTCATCAGCCAGGCGACCCGCGAGCGTGTCGCGCCCTTCTTTGAGCTCCAAGACCTGGGCGCGCTCAGAGTAAAAGGTAAAGAGCTCTTGATTCATACCTTCAAGGTGTTGGAACGGCGCGAGGAGATTGGCCGCACGCGGGGCCTGGACTGTGGTGAATCGCCGTTGACCGGGCGCGATGAAGTGCTGGCGACTCTCAAGGTCAGCACTCGAGAGCTCCTGCGGGGTCGGGGAAAGATCGTCTCTCTGATCGGCAAAAGTGGTCTGGGCAAGTCACGGTTGACGCGCGAGGTGCGCAGTTGGCTCTTGACCGCGGACTTGCCAGAGGGCGCTGACCAGGTGCAGTGGCTGGAAGGGCAATCGCTTTCCTTTAGCGAACAGATGCACTATTGGCTGGCCGTGCAAATATTTCAAGGAGTGCTGGCCCTGGAACGCGCCGCCACTTCTGATGACATTCTCTTCGCGCTCTGGGAAAAGGGAGAGGAGCTGTTGGGCAAAGAGACCGCGCGCGAGGCAATTCCCTTTCTGGCTCACCTGATGGATTTGGAATTGGAAGGGGAATGGGCCAAATGGGTGGAGGAGTTAGACCCCGGTGTGCGGCAGAAGCAGACGTTCTGGGCGGCGCGCGAATTTTTCACGGCGGCGGCCCGGGAACAACCCGTGGTCATCGCGTTGGACGATCTCCACTGGGCCGACGAGGCCTCGTTGGCCTTGTTGGAAAATCTCTTGAGCGTGACGGACCAGGCGCCCTTGCTCTTCTGGTTTATCTTCCGCACACGCCGCGATAAGGGATGTTGGCGTCTGCGCGATAGAGCGGCCAGCGCCTTCCTCCACCGGTACACCGAAGTGCTATTGGGGCCTCTTTCGAAAGCAGCTAGCCGCGAGCTGCTAAGCAAACTCTTGCCCGGCGCTGAGTTCACCCCGGAAGCGGAGCAGGAGATTTTAGATAAGGCCGCCGGTAATCCTTTCTATCTAGAGGAAGTGGTCCGGTCGTTGATTGACGATAGCGCCGTGATTCCCGACCCGACCGCTGAAGGACGTTGGCAGATCACGGGGAAGATCGAGCAGATCACAGTCCCTAGCACGCTCCAAGCGGCGATTGTGGCGCGTATGGATCGCCTGACCGAGGACGCGCGGCGCGCTTTGCAGATGGCCTCGGTGATCGGGCGCCGGTTCCAGGTGGGGCTGTTGCGGCAGTTGGCCGGAGCGGAAACCAGACTGGATGCCTGGTTGGCCCAGTTGGAGCGTAGCGGCCTTATCCGGCCGGTCGATACGAATGGCGTCGATGCCGAAATGTCTTACGTTTTCCCTGACGCTCTGGTGCAAGAAGTGGCCTACGCTAGCCTGCCGGTGGAGAGCCGCCAGCGATTCCACCGGCAAATTGGAGAGGTTTTAGAAGAAACCTTTGCCGGCAAATTAGAACAGGCCTGCGATCTACTGGCTTATCATTTCAATCGCAGCAATGATGAGTTCCAAGCGATCACGTATCTGGAGATGGCCGGACAGGTGGCGCAGGCCAAATCCGCCAATGAGACGGCGCGGCAACATTATACGGATTTATTAGAGCGGTTAGGAGCGCGGGAAGCCACGTGGCAGAAACGGTTTGATATCCTCGCCCAGCGCCAAAAGATCTATGATCTGTGGGGCGAACAGGAGCAGCGCCAGGCAGATTTGGAGCTTATGCTCTCTCTGGCCGAGATGTATGCTGACCAGGGGCGACGCTCCGCTGCGCTCAACACTCTGGCCGATCTCTATTTCAAGACGGGCCGTTACGCTGCTGCGGAATCCGCCGCGCGTGAAGCTCTGGCGATCAAAGAGTCGCGGGGAGATCTCGCCGGTCAAGCTACGGCCCTCAACACCATCGGCGTGTTGAACTACGTGCGCGGCGATTATGATAGCGCGCGCCAGCCCCTGGAGCAGGCTGCTGCGCTCCGGCGGCAGATCCAAGACCCCGAAGGCGAGGCCTGGAGCATGATGTACTTGGGCATGATCGATTTCAAGCGCGGTAATTATAGTGCGGCCTCGGATTATCACTGGCAGGCCCTGATCAGAGCGCGGGAACGGAAGGATTGGTTCCAAGAGAGCATTCACTTGACCAATATGGCGCACGTCACCTTGAGCATGGGAAAATATGAGGCCGCACTCCAGCAGTTCCAGGACGCGCTGGAGATGAAATCACGGAGCGGAGATCGCCTGGGACAAGGGTTCACGCTCTATGGTATCGGTCTGAGCTCCATTTACCTGGCCGATTACGAAGCCGCGGAGCAGGCCTTGCAACGCTCGTTGGCCTTGCGGCGGGAGATTGCTGATGAGCGGGGCGTTAGCTATTCGCTCCACGGGCTGGGATTGGCTAAGTTGCAGCAGCAACAATATCAGTCCGCGCGGGAGTGTTTCCAGCAGGCGTTGGAAGTGCGCACGCGCCTGGGTTTGAAAACTGAGATTGTCGCCGACCTATCGTATTTAGGACGGACTTATCTGGGATTAGGGCAGCTGGCGGAGGCGCGAGAGACATCGGAACGGGCGCTTGACCTCTTAGCGGAGCAGAAAAATGTAGGCGAGGTGCAGCGGCTTTACTTGAATCACTATCATATTCTTCAAGCGTTGGCAGATCCGGACGCCGTCGAGTTTTTGCAGCGCGCCCAACAGGCCATGCTGGAGCAGGCTAAGCGCATCGCGGATGACCAGGAGCGGCAAGGCTTCTTGGAAAACGTCAGCGTTAATCGGGAGATCAAAGCGTTGGTGCGGAATGGCATTCCGCGTTACACAATTTCTCCAACAGCGTGATGTTCTCCAATTTCTGGTGACGACGGAGCGTTTGGGCCGCCGGGGTAAAATACTTATGCGCGCGCAGAAAATCCCCTTGCTGCCGGTACCAACTCTTGAGCGGCAGTTCTATCCTGTGCAAGATCAACTCCTCGCGCAAATTGTGACTCGTCTCCAAAAAATCATCCCGCCCCAGCGAGTCCAGATCTGCATCGCAAAGCAACTCCTCCAAAAATGTGTTGGGATTCTGGGGTAGTTGTGTTGCCAATATCATCCCCTCAATAACCTTGATCTGCGTGGGACTGTACCCAAAACGGGGTAGCGTCTCCGCCGCGATTTGCGCGCCCAGCGGTTCATTGTGGATATAGCGCGCAACGTAGCCGAGGTCGTGGTACAAGGCGGCGGTCTGCACTAGAAGGAGCTCTTCCGCCCCTAGTTGGGAGAGCGTGGCCAATCTCTCCGCCGCGGGCAACACGTCATCCCGCGTGTGGTGGATGCCGTGGTAGGGTAGATCCGCTGGCAACTCCGCCGCCAGACGTGCCAAGACGTATCTTCGCGCGCGTTCCAAATCAGGATTACTCATTCTCGCTCATTTACTCATTTGTGGCTCGGCCGGGAGATCGGCCACAGCTGCTAGGGAAATCTGCACATTCGCCATTTGCCTTTTACCTGTGTTCATCTCGCGCGCCTGGCGACTGAAGTCGCGGCTATCTTTGCCAAGTCCACCTCCGTGGACTAGTTCGGCGCAGACCGACTTGGCAACCGTTCTCTCACTCGCTCATTTGCCTTCTCGCTCCTTCGCTAACTCCTCCAAAACCCATTGGAGGTTCGCCAGCCAGTGCTCCGGTTGGCGTGTGAGCGGCAGCCAGATGCCGGTGTTGCCCAGACGGGCGCGTTGGCCCAATGTCTGGCGCAACTGGAGAAATTGTGCCGGGGTGAGGGCGCGGGGCCAACGTGGAGTGAGGACGATTTGCCCGTTTTGGACGGTGATGCTGGGTACGTGGGCGTCGCGGGCCAGGACTTTGAGCCGCAGTTGGACGATGAGATTCTCCGCCTGCGGGGGGAGGGGGCCGAAGCGATCCGCCAGTTCTGCTTGCAACTCGGCGATCTCCGCGACGCTGGTCAGGGCGGCCATGCGCCGGTAGAGGCGGAGGCGCAAATCGCCGGCGGGGACGTAGTCGGGCGGCAGTCCGACGGCCAGCGGTAACTCAATGGTGATCGCGCCGATGGGTTCCGGGGGGGGCGGCTCTCCAGCGCGCTCCGCCTTGAGCCGCGTCACCGCTTGCTGGAGCATTTTGGTGTAGAGCGTGAATCCCACGGCGGCGATGTGCCCGTGTTGCCGGGCGCCCAGCAATTCCCCCGCCCCGCGCAACTCCAGGTCGCGCAAGGCGATGGCGAAACCTCCTCCCACGCTGGGACTGCTCTGCAATGCTTGGAGCCGTTCCTGGCCCTCCTCCGTCCTTTTCCGGCTCTGGAAGAGGTAAGCATAGCCCCGGCGCGTGCCGCGCCCGACGCGCCCGCGTAGTTGGTAGAGCTGCGCCAGCCCAAAATGATCGGCGTTTTCGACGATGAGGGTATTGGCATTGGGAAAATCCAGCCCGCTTTCGATGATGGTGGTGGCGATTAGCAGGTCTATCTCCTTGGCGGTGAATCGCTCCATCACCTGAGCTAATTTGCGTTCCGGCAGCTGTCCATGCGCCACTGCGATGCGCGCCTCCGGTAGCAACCGTTCCAGCTGTTTTCGCACTCCTCCGATGGTCGCTACGCGGTTATGTAGATAGAACGCTTGCCCGTGGCGTTTCATCTCGCGGAGCACGGCGCGGCGGACCACGTCGGCATCGTAGGGGCCAATGTAGGTGGAGATGGGCAGCCGTTCCTGGGGCGGCGTCTCGATGATGTTGATGTCGCGCACGCTCGTCAAGCCCATGTAGAGCGTGCGGGGGATCGGCGTCGCCGTCAAAGTGAGCACATCCACGCCAGAGGCAGCGAAAACCGGTTGCGCCTCGGAATCCGTTGTCTCGGTGCGGAGCTGCTTGAGCCGCTCCTTGTGGGTTACGCCAAAACGCTGTTCCTCATCAATGATGACCAGCCCCAACTCCTTGAAATGCACATCCTGCTGGAGGAGGCGGTGAGTGCCAATGACGATATCGACGTTCCCTTTACGGAGCTCGCGGAGAATTTGGTCTTGCTCGCGCTCCGTGCGGAAGCGGGAGAGGAGCTCCACCTTCACCGGGAAGGGAGTCAACCGGTCGCGGAAGGTCTGGTAGTGTTGTTGGGCCAAGATGGTGGTGGGAACCAACATGGCGACCTGTTGGTTATCCATCACGGCTTTGAAGGCTGCCCGCAGAGCTACCTCAGTTTTGCCGTAGCCTGAATCGCCGCAGATCAAGCGATCCATGGGGTGCGGTGCTTCCATATCCTCCTTGACGTCCTGGATCGCTTGCAGCTGGTCGGCGGTCTCCAGGTAGGGAAAGGAGGCCGCGAGTTCGGTTTGCCAGACGCTGTCTGGAGCAAAGGCGTGACCGGCCATCACCTGGCGGGCGGCGTAGAGCTGGAGCAATTCCTGGGCCAGCTCGCTGGCGGCGCGTTGCACGCGCTGCTTGAGCGTGGCCCAACTTTGCGTTCCCAGCCGGTGGAGCCGGGGGCCGCGTCCCTCCGCGCCCACGTAGCGGGTGAGCCGCTCCGCCTGTTGGATGGGAACTAAAAGCTGGTCGTGCTCGGCGTATTCCAGGAGCAGATACTCGCGTTTGATATTATCCACACTGCGTTCCACCAGCCCGTGGAAGATGCCGATGCCGTAATCCTCGTGGACTACCGCGCTGCCCGGTTCCAGATCGCTGAAGGAGACCTCCGGGGCCTGGGCGCGGCGGCGGGGACGGCGGCGCGGTTCTGGCGGCCGCCAACCGAAGATCTCCTCGTCGGTGATCAGATGCCGGACGCGGTTGGCTCGCGTGAGTTGCCAGCCGGACGGCGCGGTCCCCTGCACAAAGGAGATTTGCGCTGGCGGTGGGGTGGTGAGACTCTGATGTACCGGCGGCGGGTCTGCTTCTCGCCAGAGATCAGCCAGCCGCGCGGCTTGCCGGCTGACCACGACCACTTGATCGCCTAGCTCCACCCACTGCCGGATATGGCCCAGTGCCATGCCCACATCCCCGCCGAAATGCGGCTCCGGCGTGAAGAGCTCCGCCAGCAGGCCGCTTTCCCCAGGGGCGAAAGGGAGCACCATCCGCCCGGCCAACGCCGTCTGCCAGCGCGACCAGGGCACGTAGGGGCTGGGCGCGTTTGCCAAGATGCGCCGCCCGGCGATAGCCAGCTCGCGTTGTTCCTCGGCTTCTAATTCCAATTCTCGCCAGCTCTGGGGTAGCAGCGGGGCGTTGTCGAGTAAAATCAGCGCTTTTTGAGGAAGATAGCTCAACAGAGTGTCGAGCTCTCCGTAGAGGGTGGGGAGGTAAAATTCCAGCGTGGGAAAGGGGCCGCCCGCGCGCAGATTTTCCACATCCTCTGCCAGCGGCGCGTGGACTTCTGGCGGCAGCTCGCCGGCCAGCAACGTTTCCAGGGCTTGCAAGGCGCGCTCGCCGTCGCGGGGCAGCGCCTCGCGCACCGGCGTGATCCAGAAAGTCTGCGCGTGGTTGGTTGAGCGCTGCGTCGCTGGGTCAAAGGTGCGGAGGCTCTCGATCTCGCGCCCGAAGAACTCCAACCGGTAAGGCTGCGGGGAGTGGGGCGGGAAGATATCCAGGATCCCGCCGCGACTGCTCAACTGACCCGGCATTTCCACCACGCTCACCGCCTCGTAGCCGACTCCCTGGCAGTGGCGCGCCAATCCGGGGAGGGAGTATTGCTCGCCCACTTTGATCTGGCGGGCGGCCTTGAGGAATTGGCGGTAGGGTAGGGGGCGTTGCAGCAACGCGCGCACGGAGGCGACGACTACTGGCGGGGCAGCTCCCGGCAGCGCTCCCCGGCGGTGCAGAAAGAGCGTGGAGAGCACCCGGAGCCGGTCAGCGATCACCTCTGGCGGCCAGGGAGCGCGCTCGTAGGGAAAGACCGGCGGGGCGGGGAACGTGAGCAGACGTGCGGGCCGCTCCATCCACAGACGGAGCGTTTGGATAAGTCGCTGGCTCTCTTTGGCGGTGGGGGTGACGATCAGAGTGGGTTGCTCGGTCTGCTCCGCGACCAGGGTAGCTAGCAGGGGGGGAAGGGCTGCTGCCAGTATTTCTTGAGGCGGCAGTTCTAATCCGGCCGCGGTCTCGCTGGTCACTTTGCGATAGGCTGGATGTTCGCGAATCCACTTTTGCAAACCGTGTAAGGTAGTCATGTGAGATAGTCTGGTAGTCTGGTAGTCTGATAGTCTGATAGTCTGATAGTCTGATAGTCTGGTAGTCTGGTAGTCTGGTAGTCTGGTAGTCGGATAGTCTGATAGTCTGATAGTCTGATAGTCTAGTAGTCTGATAGTCTGATAGTCTGATAGTCTGATAGTCTGATAGTCTGGTAGTCTGGTAGTCTAGTGGTCTGGTAGTCTAGTAGTCTGAGGGGCGAGTAGTCATTTGCTATTTGCCCATTTGCTATTCGCCACTTGGTATCTGCCATGTCATGCCCGGTTGCTGGAAAAGCGCCTCGCCGGTGAGCCAAGCCACGATCAATTTTTTTGCCAGACGCAACACGTCCCAGACCACCGGCTGCTCTGGCGTGGAGAAATCTTGGAGCACGTAAGCGGCGGCGTCCATCCGGCCCGGCGGGCGTCCAATGCCCAACCGCAGACGGGGAATTTGGGAGGTTCCCAGGCGCTGGATAATCGAGCCGAGGCCCCGGTGTCCTCCAGCGCTCCCCGCCCGGCGGTACCGCAACGTGCCCAGCGGGATATCCAAATCGTCGTAGATAACCAAAATGCGTTCCGGCGGAATTTTGTAGAAATGGCTCAGAGGCTGGATAGCTTTCCCGCTCTCATTCATCCAGGTCTGCGGTTGGGCTAAGATGACGCGCTGGTTGCCGAGGGTGCCGTGAGCAGTGGCCGCGTGATGTTCGGAGCGTGATATCTCCAATCGGTAGGTGGTTGCTAATTCAGCCAGAGCTTGAAAGCCGATATTGTGTCGATTCTGAGCGTAGCGTGAGCCGGGATTGCCCAACCCCGCGAGGAGATGGAAAGCGGTCATCGGGTACGTTGATGTTCCTGCTTGAGGTAATAGCGGAGCGCCGCCCGGCCCGCCATGTAAATCCCCCCGAAGATGTAGAGCAAGAATGCCAGCCACGCGCCGGAGACAAAGGCATCCTTCATCTTTTCAGGGGAAAAAAGTGGTGCTTTCCCATCGTTCGCGGCTTCGGGGCCGTTTTCTGTGCCGGCGGCGGGGGCGGGGTTCAATGTGGGGGTGGGGCGCGGGGTTGACGCGGGCGGTTGTTCGATGGTGGGAGCGATGATAGCCCCTTCATCTGGGACTACGGTCGGCTCTGCTGCCGGGTCAACGGTGGGCGAGGCTGTGGGGGTGGGGGTCGGAGTCTCATCCGCGTTGGCGACCGTCAGTTCGTTGACGAAGTACAGATTGGGAGTGTCGTTGCCAACTTCGTAGACGGCGAGCGCCAACGTGTACTCCCCGTTGGGGATTTCGGTAGTATTCCACGTCGCCAGTGGCCCGTTGACTACCATGTTTTGCACTCCAAAGACGATGGGCACCCATTGAGAATCGGCGGTGGGACGTGGCCCCGGTGCGTAGAGCACCCCGTAGGCGTGGAAATTGTCGTGGGAAGCCGTGCCGGTGATGGCGACTTCGCCGCTTACCATGCTCCCCTCGGCGGGGGAGGTGATGTTCCAGTTCTGTTGAGAGGTGGGGGCGGCCCAACCTGTGTGCGCGCCAGCAGAACTGCATACAATGATTAAGAGAGAAAAAAGGCTAAAAAACTTTACACGCATGTTTGCTCCTCGTAAGCTTATTGACGGTAAGTCTAACATGAAAGCTAAAAAGTGAAAGATTGCCTATCCAGTCGAACTGTTATATACTATTGAGGCTCTTTGGGAATTCGCGGGGTCGAGTTAAAATTAACCATGGATTTCACGGATTAGCACGGAAAAAAGTAAAAAAATCAATGTAATCCGTGTAATCTGTGGTGAAAAATTTACGTCGCGTGGCGCTTGCCCCGCCAAGTCCCAGAGACCCACTATTGATAAGCAGCACTGTGCTTTTGCTTAGTTATCAGGAGGGTAAAATGAGATACTGGCGATGGGGTTTGTGGTTGGTGTTGATGTTGGCATTGTGGAGTTGGACGGCTTTTGAGGTGGCAGCTCAGGAAGGAGTGACGTATGACCCAGCGCAGTTGAACTTCGCCGCTACCCGAGGCGGGGCGATAACTTCACGCTCGCTCTTGATTCGAGCTACGCATCCGCTTACGGAATTGCAGGTGATTCCTCGCGATCTGTTGGACGGGGAGGGCACCACAGTCCTGCCGCCGGGAGCGCTCACCGTGGCGCTCGCGCAGCCAGAGCTTACCGAGGGAGGCTTGCTTACCATCCCGGTGACTCTTAACTTTGATGACCTGCCCAGCGGTAGATTTACCGGCAGTCTTTTGATCACCTATCATGGTGGTGAGCTTACCGTACCCCTGACGGTGACGGTTAAGGATCCTCCCTGGATGCCGGTGCTCTTTTTGGTGGCCGGAGTGGCTGCGGGGTTCGGGGTTTCCTTATATCGTGCTCAAGGCCGACCCCGTGATCAAGTGTTGGTGCGAGTGGGCCAAGTGCGGAATCCGATGGCGGCCGACAAGCAGCTGCAGGAACGTGGCAAACCGTTCTATGAGCGATTGGAAGCGGAGCTCTACGATGTGCAGGTAGCTTTGCAGGCGCAGAATTGGAGCGCGGCGAAGGTGGCGGTTAAAGAGGCGGAGGGTATCTGGAATTTGTGGGAACGGGAGCGGCGCAATTGGCTGCGCCAAATCGGCGCCTACGATGAATTGCAGAGCGAGCTACAGAAGTTGCCGGATTCCACCTACCGTAAATCTCTGGAGCAGGAAGCGCGAGAATCCTATCTCACGTTGACGGACCGGGCGGGACCGCAGGAATTTCAGGACGAGCTCGCGAAGATCGCGCAGCGGCTCTATAATTTTTCGCAGTTGGCGGCCCAAATTGATGAGCTGGCGGATGGAGGGACTTGGCAGCAACGCTTGTATGCTCTAGATGCTGCGCCGGAAAATGCTCAATACCAGGAACAGTACGAGTCGCTGGCGGGTGAAGTCGCCACGGTCCAGGAGTCTGCCCGTGCAATCGGTCGGAAACCAGTGGAAGATGTGCTGCGCGGTGGTGAAGAACTGGCTTTTGGCATCCCCAAAAGCCCCGTGCGCGAGACGGTAACTAGCACGCTGGCGGCGCTCTTCAAATTGCCGCGCTTGTTGGCCAGTCGTCCTGTTGCGACCTCAATGGCATCTAAGGCGGAGCGGGCGGTAGGACGGTTGCAGCTCTTCACTTGGTTGACGTATCTGGTGGCGGTAGGGATGTTGGCCGCAGCCGGCTTCAACGAGCTCTATACGGGGGTCCCGACTTTTGGCGCCACCGGCTGGGGTGATTACTTCACGTTACTGGCGTGGGGGTTCGGGGCCGAGGCAACGCGCGCTTCGATCACCGGTTTGTTGAAGACGTGGGAGTTACCAACGGCAGCCGGCGGAGCTGCCGAGTAAGAGCTCCCTAAATAGCACCCTCCCGCAGGATTTTAACAATCCTGCGGGAGGGTTTTGTTTATGTTACCCGTGCCCTTACTTCGTCTTGATTTTGATGACGCGCGGACGGGCCGCTTCTGCTTTAGGGAGAGTTAGCGTCAGCAGTCCATTCTCGAATTTGGCCGCTACCTTCTCCCCGTCCACCGGCATGTTGATGGTGAACGTGCGGGCAAAGGCACCGTAGGGTAATTCATTGAGTAGATACTCGACGTTCTCCAGCGGAGCTTGGAACTCTCCTTTGATAGCCAATTGGTCGCCTTCCAAAGTGATTTCGACCTCATCCGCTGACAGTCCCGGTAGCGCCACTCGGATTACCAGCTCGTTCTCAGTGGCGTAGGCATCCACCGGGAGACGGAGTCCTCTGCCGCCGCGCTTCCGTACCTGTTCAGACCAGCCGGGCACGACACTCTCTTCCACTAGTCGATCCATGGCACTGCGCAATGAAACTAAATCTCTAACTGGATCCCAACTCATTATGGTCATTGTAACCTCCTCATAGGAAATATTTGCGTTTGCTGCTACATTCTTAGTATAAGAGATGGATATTAGAATCAGATAAGCGAAACATTAAAAATCTATTAGAATTTGATTAATGTCACGAGGATTTCGCCACTGGCCTGTGCCGCGACTGAAGTCGCTGTTGGAGGCATGCTGTGCCAGGCATCCACGGAAGTGAACGCTCTATTAGAGCAGGATGGCGCGGCGTCAGCCGGCACTCACCCGCTGTAGCTCTTCCAAGTCCAGATACTGGCGCAAAGTATGGTCTTGCAAAGCCCAGATGCGCGTGGCGAACTGCTGGATGAAGCAGCGATCATGAGTCACGGCCAGGACGGAGCCTTCAAAAGCGGTCATGGCTTGCTCAAAACATTCCCGGCTGGGAATGTCCAGGTGATTGATAGGCTCATCGAGTACCAGGAAGTTGCAGCCACTGGCGACTAGGCGTGCTAAGGTCAGCCGCGCCCGTTCCCCATAGCTCAGCGCGGCGATGGGCAGGAAGACGGCATCGCCGGAGAAGAGGAAGTAGTGCAAGAAGTTGCGGGCAGCGGTTTCTGACAGGGCGGCGGAGCGACGGATGGTCTCGAAGGGCGTGCTGTGAGGCTCCAGAGTCTTTTGTTCCTGGGCATAATAGCCCACTTGGACGTTAGCCCCTAAGCGCGCGTGACCATGCAGCGGGGCTAGCTGCCCTAGAATGACACGCAATAGGGTGGTTTTCCCAGCCGCATTGGGGCCTAACAGGGCTATGCGTTCGCCGGCCCGCAAGGTGACGTTGATGTGTTGCATCAGGGCGACTTGATTGTATCCCACTGCCAGCTCCTCCAACCGCAGCACCTCTTGTCCGCTGGCCGGCGTCTCCGTGAATTCCAACTTCATTTTCCAATGCAATGTTGGTTTTTCCACTCGTTCGGCGCTCTTCAGGTAGCGTTCCAGTTTCTTCTCCCGCGATTTGGCTTTACGCGCGACCTTTTTGGCTAGCCGGCGCACGTTGGGTTGGCCGGAAGTAGTGGTTAGCTCGACCTTGAGCGCGTGAGTTTTGGTCGTACCAATATCCGCGTGCAACCGCTTGATTTCGGCTTCCTGGTTGTGCCACTGCCTCCATTGTTTCTCGCGCTGCCGTTGCCAAGCCGCGATGTACGCGGAATAGCCACCCGCGTACTCGGTGATGGCGTGCGTATCCGGGTTGAGTTCTATGATTTTGGTGACAGTATTATCCAGGAAGGTCCGGTCATGGGAAACCAGCAGCACCGCGCCGCGATATTCCCGCAACCAAGTCTCCAGCCACTCCAGCGTGGTGATATCCAGATGATTGGTCGGTTCATCCAGTAACAATATGTCAGGTTGTTGGATGAGCAAGCGCGCTAAACCCAGGCGTGTCTTCTGTCCCCCGCTCAGAATCGCTACCGGTTGGGTCAGGGAGAGCGCGTCCAATTCTAAGCCGGCCAACACCGCTTGAGCCGTGTGTGGTTGAGTACCGGCGCGAGTTAAGGCTTCCAACTTGATCAAGGCGGCGTTGTAGGCGGTGGCCCAGCGGTCTTGTTCCTCTCTAGGCACCGTGGCTAAAGTAGTCGCCAACTCCTCGACCCGCTCTATGGCAGTTTGCAGCGCCCGAGCATGCACGTGGAGCAGTTCGCCGACAGTTTCGCCTGCGGCATAGCTCAACCCTTGTTCGAGATAGCCCCAGCGAGTGTGCGGCGAGTTGAGCTGTACACTCCCCTGATCGGCACTTTCGTACCCGGCGATGATGTGTAGGAGCGTGCTCTTGCCGCACCCGTTGGGGCCGATTAGCCCTATCCGCTCACCCGGATGCAGTTGGAAGGTGAGCTGGTGCAAGATTAAATTGTCGCCGTAAGACTTGGTGAGGTTAAAGATAGATAACATAATTTGAAAATCCTCATAGCTACAAAAAAGCCGTGGAAGTGGTAGCTTCCACGGCGCTGAAATACAGATTTGATTTATGCTGGTCTAGCTAGCAAAAACTAGGATATGGAAAGCCTCCCGATAACAAACAGTACGTAGCCACACATCCCTAATCCCTCCATGCTTGTTCTACTAATCAGCAACCAACGGCAAGAGTATAAATTATTTACGCTAATTGTCAAAAAGTGGTGGTCCCAAATCTGGTAGAGAAAGGGCGCGCACTTGATGCGAAAATAGAGCTGCTACCAAAAGGCCCGCAGCGGTCTTCAGTTGCGGGCTTGAGGCGGTGCAGTCAAACCGGGTCTAGGTGTAACGCTCGCGGATTTCGGCGCTGATGTAATCCAAGAGCGCCACGGTGATGGCGATGAACCAGACGGCGATGCCTGCCGCGCGGAAGTTGAGCAAGCGGATATATTGGATCAGCAAGAATCCGATACCGCCGCCGCCCACCAAACCGATGATGGTGGACATCCGCACGTTAATATCCCAGCGGTAGATAGAGAAGGAGACGAAGGGCGGGATCATCTGCGGGATAACTGCGTACATGATCATCTGTAAGCGCGTCGCGCCTGTCGCTTCAATCGCCTCGATTGGGCCGGTGTTGATGCCCTCAATGGCCTCGGAGTAGAGCTTCGCCAGAGCCGCGACGGAGTGGACGGTGAGGGCGATGATGCCAGCGAAAGGCCCCAAGCCGACCCATTGAGCGGCGATGATGACCCAGATCAGCGGTTCAATGGAGCGGATGATGTTTAGAATGGTGCGCGTGAGGTAGTAGATGCTCAACGTGAGTTTGGAACCAGACATCAAGTTTTTGGCCGCCAAGAAACTGACTGGGATAGAGAAGACGATGCCAAAGGCCGTCGCCATCATCCCCAAGAAGATCGTCTCGATCATCCGTTCCACGCTGAGAAGGAGTGGTTCGCTGGGTTTCAACCCCCCTATCTCTGAAACCTGCCGCGCTTGCACTTCGTGCAGCTGTACGCCTTTGGCGCTGGGTGGTTGGAGGCGGTAGGGCATGGCAAAATCCACTTCAAATTTCCCCGCGCTATCAGTCTGGACATTGACGTACTCTCCCTGGTAACGGACGTGAAATTCCTGACCGACGGAATCTTTCCAGTAGATTTGGGTTTCCATGTGGGGAGCGAAGCCGCCACCCTCAAGATGGAGGGGCGTGCCCATGACGAGATCATTGTTCTCGTCCATGTAGGAAAGATCACCACAGGTCGGAGCGGCTATGATGTACGGTTGATCAGCGATGAGGGCGGGCGCTTCGGGAGCTGGGCCTTCGCAAGGTATCTGGACCTGGGCCATGGCCATGACGGTTTCGGTATCGCGAGTGACGGCAGCCTCCCAGGGCCAGAGCACCTTGGAGAGTAGTGGCCAAATATCTGATAACTCCGTCGCGGCTTTGTAGAGATTGATCTCACTGATCTGCCAGCCTAACGCGAAAAAGAGGAGCAGGATCAGCGCAAAAATGGCAGCGCCGCCTTTGCGTTGCGGCGCTGCTTGCTGGTAAGCATCCCAGACGTTCCAGAGCCACAAAATGAGAACGCCCAAGAGGACGCCCCCGATAAAGAACGGACGTCGGGTGAGAGCCTTGCCTAAAATGGCTAGAAAACCGGTCTCCCTAGTTGCCAGATTGACGGCTCTCCAAGCCAGCAGACCTAATATGCTGGCCATGGAAACTAGGATGAGCAATCCGCGCCATATCTGGAGCGCCAACATCTGCCCCAAGCCGGGGATGATAAGCGAGGCGAGCGCTGCGATCGGGCCCGTGACGGGACTTGAACGTGGTGGTTCGGGTTTATATAGTTCTGCCATCTTATCCTCCTAACGAGCCTTCAAGGCTGCCACCCACACGCACGGCCTCTTGACCGTAGATATCTTTGAACTCTGTATCGGTCATCCGGCGGATATCCTCTCTGCTGCCATGATAGACGATTTCCCCATCTCGTAACCCGATCACGCGCGTAGCGTACCGTTGCACCAGATCGATATAGTGCAGGCTGCAGAGCACAGTAATCCCCTCTTCCTGGTTGAGAACTTCCAGATGCTCTAAAATTGAGTGCGCCAGTACCGGATCCAGACTGGCGACCGGCTCGTCGGCTAGCATGATGTGCGGCTCCTGCATCAGGGCGCGGGCGATACCGACGCGCTGCTGTTGACCGCCGCTCAACTCATCAGCGCGTTTGTAAGCTTGCTCGGTAATCCCCATGCGCTCTAGCGCCTTAAAAGCCAGCTCGCGATCCGCTTGGGGAAAACGATGAAAGAGACTCTGCCGTTGTTTCACGTATCCCAGCCGTCCGGAGAGGACATTGGTGAGAACGTTGGAGCGATTGACTAAATTAAATTGCTGGAAAATCATGCCAATTTTGCGACGTATATGCCGTAGTTCGGTCTGGTCGGCGGTGGTAATATCTTGACCATCCCAGAGGATCTGCCCGGCAGTTGGCTCTACCAAGCGGTTGATACACCGCAACAGAGTAGATTTACCAGAGCCGCTGAGGCCGATAATAATTAAAAATTCGCCATCTTCCACCTGGAAGCTGACCTCCCGGAGGGCAACAGTTCCATCACTATATATTTTGGTGAGGTTTTTAACTTCTAACATACTTCCCCCTGATTAAAAACATAAAGCGTAAAACGTGAAAATCCCACGCTTTACGCTTTATGCACTATTTTACGATGTCACAGATGCTTACTTTTGTAGTTCTTCGATACTCATGCCGGCGGCTTGCAGTACCTGGCGGAAGATATCATAGAACTCATCGCCATGTTTTTCAAGACCGGCCCATTGGTAAGCGGTATCCAACGCTTCCTGACCTTCTTCGGTCTGGGAGATGGCCAGAATGCCATCAACGATCTGCTGCTTCATTTCAGAATCCATGCCGGCGATGAATTGCACGCCGTCATTGGGAATATCAGCGGTGACGTTGATGACAATCACCTCATCCATCACATCGGGGTGATCTTCTTCAATGCGGCCACGGGCGTCTACGTAGGTGGCGCCGGCGTCACAATCGCCATTGTAAACGGCGGAGACGACCGCGTCATGGCTGCCAGCATCCACGATTTCGGTCAAATCGGTTTCGGGGTTAATTCCCTGCCCTTTCATGGTCAAATTGGGGATAATCCAACCACTGGTGGAGAGCGGATCGGGGCGGCAGAAGGTCTTGCCTTTTAGATCAGCAATTGAGTTGATGCCACTATCTTTGCGTACAATGATCTGCCCGTTATAAGTGGGGGTGCCGTAGCGCACGGAAACCAGTTCCGCGCCCACGCCACAGCGCTCATTCGCCAGTACGTAAGAGAAGGTGGCCAGAGAGGCCATGTGGGCCTCGGCGGGTTCCGCACACATGGCTTCGATCACACCGGCGTACTCGGTGGCGACGTTAGTCTCAAAAAACAGCCCGGTCTCAGCATGTAGCAGATTAGCGACCTCTTCCGCGCCGCCGGCTACTCGTTCCATCTCCCCAGAGGGGACAAAAGACCAGACGATGGGGTTCTCTTCGGTGCCCAGTTCAGGCTCGCCCCCACAGGCCGTGAGCAACATGCTCACTACTACTACCAATCCTACAACTACTAACAGTTTCTTCATGTGATTCCTCCTTCAAGGAAATTAATATAGGTGAAGAATAGACCATTATGATAGAAGCGATTGGAAATAGTGTCAAGTGATAAATTGCAGTGAACAAGTGGCAAATAGCAAATGAGGAATGGGTTAGTGTCTTTAGGTTTTCGCCACCCCCGTGTTGTGACCAATGTGGCTAAAGACCACGGGCTATGGAACCACGTCCCGTAAACGGGGCTAGCGAAACTAGCTCATTTTTAACTTATTGAGACTACGCGACTATTGACTACCGGACTTTCAGCTTTTGACTTTTAACTGCTCTTGCTTCCTCTATTCCTCGTGCTATTATAGAGTGTAGGTTCTCTAATCCCCAGCTCTCAGGAGGTTGGTATGCGTGCCTTACAGCCCCAACTATGGCGCTTGCTAGCAAGCGTGTTGTTAATCTCGGTCTCTTGTTCACAATTTCCGATCACCCTTCCGGTGACGGAACTGGAGGAGGAAGAGAGCATTCCGGTGACGGATGCTCCCACTCCCGCAGCGCAATTGGCGGAGATCAAGTTGCCGCCCACGGTGGTGGAATTCAAGCCGCGTGCCGGGCAAGTATCGGCTACTGAGGATACGGTAATCTCCGTGCTCTTTGACCAGCCTATGGATCAGGCCAGCGTAGAAGCGGCCTTACAGGTCACGCCAGAGGTGGAGGGCGAATTCACCTGGCGGAACGAGCGCGAATTGAGCTTTGTGCCCAAAGTTTTGGCGGCGGCTAAAGAGTATCAGGTTTCTCTGGGGACGGGTGCGCGCTCCCAACAAGGGTTGGAGTTGACCCGCGTGTTGGCTTTCTCCTTCTCCACCAGCGGGCCGTTGGAGGTGACTCGTGTCACTCCGTCCGCCGGAGCAGTGGATTTTCGCGCCGACACTCCATTGCTGATTGCTTTTAACCAACCGGTCGTGGCGCTCAATTGCACCGGACAGGTGGCCGGCAAGACGCCCGATTGCCCCGCGCTACCTCTCAGTGGTAAACCACGCATTAGCGGCCAGGGGTTTTGGGTGAATACTTCGCTCTACCGTTTTGAACCACGTCTGGGTTGGGACGCTGGACAACAGTATGCTCTAGAGTTAGCGCGGACGTTCACCAGCGTGGCCGGTGCCAGTTTGACCGATCCCTATCGTTGGAGTTTTACGCCTGCCAAACCACGCATTCTCACTACCCAGCCGGGGAATGGGACGGTGGACGTTCTCCTGACTACTGGCGTGCGGGTGGATTTCAACACGCCCATGGATACAGAGGCTACGGGCAGTGCCTTCTCTTTGGTCTCTCAGCTGGGAGAGCCGGTGCCCGGCGCATTGACCTGGGCTGACATGGGGGCCGAGTTGATCTTCACCCCCACTCAGCGGCTGGAATTAGGAACTCGCTACATGGTGATGGTAAACGAGAATGCCCGTGCCTTGACTGGTGCGTCGTTGGAGGTGCCCCTCCATTGGGCTTTCACCACCGTGCCTTATCCTGCTATCCAGAGTATCACCCCCCAGGATGGTAGTGACGACGTGGAACTCTACCAAGCGGTGCAGATTACTTTTGAAGGTGCGCTGGATAAGGATTCCGTTGCGGAGCAGCTGGTGATCACACCTACTCTGGCCGCCGAGGAACGCTATCTGCGCTGGGAAGGGCAGACATTACATCTTTATTGGGACAAAGAACCTCGGACTGAATACTGTGTGGAAGTGCCGGCCGGGATTACCGATATCTACGGGCACCAGACGGGGAACGAGTGGCACTCTTGTTTCACTACCGGCGACCTGCGGCCAATTTTTGCTGCTACTACGCCGTTGGATGCCATCACCTTAGATGCTAGTGAGACGCCGGAGATTTACGTCCTCTCCCGCAATGCCACACTGGTCTCATTGGCGCTACGCACCATCACCCCGGATGATTTTCTGGGCTATGAGAAAATTGAAGGGCCTATCTTGCGGCAATGGAATGAGTATCTCCGTAACGAACCCAATACGGTGGAGCTCGCCCCGGTGGAGTTGACCCGTAATGGTGCGGCGCTGCCTACGGGCTATTATCAACTCTCTTGGGATTTACCCGAAGCGAGCGGGTGGCGTTCTAATCTCCGCATTGCGGTGGTGGATAGTCACCTGACGTTGAAGATGAGCACTGATGAAGCGTTGATCTGGGCTACCGATCTAGCTAGCGGGCAGCCGCTCACGGAAACTGAAGTCCGGTTACTGGATGAGGCTGGGACTCTGGTCGCGGCAGGTACTACCGACGCTGACGGCTTGGCTAAATTGCGGATCGGCCCGTTGGAATCTCTCTGGGATCGCTATTTGGCCGTGCTGGGTGAACCTGGTCAGCCCACTTTTGGCGTCTCAGTGAGCCATTGGGATGCCGGCGCGGCGCCCTGGGATTTCGATATTGACTCGCAGTACGGACACTTTGTCCCTTACAACATTTACCTCTACTCAGATCGCCCGATCTACCGGCCGGGGCAGACGGTGCGGCTGCGCGGTATTTTGCGGGCGGAGCGCGATGTCCGCTACAGTTTGCCGGATCTGGAACGCACGGTGGAGTTGAGCCTGCGCG
>JAYELZ010000221.1:0-1920 GCA_034717835.1 Chloroflexota bacterium
TAACCTTCTTTGAGAATTTCTAGTGCGGGGATAAATCATGTTACTGCGGGACTGGCGAAAAATACCCTCCTCCAGTAGTGTGACGGAGGAGGGTGTCTGTTTTCAGAAGGCCGCCGCTGCTGCTACGGGAAGTTACGCAGCACCAGCGGTAAGTACACACGATGCCACACCACATCCCCCACTGTCACGCTGATCGAGGCGGTACCGATTGTTCCGGCACTGTCGGTTGCTGTCAGCGTTAGCGTATGCCGGCCCTCCGATAGCGCGTCCGGGAAGATGATCGCGCCGGCGCCCAACTCGCCATCTATGCTTGATGTCCAGCTCAGCGCTATCCCGTCCAGCTGACCGTCCTCGCGGTCATAGACAAAACCCGCCAGTGATTGCGTGGCCGAGATCACCGCCCCGCTTGCCGGGGTGTGGATCACTACCTCGGGCGCGTGATTCTCCAGCGAGAAGGGGCCGTAGTCCGCGCCGCCCACGTTGAAGCCGTCGCTAGCCTCGATCCGTACCCACACCTGCTCCCCGGCCGGGATCTCGCTCAGGTCCAAGTCGAAGGTCGTGGCATCCAGGTTCGCCGCTACCGGCAGCCAGGTCACGCCATCGTCCGAGCTTACCAGAAGGCTGTATTCTAGCTCGTCGCCGGCGTCGTTGTCCGTTGCGGTCCAGCTCAGCGGCAGGATCGCATCAGCGGCGAGCGTGCTCCCCAGCGCCTGAGAACTCCCGGTTACTGTCACCACAGGATCATGCGCTGTCACCGGGATATCGGCGATCTCGGTGCTCCCTCTGAGCACCACCACCCGCGCCGGCGTGCCTGTCAACGGCAGCGCCACCAGCACGTGATCCCACCCCGCGGACCCTGGAGTCACCATCAAGTCGAAGCACTGGCTGCTCAGCGTAAACTCGCCGGCATCCCGCAATTCCACGCAGTACGTACCGTTGCCCACCGGCGGGTTGTGCGGCGGGTTCTCTGTGGTGAACTGCCAGGACGGCAGCAACTCCACATCGTCTAGCCCCGAAATATTGGCCGCCACTCCGATGTAATCCTGCTCCGCCGTCACGCCGGCAACGCCGGAGGGCGCGCTCGGCGGGGTAAAGGCCAAGAGCCGCTGATAATGCTCCAATGTGATCCAGTAGCGATGCGGGTCAAGATCGTCAGGATAATCCGAGCCTAATACACTGCACGTATCGTGCCCAGAGCCCACCACCCGGTCTTGCGCCAGGTCATAGCCGATGTCGTAGAAATAGCAGGAAACGTCGTCAAGCGTCTGAGAGGTCGATGTTCCCCACACGCCGAGGAAGCTCAACTGCTGGTAGGTGAAGAGCTGCGCGGTGTCCTTTCCCAGGCTGACCGCGGCGCGGCTGGTCGTCAGCGACTCCCCGAACGAGTCGTACAAGGCGAGATACCACTCTTCTGAGGGAAATGCCCCGTAGACCAGCTCCGGCGCAGGCCCGGTCACGCCGCCCTCTGCGGCCAACCGCATCTGACTAAGACCTACGGTGTTGTAGTACGAGCCAAGAGTATACTGATATTTGGGATACATCCCGTGGTTATTCAGGAGGTGCGGCCAGTTCAGCGTGGGGAGCAGGGTCACATCAATCTCGCTGCTTGGATAGATCTTCTGGAAGACATCGGCAAGGGACAGCATAGAATCCAGCGCCGGCGCCGAGGTAAGAGACATCTTGGTGGTATCCCAGTTGTGGTTGGTCGGCACGATGCCCAGCCGTACCGGCGGACGTTGTACGGTGGTGTATCCTTGAGAGAGCACGTTGTCCGTATGATCATGTTCTGTGATGGCGTAGTCGTCGTTGACCTCAACGGTGAACGTCATCACCCCGCCCACCCACGCGCCGGGCACCTTGAAGATCAGACTGGTACCGGGGTCTGTGCGCCGCTCCGGTTGGTTGCCCGCGGGGAGGTCA
>JAYELZ010000222.1:0-1919 GCA_034717835.1 Chloroflexota bacterium
GGGAGCACAATATCCGCCCACTGGTAACGCGGCACGATTTGGCGGGCCAGGTCGGAGAGCTGCGGGTTAGAATGCACCCGCGCCGCCGCGAAGAGGTCGTTAGTCTGCAAAGAGCGGTGCTGTTGCACGATTTGATCACGCGCCGTAGCGACCGCATCCCGGATCTGCCCTGAATTCAAACGAAATTGCCCGGCCAGAGTGTCGAGTGGCTTGGCGTAATCCGGGAAATTGTCCGCCACAAAGTGCTGCCAGAGGGCCAGGCGTTGAGGATAATTGGGAAGTGGGAAGTTGACGCGCAGCAACGGGCGTTGACGATCCAGCCCCTCTGCCGACCACCGTTTGCTCCCGGCTACAATCACGGGGAGGGGCAGCGCCTCTAATTCGGCCAGAATGGCCGGGGAGAGCTGTCCATTCTGCAGACAAGCATCCCAACCGGTGAAGTAAGTTAAGGCCGCGTTGAGCCGGGCGTCGCGCAGCGCCAGACGGATAGCCAGCTGCGGGGTAAGTTGCGCCTCCGCGAGCAACGGAGGCAGTTCCACACGCAGGAGCGGACGGTTCGCCTGAAGAGCTCGCCGTCGCGCCGCTGCGTGTTGAGCGGTGGTGTCCGGGCCATAAAAGGCCACAATGGCCGCGCTCTCGCGGATTTCCAGCCAGTCGTCTTGCAACGCCGCCGTCAACAGAGTGTCTCTAGCCTCAGGTGTGGGCCATTCCAGCGAGACGTGTCCGCGCAGTTCGGCGGAGGGTTGATAATGTCCCCATAACCAGGTGACCACAGCTGCATCAACGTGCAAGGTACGGCTCAAAAGTGAAGCCATTCCGTTTTGAAGATCGTTTTTTTGGCGCAATAGCCGGTATTTGAAGAGCGGCGCATCTTCATTGAAATAAGGCAACGCCAGCAACCGGTTGGTGCCTGGGGGAGCCAATAACGCCAAAGAGAGGTTGATAGTAGGATTTTTGCGGGTTACATTGTCCTGCAAATAGCTGTAGAGCCGTTCATATTGCAGATCAAAGTGCGGGGCCAAGCAGATGAGCAAGAGGTCTAAGGCAAACTGATCCAGTTCGAAAGTCACGGCCAACTGTTCCAGGCGCAGAGGGACATCCCTACGGGCCGCTGCTTTGCTGATACCCTCAATCCGCGCCGTTACCTCGGCGCCGGCCTGGGTGAAGGCCTGGGCCTCCTCAGTCGATAATGAAACTGTCTGTCCCCAGCTAACCCCCAGGGGGCGGGCGAGTAATGCCTGCGCATGGGCGTCGGAGAGATACAGTCCGCGAAAATCGTCGTGCGGGTCCTGCCCGGCCAATTGCCAACGATACACCTCGCGCTGGATGAGAATATCAATACGGCGAAGTTCCGCCAGTAGATGTTGCAAGCTTAGATCAATCTCTCGTTCTCTCTGGATCAAAAAAACCTCCGCTAGCTATAGCTCATTCCATGATACTACTACTCAGCCATCCGGCAGAATTCAAGAGCGGACGCAGATTCGTGCAGATTTTCGCAGATAAAAGCAGAAATTGGTATTTATCAGCGTTCATCTGCGTCCTAAAGGATAGCTGGTAACGTTCTACCTGTAGCTGGCTGAATAGATATCTCATTCCACTCTAGTAATGATGGGCAGCGGCGCAAAGACCCGGTAGCCGCCTTGCGCCGCGACGCCGTAATAACGGTTATAGAGCGTAATGGGCGCCGTAGCCGTGACGACAAAGGTCCGGGTGAAGAGCGTTTGATAAGGAAGCGTGGTCGTTGTCCAAGTCAGGGTGCGCGCCGTGGGAACAATTCCACCAGCGGCGCGGATAAAGGTGGCGCTGATGGACAGCGTATCGGTCAACGTCAAGCCGGTGGCTAATCCGCCGGTGTTGCTCACCGTGAGCGTGTAGGTAATCTCAGCCCCGGCGGTCGCGGTAGGCGGCGCCGACTTGGT
>JAYELZ010000223.1:0-4336 GCA_034717835.1 Chloroflexota bacterium
CCAAGAGGCACTTTGGCTGGCCCAAGAGTTGGGCGATCAACAACGCGAGCTCCGCGTCTGGTTAGCCCTCACCAATTTGTATAACCTGGGCAGCGATCCGGCTTGGCGCCAGAGCGGGCAACGGGCATTAGAGTTGGCGCGCCAACTGGGTGCTCAACACGCCGAGGTGGATGCTCTGTTGCTGTTGGCGGGTGGATACGGATTGGATAACTTGGAGCAGGCGCGCGGTTATTATGAGCAAGCGTTGCAGATTGCCCAGCGGTGGGAGGATAAGGCGGCGGAACTGACAGTGTTGGCGATTGCGCGCACGCCGTTGATCTGGGAGGGTGATTATTACCGGGCGTTGGTTGAATATGAACGTAAGCAGCTACAGCTCAGCCGTGCGATCGGCAATCGCTACGCTGAAGGGCATAGCCTGATGTCTTGCGGACAGTTTCAGGGTTTGTGGCTGGGAGATCTGGCCACCGGGATAGCATTGGAGGAGGAGTCTCTTCAAATACTAGAGAACCTTACCTCCAGAATTTACGCCCTATTGCGTTTGGCCCAACTCCAGATTCTCATGGGGCAGCTGGAAGAAGCTCAGGCGACTATCCAGCGGGCGCGTCCGGTTAGCGAGGAGGAGGTGCGCGAGCTTGGTCGTGCCGGGTTGCGCTTAGTGGAGGCACTACTCTACAATGCGCTGGGTGATAAGCTCCAGCTCGTTCAGGTATTTGAGGCTGTTTCAAGCGTTCACCAGATGGTGCAGAACGGCTTGGTCTCGCGTCAATATGATATGGCGGCCTGCTGCGAAGAAACGGCGGCTCATTTGCAATTGATTCCGCTTAGCGAGAGAGCGGAGGAGCGGGTTGAACATCAACAGGCGGCTTTATGGACTTCACAGGTGGCGTTGGAGATCTATGAGCAATTTGGTTTTGTGCAGATTGTGGAATGTACCAGCGAGGAGTTATTTTATCGCCGTTTCCAGGCCCTGCAGGCCAATGGCCGAGATGCGGAGGCCACTGAATATCTACAACGTGCTCACGCCGAGATGATGCGCAAACATGATCTTATCCCTGAGGATAGCCACTTCCGGCAAACCTACTTGGAGAACCTCCCCTTGCACCGGCAGATTCAGGCCGCGTTTTCTCAGACTACTCGGTAATCTCAGACCTCCGAGGTTTTGACGGTAATTTGACCTGGAAGGAGAGTTGTGTATCATCAGAACCTTCCTAAATGGTACCATTTTGGAAACCTCGGAGGTCTGGAGAAGCTTTTGATATCTGACTTTCAACTTTAACTTTTAACTTTCACTACGGAGGCAAAAGATGACACGCAATAAACGACCACGCGGTAAATGTGTTTTTTGTGGGCGAGAAATGACACGCGGCGGGCTATCCCGGCACTGGGAGGCTTGCGCAGAGCGGGAAAAGGCCATCGCCGTCGCCGAGCAGGGAGACGAACGGCGACAACGGCTCTATCAGTTGCAGGTTCAAGCCGTCTGGGGTGGGGATTACTGGTTGCATTTGGAAGTGAACGGCACGGCGACTCTGCATGACCTGGACTACTACCTGCGGGGAATTTGGCTGGAATGTTGCGGCCATCTGAGCATGTTCACTTACGGTGGTTGGTCGGATGAAATTCCTATGGACACGCGGTTGGATGCCGTGCTTGAACCGGGAGTGGAGTTGACCCATCTGTACGATTTTGGAAGTACTTCCGAGACGTTGATCAAGGTGCGCACAGGACGCACAGGACGCCCGTTGACCGCGCATCCTATTTTCTTGCTGGCGCGCAATAATCCACCGGATCTGCGTTGCATGGAATGTGGCAAGCCGGCTACGTACCTCTGCCTGGAGTGTCTCTACGAGGATGATGAATCGGGATTGCTTTGCGACCAACACGTCCAGACGCACCCACACGACGATTATGGGGACCCGCTCCCGTTGGGGAACTCACCTCGGATGGGGATGTGTGCTTATTGTGGGCCGTCTGAGCCGCCTTACTAATTCAATATGATCTCTTACGCAGACAACTTAACCAACATTACCCTCGATAAACTCCAGGGCTTCTTTGTCGGTTGGCCTCATCCCCCGTCCCCGCAAACACATTTGCGAATACTTCAACAGAGCTATCGGATTGTCTTAGCCGTTGACGATGAGACTGGGAAAGTGGTGGGGTGCCTCAACGCCATCAGCGATGGAATTTTGAGCGCCTACATCCCGCTGCTGGAAGTGCTGCCTGCTTACCAGGGGCAGGGTATCGGTAGGGAATTGGTCCGGCGCATGTTGGCGCAACTTGATGATCTGTACATGGTGGATTTGACCTGCGATCCGGACTTGCAGGAATTTTACATTGCGCTAGGGATGCGTCGCGCTACCGGTATGCTGCGGCGTAATTATGAGCGACAGGCGGGCAAAAAGGGATGAGTCCGGCTGTAAAAAGAGGATGTTGCGGTATAATACAGCGGTTTTAGATTGAGTAACCTACTTGAGAAAGTGAGCTAAATAATCTTATGAATTCTCCTCCACAGGAACTATATTGGTGGCAACGCGGCGTAGTTTATCAGATCTACCCGCGTAGTTTTGATGACACTACGGGAAATGGCGTCGGCGATTTAGCGGGCATTATTGCACAGCTGGATTACCTCGCCGGCTTAGGCGTGGATGCTATCTGGATCAGCCCCTTCTACCCCTCGCCCATGGCCGATTTTGGCTACGACGTGGCCGATTATTGTGACGTCGCACCGCTCTTTGGCGATCTGGCGACTTTTGACCGGCTGGTCGCTGAGGCGCACGCGCGCGAGCTCAAAATTATTATTGATTGGGTGCCAAATCATTCCTCTGATCAGCACCGCTGGTTCGTCGAATCTCGCAGCAGCCGGGATAACCCTAAACGCGATTGGTACATCTGGCGCGACCCGGCGCCGGATGGCGGCCCGCCCAATAACTGGGGCAGTTTCTTCGGTGGATCGGCCTGGACTTTTGACGAGCGGACCGGGCAGTATTACCTCCATCAGTTCGTGCCGGGACAGCCGGAGCTCAACTGGCGCAATCCCGCCGTCCGCGAGGCGATGTACGATACTTTGCGCTTCTGGTTGGAGCGCGGCGTGGATGGTTTCCGCATGGACGTGATCGGCTTGCTGATGAAGGATGCGGAGTTGCGTGATAATCCTATCAATCCAGACGCGCCAACTGACCTGCCGCCCAATGATCTCTTTGGACGTTTACTCCCAGTACATAATATGTTTCTACCAGAGAACCATGCACGGATGCGCGAGATTCGTCAGGTCTTTGACGAATACAATGAGCGTTGTGCTATCGGGGAACTCTGGGGCCCGTTGGATGAATGGGTCAAGTATTATGGCGAGGAAGGCGATGAGCTGCACTTGCCCTTCAACTTCCGCTTGATGGACGGCATGTCCTGGGATGCGCAGCAGATGCGCGCCAGTGTCGATACGCTGGAGGCGGTGCTGCCCGATTTCGCATGGCCCAACTATGTGCTGGGCAACCATGACCGGGCGCGGCTGGCTACCCGCTTCGGCGGTGAGGCCCAAGCGCGACTGGCGGCGCTCTTGTTACTGACGTTGCGCGGCACACCGACGCTCTACTACGGTGACGAGCTGGGTATGCCTAACGTGGATATTCCGCCGGAGAAGGTTCAGGATCCACAGGGCATTAACCTGGGCATAAAGCGCACCCGTGATGTCTGCCGCACGCCAATGCAGTGGGATGCCAGTGCTAACGCCGGTTTCTCGCCGGCGGGCGTCGAGACCTGGTTGCCGCTCACCGATGATTATGCCACGCGCAACGTCGCTGTGCAATCTCAAGATCCAACCTCGATTTTGCATCTCTATCGGCGCTTGTTGGCTTACCGGCGAGCGACCCCAGCTCTTTACGGCGGCAGCTACACGCCTCTGGATGTAGCGACGCAAGATTGTTACGTCTATCTGCGCGCTGAGGGCGAGGAAAAACGGTTGATCGCGCTCAACTTCTCTGCCGGGCCACGCACGTTGACTATTCCCACCGTGAGCAGCGGCAATGTGGCGCTCTCCACCTACCTGGATCGTGAGGGAGCGGTTGCCGGTGAGACGTTGGAATTGCGGGCGTATGAGGGCGTAATTGTGGAAATAGATGGTGGTGAGCAGGGAACGGGGAGCAGGGAGTAGGAGGCTGGTCGCTTTTGGCGGTCTCCTGATCGTGCTACGAAAGAGTTGTTAAATTAAGGAGAGAAAAAAGATGAAGCTGCAACGTCATGCTGAAAATCCTATTTTATTGCCCGATCCCACCTCGGATTGGGAAACTTACAATGTCTTCAACCCCGCCGTGATTTACGATAACGGTCTCTTTAAGATGTGGTA
>JAYELZ010000223.1:4436-9845 GCA_034717835.1 Chloroflexota bacterium
AAAAGATGAAGCTGCAACGTCATGCTGAAAATCCTATTTTATTGCCCGATCCCACCTCGGATTGGGAAACTTACAATGTCTTCAACCCCGCCGTGATTTACGATAACGGTCTCTTTAAGATGTGGTACCGTGCTCAAGGGCTGGATTGGGTCAGCCGGATTGGTTACGCGATAAGTGTGGACGGCGTCCATTGGAACCGGATGCGGCAGCCGGTACTCTCGCCGCATGATGGCACCGATGCGCGTGGGATAGAGGACCCGCGTGTGGTAAAGATCGACGGTGTTTATTATATGACCTACACGGCCTACGGCCCAAAATTCTCCGGCGACCAGCCGACTCACGTGGGGGGCGGTATTCTCCCGATGGTGGCGCGTAGCCAGAACGGCATCACTTGGGAACGGCTCGGTCCTATCGTGCGGGGCGAGGATAACAAAGATCATGTGCTCTTCCCGCGCAAAATTGGAGGGCGTTACGCTGCGCTGCACCGCCGTTGGCCCAATGTCTGGTTGGCTTACAGCGCCGATCTGGTCAGTTGGCCGGAGGAGGAGATGGTATCGTTGTTTGGCCCGCGCCCGGATAACTCCTGGGATCACAAGAGCGTGGGCGGCAACGGCGTCCCCATCAAGACGGAGGCTGGCTGGTTGACTTTTTACCACGGCTACGATAAGGAGCACATCTACCATTTGGGCGTCTGCTTGCTGGACTTGGCTGATCCCACTCACGTGCTGCGTCGCCCCCAATCCTCTATCTTCTGGCCGGAGGAAATCTGGGAGCTCCGCGGCGACGTGCCCAACGTGGTCTTCTCCAACGCGAATATCGTAGTGGAGGATACAGTTTACGTCTACTACGGTGGCGCAGATCACGTCATCGGTTTGGCGACGTGTGAGTTGGAGGAACTGCTGGACTTTGTGTTGCACGCGGAGTAGCCAAATTAGGACGCAGATTTTCGCAGATATACGCAGATTAAAAACGGGTTAGGGTCACAGAGTTTTCGCTACCTCACCTAGCGTATGCGCCCTGTCTTGTCATTCCGAGCGCAGTGCGACCCGCTCTGTGGGGAGCACGGAGTCGAGGAATCTCCTATGTGCGATTAACTGTAAGCGTCGTCCGTAATAGATTCCTCGACTGCACTTCGCCATGCTCCATTTCGTTCGGAATGACAAAGTGAATTGCGTGATTCTGACGCTGAACCACGTGCCAAACTCCACGGCGGCAATTATAACTGGCGAATAACTAATGGCACTAACAAAACGGTAAGTTTCATCTCACTGAAAAAAGATCGTTCGTCGCTAAGACACTGAGGGGAAGATAATTTTCAAATCTTTGCGCCTTCGCGCCTTAGTGGTGAAATATCTATCGTTTTAGGGGCCCGAACTTTCAACCTTCAACATGCAACCTTTAACCTTCCCTAGGAGGATAATTTGAACGACCTCAAGTGGTGGCAAACAGCAGTCTTTTATCAGATCTATCCGCGCAGTTTTGCGGATGGCAACGGCGACGGCATTGGTGATGTGCAAGGGATGCTCGCCAAGTTGGATTATCTCCAGGAGCTGGGCGTTGATGCGCTCTGGCTCTCACCGCATTATCCCTCGCCGCAGATTGATTGCGGCTACGATATCTCGGATTACTGCGCCGTCGCGCCGGAGTACGGCACGTTGGCAGAATTCGAGACTTTCTTGGCGGAGGCGCATCAGCGCGGTTTGCGCGTGATCTTGGATATGGTGCTCAACCATACCTCTGCTGAACACGCCTGGTTCTTGGAATCTAAATCCAGCCGCGACAATCCTAAGCGCGATTGGTACATCTGGCGCGACCCGTCCCCGGATGGCGGCCCGCCCAACAACTGGGAATCCACCTTCACCGGCTCGGCCTGGGAATACGATGAGACCACCGGGCAGTATTACTATCATTACTTCCTCAAGGAGCAGCCAGATCTCAACTGGCGTAACCCCGAGGTCAAGGAGGCGCTGTGGGACGCCGTGCGCTTCTGGCTGGACATGGGCATTGATGGTTTCCGCTTGGATGCCATCGGCACGATCTACGAGGATCCCACGCTGCCCGACCAGACCTCCGGCATGACGCTGTTGGAACTCTACCAGGCATATCAAGAGGCCGAGGCGGATGGCGAGCGCGAAAAAGTAGCCTTTTTTGGCGAGGTTTGGCAGCAGATTTTTGAGCATCAAGTGGGGCGCGAGGAGGAGATGCACCCGTTGATGCAGGAGCTGCGCACAGTGATTGACGAGTATCCAGACCGGATGTTAGTGGCTGAGGATAGCGACATTGCCTACTACGGCGACGGCGGTAATGAGATTCACCTCGTCTTTAACTTCCCGTTGATGCGCACGGACCGTTTGACCCCGGCGCATATTCGGCAGAACCAGGAGGAGCGGCTTTCCGCCATTCCGGATGGCGCGTGGCCGTGCAATACTTTGGGCAATCATGATTCGTCCCGCGTCTATACGCACTTTGCGGATGGCGAGCACGATGCGCAACTAGCCCGGCTCTCGCTGGCGTTGATGCTGACTTTGCGTGGCACGCCCTTCCTTTATAATGGTGAAGAGATCGGCATGACGGACTTGCGGCTAGCTGATTTGAGTCAGTTCCGCGATACGTTGGCTACCTTGCAGTATGACATGTTAGTTGAGCAAGGCGGGATGTCGCCGGAGCAAGCCTTCGAGCAAATCGTCCAGCTGACGCGCGATAAATGCCGCACGCCGCTGCACTGGGACAACGCGCCCCAGGCCGGTTTCAGCCCGGCGGATGTGGAAACCTGGTTGCCCGCCAACCCCAATTACGCGGACGGAGTCAACGTCGCCGAGCAGTTGGATGATCCTGATTCCCTGCTCAGCTTCTACCGGCGGATGCTCCGGCTGCGCAAGGAGACTCCGGCGCTGATGGCCGGCGATTATCAGCCGCTCCACGAGGAAGCTGAAGATTACTTCGCCTTCCTGCGCCGCACCGGTGAGCAAATTTGTCTGGTGGTGCTCAACTTCTCCGCTCACACGCACACTTTGGCGTTCGAGTTAGAGGCGGAGCGCGCGCAACTCATCTTCTCCAACCGCGAGCGTGCCTCTAGAGTGGACGATCTTACGGCCGTGGAGATCGCCCAGTTTGAAATCTACCTCGCCGTGTTGCAGTAGAAACAAGTATTTCAATTTTTAACTTTTATTTGGCTCTTTGGGAATTCGTGGGGTCGAGTTAAAATTAACCACGGATTTCACGGATTAGCACGGAAAAAATAAAAAATCAGTGTAATCCGGGTAATCTGTGGTGAAAAATTTACGTCGCGTGACACTTACCACGTCAAATTCCAGAGACCTACTTATTTTTAGAGGAAAATCACTATGAAGGATTCATTGCGTAAAGGTATTGCCTTCGGACTGACTTCGGCCGTTATCACCACGCTGGGTCTGATGACCGGCCTACATTCCGGGACCCACTCCAAATCGGTCGTCCTGGGCGGCGTCCTCACGATCGCCATCGCGGATGCCTTCTCGGATGCGCTGGGCATTCACGTTTCAGTGGAATCGGAAAACATTCATACGACAGAGCAAATCTGGGCTGCCACAATCGCCACGTTTCTCTCCAAGTTTCTCTTCGCCCTCACATTCATCATACCGATTCTGCTTCTCTCCCTTTCAAGCGCCATCATCGCTAGCCTTATCTGGGGACTTGCTATTCTCACGGCGCTTAGCTACGCGATAGCGAAATCCCAAGGGGAAGCCCCCTGGAAGATCGTGGGAGAACACATCCTGATTGCCATTGCAGTAATCATCATCACTTATTGGATCGGAAACTGGGTATCCACCTTTGAAGTATAAGGCTCGCCCACGCTATCAAGTCGCGTCTTGAGGCTCTTTTCTCAACTAGTGTCCGTTAGGCAGCGCAACGTTGAGCAGTAGCCAGCGATTCAACTTGGGACTGTGACGGCTTACGCTTCCCGTTAACCAGACTCTTATCCACAGCCAATACCTTCCTACACCACTTGACTTCTTCTCTGCTTGAGATTATTATTACGTATATATTTACAGAGAGGTGAATAATGCAAAGGAAATTGACCCTCACCATTGACGAGCAAGTCTACGAAGGATTGTATGCGGGTCGTAGGCGCAGGTATACTCTATGCCCCCACCCCCATAAGGGCAGCTGGCATAATTCAATCTCATCCCCATGGTCGTATAATTTCGTGGTTTTTCGACCACCATGTTGGCAGCTCGCAGATCCTTTGGTGCTCTCAATAGTGATGCTGTAATCCCCGTGCTCATTCCTTTGCACCTCGGTTATTTTCACTTCAGGGAGATCCAAGGGGAATGTGATCGTATTACCTGAGTTTTGGCTCATGGTATCCAGGGGAGTTGCTCCTAAAATGTGTGTTGTTTTCTGCCATTATACGCCTATTTTGGGGGATTACCCCGTGAATTCCTAGAGACCCTTTTATTTTTAACCTAATCTAAGGAGGAAACACTAATGAAGCAGACAGATATTTTGGTAATCGGTGGTGGTCCGGCGGGATTGATTGTGGCCGGCACGGCGCACGTGTACTATCCAGAGAAGGAAATTACCCTGGTGCGGAAAACAGATCGCACGCCTATCCCTTGTGGTATTCCTTACATCTTCAATCGACTGGCGAGTGTGGACCAGAATTTAGTCCCTGATGGCGGCCTGGACGCTCAGGGAATTAAATGGTCGGTGCGTGAGGCGCTCAAGATCGAGACGGAAGAACATCAGGTCATTTTCGCGGATGGCGAGAAAATCGGCTATGAGAAATTGGTGTTGGCTACCGGCTCTGCCGCTGTGCGCCCGCCCATCCCCGGCGCGGATAAGAAAGGCGTCTTCGTGGTCAAGAAGAGTCCCTCCTATTTGCGCCGGCTGCGCGCAGCGGTATTGGAAGCTAAAAATGTCGTGATCATCGGCGGCGGTTTCATCGGCGTAGAGTTTGCCGAAGAGATTTCGCAAATGTCTGACAAGAGCGTCAGCGTGGTGGAGATGTTGCCATGTTGTCTTTACACTGCTTTTGATGCCGACGTCTGTGTGATCGGCGAGGCAGAATTGAAGCGGCTGGACGTCGCTCTCTATACGGAGGAGCGAGTGACTGAGATTGCGGGCGATGGTGAGCTGGAAGTGGTTCTAGCCAGTGGAAAACGTCTCCCCGCCGACCTGGTACTTATCTCCGTAGGCGCGCGACCTAACGTCAAAATAGCCGCTGAGGCCGGGGTGGAGATTGGCTCTAGCGGGGCCATCTGGGTAGATGAATATATGCGCACTCCCACGGCGGATATTTTTGCCGTTGGCGATTGTGCTGAGAAAAAAGACTTCTTCACTCGTAAGACAGCTCAGGTTATGTTGGCTTCTACCGCTTGTACCGAGGCTCGGATTGCCGGCGCGAACCTCTATAAATTAAACGTCGTG
>JAYELZ010000224.1:0-9786 GCA_034717835.1 Chloroflexota bacterium
TGAGGTTTGAGGTCACAATGGACAATGCCGGCACGATGTGCGACGCCCACACCGGCACAGATTTGCTCTCCGATGCGCAGCACTTCCGGGATGGGGAAGGGTGCTTCTTGATGAATGCGGGCCTTGAGTGATTGGCCGGCTACTAATTCCATCACGAGATAAGGGTGCTCATGATCGATACCGAGGTCGTAGATACGCACGATGTGGGGGTGATCTAGCTTGGCTATGGCCCGGGCCTCCGCCAAGAAACGGCTACGGAAAGCTTTATCGCTGGCATACGGCTCGCGGAGCATCTTGACGGCGACTGGACGATCCAACAACACGTCGTGTCCTCGGTAGACGGTTGCCATGCCTCCAGTGCCTACTAATTCTACGAGGTGATAACGCTCATTCAGTATCTTCTCTTCCATGCGACCCCTTTTTATCATGATTTCCCACTAATTCTACCGCATTGAAGCGAAAAAGCGAGAGAGTGAGAACCTGTCATTCACCATTCACCATTTGCCATTCGCCATTTGCCATGTTACAATCAGCCTTTGGAGTGTGAAATGATACCTTATTCCTTGTTTTTATTGAGTGTCGGCGCCCTCGGCGTGTTATTGCTGTTGGGGCTGCAGATTTTCCCTCGCTGGCAGAACCTGCGCCGGTCTATAACGGCAGTTTGCCTGACTTTGCTGACGTTAATTTGGCTGACGTTTCCTCAAGAATATCGTTGGCTCCTCTCATTGTGGTCGCCTACAACGGTGTTGGCGGGTCGTCTTCTGTTGGAAATGACGCCCGCTATCTGGTTGTTGGGGGCCGTGTTGGGGGCCACCTTTAGCGGGGTGGCCTGGGTGCGGATCGCGGACGAACGCCGTTCTCTGCCGCTCTCCGGCGTGCTGACTATCTTCATATTGATGCTCTCTTGGCTGGCACTGTTGAGCGCCTCTTTGCTGATGACCTTAATTGCCTGGGCGACTTTTGATTTGCTCTGGGGCGTCGCGGCGTTGATTGCTGGCAGTGATGATGAGTGCGTTACTTTTGGTTGGGCCATTCATGGTATTGCGTCGCTCCTTTTGTGGGTAGTTTCGTTACTCTTGTCCCGTGAGGGAAGCAGTTGCCTCTGGTGGTTGATGCAACCTTCAGAACCACTGCTCTCTTTGCTCCTGATTGCGGCGTTATTGCGCGTGGGAATTTATCCCTGGCATCTGGTCTTCCCGCAACGTGTCGAGAAGGTCGGTTTGTTGGTGGTAGCTGCGGCAGCCGGCCCGTTGCTGGGATTTGGGTTGTTGTACCGGTTGCTCTCTCTGCCTCTGGAGGTACATTTCCCCGCGTGGACGATCACGTTAGGTGTAATCTCGTTGCTCTGGGGAGCGTTGCAGGCTTGGACGACGACGTCGGAGAGACGCCCGCTACTTTGGGCCGCTTATGCTCTCTTGGGTGTGGTCGTCGCTGGCGCGACGTTGACCGGAGCGGCGAGCTGGCTATTGCGTGCCCTGGCGGCATGGTGGGCAGGTTGGGTGTTGCTCTTGCTCTCCCGGGGGCATGAAGGGTGGCTTTCTCCCTGGTCAGGGCCGGGTTTGTTGGCGGCGCTTTTCTTAATGGGCGTGCCGCCCTCGCCGTTGGGAGCGCTCTATCGCGCCGCGTTGGGCACCGCGAGTTGGATGGCCCGACTCTGTTTGCTCATGGGTCTGGCGCTTACGGGAGCCATTTTTCTACGAGAGTTGGCGCGTCCAGCAAAGGGAAGCGTCACGCCGCCCTGGCCCTGGCAGCAGCTCGCTCTGGCGGGGGGATTGTTGCTACCACTGGCGGGATTACTTAGCGGGGCGACGTTGGCTGGGGGGGCCCTGGTGGGATGGTTGCTCTGGGGGAGTGCGGTACTGATGGCGGGGGGCTTAGTTCGATGGGGAGCAGTGGTGCGTATGCAGCTGCTCCGCTTGCGTCCGCTTGGTGAACTGTTGGATTTACGCTGGTTGCAACGCACGTTATGGCAAGGTATGGAACATTTGTTGGGTACTGTCCGCGCATTGATTGAGGTGGTGGAGGGTCGGGGGGCCTTGCTTTGGTCTCTGCTGGTGGTCTTGCTAGTCCTGTTAGTAGGAGGGAAGCAATGAATCCAGTCCTCTATTGGATTGACCGTCTTTCCGCCTTGGCTTCTGGCCCGGCGGTGTGGGGAGTATTTTTAACCGGGGCCATTATTTACTTGATTGCCGAGTGGCGTATTCGTTTACTGGCGTTCTTAGCTCAATACTTTTTCGTCGGTATCCTCTTTACGCGCCTCTTCAGCGAACGTCCAGAGATGGCCTTACTCAAGACGCTGGTGGGATGGTTGGTCTGTGGCGCTCTTTATCTCAGCGCCCGCATCCGTCAAGATGCTCAAGGTCGCCAAGCTGCTTTCTCTTGGGCCGCGGATATTCCTTTCCGGGCCGTGGCGCTAGCCATGCTGACGATAGTGGCTTACTTGGCCTCTCAACGGTACGCATTACCTTTTGTAACAGGGGAATTGGCGTTAACTTGTTTTCTCTTGGTGGCGCTGGCGGTGCTCTTTATCGGCACTGAACAGGATGTGGTCGTTGTGGGGGTTGGTATTTTGAATTTATTGGCGGCATTGGATATTTTTTATTCCACGCAGGACCCTGGTCTATTGGTCACGGGACTGTTAATCATAGTGAGTTTGTTGGTTGCACTGGCAATCTCCTATCTGGCTGTGGTTGAGGTGGTTGAATGATACTGCCCGGCCCATTAGTGATTATTGCTCTCCCCTTGGCGATGGCGGTGGTGTTGCAGTTACTCCGCCATTGGACGATGTTGATGGCGGGGTTGGGGGCGGCGACGCTGGTGCTCATCGGAGGGCTGGTGCTGCTGGCGCCACTGGATGCTGTTTGGCAGGTATCCAATTTCACCGTTGAATTTGGCCGTCCGTTAGTTATCCTAGGGCGACAGTTGGTGTTGCAGCCATTTGATCAACTGGCAATCGCATTTCTTTTCTTCACCACTGGGGGATTGTTCATCGTGGCTTGGCGTTTGCTGCCGCACTCTAATTTCTTCCCGGTGGGGTTGGTGATTGTGACGCTCTTAGCTACCGCGCTCTTGGTGGAACAGGTGGTCTACGCTGCGCTCTTGGTGGAAATGGCGGCTATTCTGACGGTTTTCCCGCTGCATGAGCCTTCCTCCGTGGCGTCTAAACGAGGAGGCGCGCCCGGTGCGCTGGGCGGGATGCGCTATATGGTCTACGTGACGTTAGCCTTGCCGGGCTTGATGATTACCCAACTCTTCTTGGATCTTTTTGCTATCTTCCCCAATGACCAGACGCTCTTAAACACGGCGGCTGTTTTGCTGAGTATCTCCTTCGCTATTCTCTTTGGAGCATTCCCGTTTCAGAGTTGGCTTTCCCGGGTAGCATTGGATGGTTCCCCTCCCATGGTGACGTTTATCTTCACCGTTAACTTCGGGGCAGTCTGGTTTATGCTCTTGGATTATCTGCGCACTTATCCCTGGTTAGCCGAACAAGTACCTCTGGCGCAATTATTCCTCTGGTTGGGGCTGCTGATGATGGTGTTGGGGGGGATATTAGCGGCAGCGCAACAGCAGCTGGGAAGGCTGGTCGGCTATGCTACCCTGGTGGATAATGGCGCAATGCTGTTGGCGTTGGGTACCCAGCAGGTCGAGGGGACGGCATTGGCGATGCTCTTGCTCATCGCGCGCCCTTTCTCGTTGGCACTGATGACTCTGGGGTTACAGGGCTTGAGGCGGTTGGGGGATGGCGCCGATACTCACCGGTTGTTGCGCGGAGTTGCTTGGCGCGCTCCCTGGCGGGCGTTCGCTTTTCTTATCGGGGGTATCTCTCTGGCAGGATTTCCGATCAGTTTAAGTTTTGACGCGCGGTGGGGTTTGTATCGCTTATTGGCGCAGGAAGAGTTCACTTGGGCTTTGTTGGCGCTTCTGGGTAGTGCCGGAGTTATGTTTGGTTTGGTGCGCTCGCTGCGCGTGTTGCTCAAGAGATCGCCGACTGTTAAACGACCGGTGGGGGAGCCACTGGTCGAAGATCGGATTGTGCTTTTGCTGCTGGTAGTGTTGATATTGGCGACGTTGTTTTTGGGTTTCTTCCCGCAGCGAGTCAGTCATTTGGTCTATCAGATGGCGAGTTGGTACACCATTTTTTGAGTATTAAGTTTGGGGGCTACTGCCCTCAGACTCTTGGTGGCGAAGTATTTTTGTCAACTTAGGTTTATAGTGTAGGTAAATTAGTTTATGACATTGGCACTTTCCGGCTATCGAGTTCGGCAGCGGGATTATCTGCTCCGTATTACGCGCGCGCTGGTTTCGCACTTAAATCTGCGCGCGGTTTTACGACTGGTATTGCAAGGCTCTGTGGATATGTTGCAGGGCTACGCCGGTTTGATAGCGCTACAGGATGAGGCGGGCGAGTTCCATTTCTGGGCGAGCTACGGGTTGCCGCCGGCGCTGGTGGATTCTTTTGCGCCGCTGGTGGCGGAGGTCCCCGAGCTCGCCGATCCCGCCGCTTTCTCCATCCCCGAGATGGGAGCCAAACTAGAGCGTATCGCCGCCGAAACGGGGTTATTGCTCCGCCAGGTGGTCTCCCTGCCGATGGTGGTGCAACGAGAAGCCCGGCACGCTTATCAACCAGACGGGGAACGGCCGGAAGGTCCAGTACACGAGTTATTAGGGATTATTTTTGTTTTTCGTTCCCAGAGTTTGAGCTTTTCAATGGATGATCGCCAGATTTTGGCGAATTTTGCCGATTACGCGGCCATTGCGGTCAACAATGCGCGGCTTTATGAGTCCGCCGTGAATGAGCGCCGGCGCATTGACGCGCTTTTAGGGGCCAGCGCCGATGGCATCATGGTGCTGGGGCCGGATTTGAAGGTAGAACGGCTCAACCGCGCGTTGCTCACTTTGACCGGCTGGTCACGCGAGGAGTCGCTCAATTACCCTCACGATACCATTATTGCCTGGGTGCGTCAGAATTCTGGGCAGACCTTGTCCCAAGCCCTAGCCGATGGTTGGCCCTTTGATGAATCCCGGCCGCTCTATGTGGAAGGCGAGTTGCGGCGGCGCAATGGGAGCGTGGTGAGCGTGGAGATTATGTACGCCCCATTGTTGGGCCGCTCCACCCGTCTGCTCAACATCATCGGCATTGTGCGCGATATTAGCCGTTTCCGCGAGGCGGATGCGCTGAAAGATACTTTCATCTCCGTAGTTTCTCACGAATTGAAGACACCAGTCGCTATCATCCGAGGTTACGCCGAGACGTTATTGCGACCGCAGGCGCGTCGAGATCCGGCGCTGGTGGAAGAGCTATTGACGGGGATTGTGGAGGAATCAGAGCGTCTGGCGGATTTGGTAGATGATTTATTGGATGCTTCGCTGCTGGAAGCCGGCGGTCTTTCTTTTAAGGAAGTGGAGTCACTGAACTTGGAAGAATTGCTGGGCGAGATTGTGGCGCGCTATGCGGCGCGAACCGAGCAGCATCAGTTGCGGTTGGACTTTTCGTCCGAATTCCCCACTATTGATGGGGACCCCCAGCGGTTAGCACAAGTCTTTGACAATCTGATCTCCAACGCGCTCAAGTATTCACCCCAGGGTGGCGCTGTGCTGATCCGGGGGCGCGCTACGCCAGCCGAGGTGACGCTGGCGGTCAAGGATTCTGGGGTGGGGATCCCCTTAGATGAGCAAGAGCGCATCTTCGAGCGTTTCTACCGCGTGGAAGGGCCGGAATCGCGCGGCGTTTCTGGTACCGGGTTGGGTCTCTATCTGGTGCGCGCCATCGTGCAGGCGCATGGCGGGCGGATTTGGGTGGAGAGTGAATTGGGTGAAGGCGCTACTTTTTACGTTACCCTACCTCGACAAACTGGTCTGGTCTTGCCGGCAGCCGCGGGAATGATTACATTGAAGTGATAGGGGTATGTTTCAAATGAGTTGAGAGCTCTGTCCGTGTTGCGTAAATCTTCTCAAAACGGAACACGCAACCCGTAACCCGCTATAGGAAATTCAACCGCAATGAAATACATCCAAGTGAGGTTGACCATCAATTATTGACGCCCGGCTTCAACGCTATGGTGGCTCGGTCAGGAGACCGGCCACAGCTGTGAGGCCGACTATTGACTAACCGACTAACTGACTAACTGACTAATTGACTAACTGACTAATCGACTATCGACTAATAGACTAACAAGGAGAAATAAATGTTACATGAAGCGAAAGTAAGTTGTCCGGTTTGTGGAAGCACTTTTCGGACGCCGGTGGAGCAAATTATAGATGTGCGGGTAGACCCAGAGTCCAAACAACGAGTGCTCAGTGGAAACGTGAACGTAACTCAATGTCCAGCCTGCGGTTGGGTAGGAAGTTTGAACATCCCCTTCCTCTACCATGATCCGGCTCAAGATACTGCATTACTCTATCTACCCGTGGAAGCTGGCGGCGATGAGCAACAGCGTCAAAAGGCGGCCGGGCGTCTGATTCGTAGCTTGATGGATTCGTTGCCTCAAGAGGAACGCAAAGGTTATCTTTTGCAACCGGAGACCTTCATCTCCCTGGACTCGTTGGTACGCCATCTCTTAAAATTGGAGGGCGTGACCGATGAGGATATGGAGCGCCAGGAGAGCCAACAAGGCTTATTGCGGGATCTGCTACGGGCGGAGCCGGAAGAATGGGAGTCGATGTTGGCAGAAGAGAGAGAGTTGGTGGATGAGGCTTTCTTCTATCAGCTTCAATATCTGGAGCAGATGCTGGCGCTAGCCGAGGGAGCTGCCCCGGAAGGCGAGAAGATCACGGAGCTGAAGGAATTCTTAATCGCTCATAATGCTCTGGTGCGCTCGTTGCAAGACCGCGCCGAGTTGGTGCAACCCTTCCTGGATGATCCCACTCGCGAAACACTCTTGGGGGTTTTAATCCAGTTGCGTGATGCCGATACCATCGCGCAGTTGGTGCAGCAGGGTCTGTCACTGATGGATTATACTTTCTTCCAACAGATGTTGGCCTATATTGAGGGTGCCGAGAGTGAAGAGGAGCGCACCCGGTTGCAGGAGTTGCGCCGTCGCATCTTGGATATCCGGGAGGAAGTGCAAGCTGCTAGCGAGAAAATCTTGGAGCAGCGGAGCATTCTTTTGAATAAGCTCCTGAATACTGAAGAACCTTTGAAGATGGCGCGCAGTCATCGTTCTGAGTTGGATGAGGCTTTTATTTACGTCTTCCGCTCGCAACTATCCAGGGCCACCGAGCAAGGGGACAAGCCCTTGCAGGAACGCTTGAAGCAGGTGGGTGAGGTGTTGGATCAGTTGATGGAGCAATCCATGCCGCCGCAAGTAACGTTACTGCGCAGTTTGTTGGCTGCCGGCGAAAACGAGGCTGCGGTGACGCGGCTGCTCCAGGAGCAAAGTCAATTGCTGGATGAAACCTTCTTCCAGCTTGCGGAGAGCCTGATGCAACATGCTGAACAGGAAGACGAGCCGGAAATGTTGGCGAGCTTGAAAACCTTGCTGGCGAAAGTGCGCAATTTTGCTCCGCAAGTCGTTCACTCCGCTGCTGCAACGCCGCCCGCTGCGCCTGAATTGCATCCCGGCGAGACAACCAGTCCCAGCGGTCTGATCATTAGTAAGCGGTAGTGATTAGTGAGAAGCGCTTAGTTGGTAGTTAGGCGATTTATCGCCGTAAACTAGAGCTGTGGCCGGTTTCCCGACCGAGTCACCGGACCGGACACCATTACGCTGCGCGGGCACGGTCGGGAAACCGGCCCGCGCTGGCTAGCCTCGTGTACGAGACATTGTTCCGTAGCCCGTCGCTTTCAGCGGGGGCCATTCACTGACCGCTCATATTTTCCGGAGGATACGATGAAACGTAAAAAATTAATCTTGGTTGATGGTCATTCCCTCGCTTACCGTGCTTTCTACGCCCTGCCCACTACTTTGCAAACCTCGCGTGGCGAGCTCACCAATGCCGTCTACGGTTTCATCTCCATGCTTCTCAGCGTCTTGCGGGATGAGAAACCCGATTATGTGATCGTTACCTTTGATAAAGGGCCTTCGTTTCGCGTGCGGGAGTACGCGGAGTACAAGGCGCACCGCGCCAAGATGCCTGACGAGATGCGGGGGCAGATGGGGCGTGTGCGGGAAGCCGTGCGGGTCTTCGGCTTTCCGCTGGTGGAGCTGGATGATTACGAGGCCGATGATCTGCTGGGGACGCTCTCCAAGCAGGCCGCCGAGGAGGGCGTGGACGTGGTGATCGTGACCGGTGATCGCGACGCGCTCCAGTTGGTGGATGAGCGGATCACCATCTTGATCTCTAGACGACGGTTCTCCGATACTACACATTACACGCCGGAGAAAGTGCGCGAGAAGTACGGGTTAGAGCCGGCACAGCTTATTGACCTCAAGGCGTTGATGGGGGATAGTTCCGATAACATCCCCGGCGTCAAGGGGGTGGGTAAGGTGGGCGGTCGGCGGATGCTCAAAAAATACGGTACGTTGGAGGAAGTGCTCAAAAATATAGACGCGCTTTCCACGCGCTACCGCCATGCTTTTGAGGGCCAGCGCGAGCAGGCGCTGCTCAGTCAACGACTGGGGCGTATTGTCCGGGACGCGCCAGTGACGTTGGATTTGGCAGCCGCCGCGCGTTGGCAGCACACGTCCCGTGCCCCGCTCTTTGACTTTATGCAAGAATTGGAACTTGGTAGTTTGCTGTCGCGCGTGACCGAGCTCCCCGGCGGCGCGGCTCCCAATTCTCAAGGTCAACTCTCTCTCTTTGGGGCGGAAAAAACGGAGTCAGCTGAGTTGCCCTTACAGGTAGAGAGCGGCGTAACTTACCAACTGGTAGTGGACGAGGCGGCGCTCGAAACGTTGGCGGCGGAACTGCGCCAGCGGGGCGGGCCGCTCGCCGTCGACACCGAGACCACCGGCACCGACGCCATGACGGCGGAGTTGGTGGGCATCTCGCTATCGGATCAGGAGCGGGTGGCTTGGTATCTGCCGGTGCAGGCTCCCGCTGGGGAACCGGTGCTGCCGCTGGACGCGCTGCAACGACATCTCGGGCCCTTGCTGGCCGATTCCACCATACCCAAAGAAGGGCACAATCTCAAATATGATCTGGAGATACTGCGCCGGGCCGGCTTGCCGCTGGCCGGCTTGCAGTTCGACACCATGCTCGCCGAGTGGGTGATCAAGCCTAGCTCGTCCAACCTGGGTCTTAAAAATTTGGCTTGGGCCCGGTTGGGTGTGCGGATGACCGAGATCAAGTCGCTAATCGGTTCTGGGCGGAAGCAGAGGACGATGGCGGAGGTGCCGCTCCGCGAGGTCGCGCCTTACGCTTGCGCCGATGCGGATCTCTCCCGCCGATTGGTGGAGCAATTGCAGGCGGAGCTGGTCGCGCACCAGCAGGAACATCTCTTCAGGGATATCGAGATGCCGCTCATCCCGGTGTTGGCTGATATGGAGATGCAGGGCGTGAAGTTAGATCTGGCGTGGTTGGAGACGCTCTCTAAGGAGCTCACTCTGCGCTTGGAACGGCAGCAAGCGGAGATTTACTCGTTGGCCGGGCAAGAGTTCAACCTCAATTCACCGCAACAACTCTCCGGTATCCTCTTTGACACGCTGCACCTGCCGACTAAATGGGTGCGCAAGACGAAATCGGGTTACTATTCTACGCGGGCGGCGGTGCTAGAGGAGTTGCAGGGCGAACATCCCCTCGTCAAACATATCTTGACGTATCGCTCGCTGGCTAAATTGCAATCCACGTATGTGGTGGCGCTGGCGGGATTCGTCAACCCAGAGACCGGACGGGTGCATACTTCCT
>JAYELZ010000225.1:0-1893 GCA_034717835.1 Chloroflexota bacterium
GTGCGTGCGCGGTTGCTTGCTCTGGGTCAGCCAGGACAGCGGCGCGTATTGTGGTTGAAACAAGATTTTATCTGCCATCTCTCAACACCACTTCAATTGCTGTACGTCGCCGTACAACTCCTTGATACTCGCTGTTTCGCGTTCCAAGCAACGCAGTTCGGCAAGGATGGGATAAGTATCTTCTGCCGGAAAACCGTGGCTCTCTTCAAAGGCCAGCTCTTCGTTGAGCTGGCGCAGAAGAACCTGCCGTTTTTCCTCGATTTGTGCTAACACGTCAATTTGCATGATATTTCTCTCTAAAAGCCTAATTACCACCTAACTACCGCCTAAATTCGCCTAACTACCACCTAAAACCGCCTAACTACCACCTAACTACCGCCTAATTACCCTAATTATCCTAACTACCAAAATACCAGTCTATCGCCCGCAGAGGGGGGGGCTAGGCACTTACTGGACTGACTAATTTAACTAATTTATTTGTGACCTGCCGCCCCACTGGATACCCATGAATATCGCGGCGTGGGGTGGTCAACCAACCGCGCTGCTCCCATTGTTGCGCGTAATTGGAGATACGCCGTCTGCTGACCTGCCCTTGCAAGGCCACGGCTAATTCACTGATCAGGAACTTGCCGTCCAACTCCGTGAGCGCATAGTCCACCAGCGCAACCTCCTCTGCACTGAGCACGGAGCTAGGCAGAGAGTGAGGGGTGGTTGCAGGTTGTCCACTGTTGAGCAAAGCCGTCCGGATAGCCCGGTCCACATAGAGCGTCTGGACGGTTTGCCAGCCATCCCAGTCATCGTCATCATTGAACCAGAGCGCCCGCCCCTTCGTCCGGAGTTCTTCCGCCCCATTGCGCCCCAAGATAACGCGGCTATCGCTGGTGGAGCGCGTGCGAAAAGCAATCGCGGTTGGCAAATTGGCCTTGATGTGGGAACTGACCACATCACTGGTGGGGTGCTGCGTAGCCACGATGAGACTAATCCCCGCGGTCACGCCCTTGCGTACCAGTTGGATGAGCGTCTCGGCGGAATCGGCTAAATCCGCGGCTTCATCTACCACCAGGAGCAAGAGCGGCAGGGGGGTGTCCGCCTGTTCGTTGTAACTCAGCCAATTAGATACCTCCGCTCGATTGAATACTACCCGGCGGCGCATACGCTCCGCCTCCACTTGCTGAATCAGTATCTCGGCCGTGTTGTCCTCATAAGCTACGGGGCGGAAATAGTGCGGCAACCGCGCAATCTCCCCGGTGAAATCCAATTGCTTGAGATCAATCACCGCTAATTGCAATTCTTTCGGAGTATGTTTCTTGGTCAGTTGCAAGACGGTAGAGAGCAAAAAGGTGGTTTTGCCATATCGGGCCGTGCCGCCGACTAAAATAGCGGGGTGTTTACTCGCTAACTGCAAATCCACAGGTGCTTCTCCCACCGTATAGCCGAGCCGGACCGTGTAGGGTGCGGTGGGCATGTCGTCCGCGGTGAGTAGGATTTTCGTGGGCAATTCTTTCGCTGCCGCTTCCTGCTCCGGTAGCGCCCGTAACTGCTCGCCCAGCGCCGGGTCGCGGCCTACGGTGATGGCCAAGCCTGCCGAATCGGTGACGAAAACGACGCGGCCATCCAGGGCGGCGCGCCACTGCCGCCAGAGGTCCAGGTCGGAGGCCCAGGTCTCGCGACTGATACCACCGAGTTGTTGCATATTGAGGACGAAAATAATACGCTGGGGCAGCAGGAGCGTAACCGTGAGCTGCGGAACCACGTAACCGCCTTGTCGCGGGCGTTTTTGCAACTCGCCGCGTTGGTGGAGGGTAGCCAAAATGTTTTTCCAATAATGCCGCGCCTCGCGTTCAGTCGGGGCAGGCATTTCGTGACCCTGTATTTGATTTTGTATTTGCGTTA
>JAYELZ010000226.1:0-9702 GCA_034717835.1 Chloroflexota bacterium
ATTTCCAAAGCCGTGGGCTGGCAAGGCGGCGGCAGTTTCATCGCCTGCGAGTTAATGCAGTGGAACGCCCGCTACATTGCCCAAATCGGGGCCGCCCAGTCCACCGAGGAACTCGAGGCGCTTTGGGAGAAGATGCAGGAGCAAGCCTTTCTCAGTTACAAGGTGGACTATGCGCACTTCGACGAGCACGCCGAGGAATTCGCCCAGTTGCGCCTGGCCGACCAGAAACGCTTCCTGTTGGCAGTGCTGGACAAGAACCAGCTCTACGTCAACCTCAGCGAGATTGATGACGGCGACTATGAAGTAAGCGAGGAAGACAAACGCCTAAACAGGATGTTCTACGTAGTACGGTAGCGCGGAAGGTCATACCGCGTTACGTCAGGCGCGTAGTAGTGCGGAATGTCATTCCGCGCTTACGGGAGATAAAAATGAAAGAGCATCGTGTTTTCTATCGCCGCCAGCTACCGCATTGGCAACCGGGCGGAACAACTCTCTTCATCACCTTCCGACTTGCCGGTTCGCTACCCCAGGTGGTCATCGCCGCATTACGGGAGCAGTATGAGCAGGAAAAGCGCGCGCTACTAAAATTCGAAGAAGGACAAGAGCGCCAAAAGCGAGAGGAACTGAACGCGCGCCGTGCTTTTGGCCGGTGGGATGCTGTGCTGGATAAAGCCAAGCACGGCCCACATTGGTTAGCCAATCCAGAAGTGGCGTCTATTGTCGTTGAAGCCCTGCAGTATCGTCACGGGCGGGTGTACGATTTGGTGGCGTTTTGTCTCATGCCCACTCATGTACATCTGGTCTGCACACCGTTGCAGCGCGAGGATGGTACGTACCACGCCCTCAACCGCATTTTGCAATCCCTCAAACGCCATACAGCGCGAGAGGCGAACAAAATTCTACAGCGGCAGGGTGCATTCTGGCAAGCGGAGAGCTATGATCACTTTGTGCGCAATGCTGGCGAGTTGACGCGCATTATTCAGTACGTAATCAATAATCCGGTAAAAGCGGGCTTGGTTGCCGATTGGGAGGCCTGGCCCTGGACGTATGTGAAGTCGGATTGGCAATCCGACCTACCGATCTACGGAGTAAACCAATGCCTGTCCTGAAAGAAGAATTCGACGCGCTATCCAAATACGGCATGCTCAAGTCCGCGTTGCCGGAGGTCGTCACCGCCAACCTCAACCCGTCTTTTCCCCTGCGGGACTACCAGAAACAAGCCCTTTCCCGTTTCATCTTTTACGTCACCGAATACCGGGAACGGGTCAAGCCCACCCAACTGCTTTTCCACATGGCGACAGGCAGCGGCAAGACGCTGATCATGGCGGCGGCCATGCTCTACCTCTACCAACAAGGCTACCGCAACTTTATCTTTTTCGTCCACAGCACCAACATTATCGAAAAGACGCGCGATAATTTTCTCAATCCGCGCTCGTCCAAGTACCTCTTCGCTCCGTCTCTCAAGCTGGGCGACCGGCGCGTCAATATACAGGAAGTGGAGAATTTCCAGGCCGTCAACCCGCAGGACATCAACATCCTCTTTACCACCATCCAGGGACTACATTCCAGCCTCAACGCACCCCGCGAAAACGCGCTCACCTACGAGGATTTTGAGGACAAAAGGATTGTCCTCATCTCCGACGAGGCTCACCATATCAATGCACTTACCAAAAAGAAGCACGGCAAAACTGAAACTGCTCACATTCATACCTGGGAAGCGACTGTCAATCGTATCTTCACTGCTAACGCCGAAAACCTACTGCTGGAATTCACCGCCACCGTCGAGTTATCTCACCCCGCCATTGCCGCCAAGTACCGCGATAAAATCCTCTACCAATACTCGCTCAAAGAGTTTCGGGAGGATAGATTCTCCAAAGAGGTCAAAACCTTACAAGCTGACCTGCCACCGTTGGGACGGGCTTTGCAAGCTGTCGTTATCAGTCAATACCGGCGCAAAGTTGCCGAGGATAGAAAACTGCGGCTCAAACCGGTGATCCTGATGAAGTCAAGATATATCTACAAATCGGAGGCGTTCGAGGAGGAATTTCGGCAGGCCATCGCGAGTCTGACAGGCGCGCGGCTGCAAAAGATTGCGTCCGCCACGGCCCCCGTCGCCCAGAAAGCGTTTGCTTACTTTAAGGGGCGAGGTATCTCTTGGCAAGATTTGGCGCGAGAGATACAGATCGAGTTTGCGCCGGCCAAGTGCCTGTCGGTGAACTCGAAATCGGAGAGCGAGGAGAAACAGCTGCTCGTCAATTCCCTGGAAGACGGCGATAACGAAATCCGTGTGGTCTTTGCGGTGAACAAGCTCAACGAAGGCTGGGACGTGCTCAACCTCTTTGATATCGTCCGCCTCTACGACACGCGAGATGCCAAGGCCGGCAAGCCGGGCAAGACAACCATTGCCGAAGCGCAACTTATCGGACGCGGAGCGCGCTACTTTCCTTTCCAGCTTGCGCCGGAGCAACCGCGCCACAAGCGCAAATACGACGACGATCTGGACAACGACATGCGCGTGTTGGAAGAACTTTATTATCACAGTGCCCACAATCCCCGCTATATTCAAGAGCTGCACCAGGCGCTGCGAGAAACTGGCATTATGCCGGAGCACGCCCAACAACTTCAGCTCAACATCAAGCAGAGCTTTAAGCAAAGCAGCTTTTGGGAAAACGGCCTCATCTTTACCAATGAGCGAGTGCGCAACGATAACGCCGACGTGTTTGGCCTTCAGGAGGCGCTCATTAAATCTCGTTACACCTACTCCCTACGCACCGGCTACACGCGAGAAACGGCGATCCTGGATGAGCTCAAGGTTGCCGACATCGCCGGCGCAGGGACTCACACCAAGACGGTTGCTCTCAAGGATTTTGGCCGGCAGCTGCTCCGCGCGGCCCTCGCCCGACTAGAGTTCTATCGGTTCGACAACCTTAAAGGCTACTTTCCACACCTTTCCTCTACCGGCCACTTTATCACGTCTGAGGATTATTTGGCCCAGATCAAAGTGGATGTCACCGGTGCCCCGGCGCAACTAACATCTTTGAGCAGCCAAGACCGGTTCAATATCGCCGTGGACGTGCTACAGAGGCTGGCCACCGACATCAGAAACGGCACGGCGACGTACATCGGCACCCAAGAATTCAAGCCGCAGGCTATCCAGCACTGCGTCAGAGAAAAGACCATCAACGTCTACGTCAAGCCCGGCGCGATGACCGGAACGGGTGTAGGTATGCGCCGCGATACAAAGTATAACGCAGACTTGAGTCAGGAAGAGTGGTACGTCTACGACGAGAACTATGGCACGGCGGAAGAAAAAGCGCTGGTCAAATTCATCCAGAGTCAAATTGCTACCTTGCGCGACCGCTACAGCGACATCTACCTGCTGCGCAATCAAAAGCTCTTTCAACTCTACAACTTTGGCGATGGTCGCCCCTTTGAGCCGGATTTTGTCCTATTCCTCACCGAAAAGACCACCGGCAAATCGCTGGTTTACCAACTCTTCATTGAACCTAAAGGCCAACATCTGTTGGCTGGCGAGTGGTGGAAGGAAGAGTTCTTGCAGCAAATCAAGGGCGAACACAAAGTGACTGTCGTGTTTCAGAATCGAGACTTTAAGCTGGTGGGGTTGCCGTTCTATAACGAGCAAGTCGAGAAACAGGAGTTTGCGGGCGAATTCCAGCGCGTCTTGTTGCCAGGGGCATAAAGTTGTCCGACACTTTTGCGCTCAAACGGAAGTAAGGGCAATGATGCAGGGTGCAATCTCAAAATGTCAGCTAACAGACCCAATGCCGTAACAAAGACAGCAGTACGCACGGATTTCTCAACGGGCAAACATTTCTTCAAGCAACAGTTCGGCTTGAGAGAACGTAAGTTTTTTTTCTGATGAAAATAATATTCTGTTCTCGCCACTCGCTTACTTAGAGAGATGTGTAGATGACCTTCGCCTAAAAGTGAAAACAGATGAGTTTTCACTCGATCTTAAGTTGAATTACGGCAAAGGCGCGTTTTGGCACGGTGACGCTGGTGTTCTAGTCAGGGGAGAGCCAAACGATCCCGCGCAACGAACAGTCTATTATTCCTACCCCAATATGCCCACTACGGGGAAAGTCGTTTTGCGTAATTCGGTAGGAGAAAAGACGACGCTGAATGTGACCGGGAAATCGTGGTTTGACCGGCAATGGGAACCTTGCCGGTGGGTTGAGCCTGCTACTCGCCGGGCATTCCTGTTATCTGCGCTTGCTCAACATGACGCGCTGTGGCCAGCTTCTGCCCGTCCCCCCCCCCATCCAAACCAAGTACAGGCTAGGGCACGGCGGTCAGTCAAGCGACTATCTGACTAATTGACCACAACTACGCTATCGTACGCTGCCGTCAGAGCGCTGTGGCCGGTAGGGTTAGCACCGGCCACAGCCCAGAATAACTTACTGCTCCTGCTTCCGACCGTTCCCAGGCCCTTCCGTCCCAACGATCTCCGCATAGGCGTCTTGATCAAGATATTGTGGGAGATAAATTTCCCCAGTTTGTTGAGATAATGTACTAGTAAAGGCGCGTAGATGGTTACGCGAGCCACTCAACAGGTTTTCGTAAACTCGGATAATTTCCGGCACTTCTACCTCGGCAAGATATTCCTCTAAATCTAGGATATCGATTTCCTCAATTGCAGCTCCCACATTCAGGGCCTCCTCTAATGATCTACTGCCAGTCGCAACTAGCTCATCATAAAGCGCCTGCAAATCCGCATTGACAAATTCACCAACTTCCAGCCCCACCGTGGGATCCTCCAACTCGTAACGCTCGAGCTGAGTAGCAACAGCATCCATATGAGTTTGCTCAGCATCAGCTATATTGGTGAAAATACGCAACCCCCACTGCTCGTAGAGGGTTAGATAAACATCACGAGCTAATTTTTCCTCCTCCCGCATGAAGATTAACCCCGCCGCCACTTCATCCTTTAACTCATCTGTTTCTAGAACAAGCTCTGTTTCTGTACCTATTTGGACATTATTGGTAGGGACCGTACTTGCTTTATCAGTAGTTAGTTCGTCGACTGTGGCATTAATCGGAAGTTCCTCCGATAAAACAGCCACCTCGGGATTTGACGCCGATCCACACGCCACCAAAACTATCAAGGCCAAGGCCATCAAAGCTAGCCCGGATAACCTTTGAAAGAATTGCAAAATTGTACTCTGTTTATTCTCCATCTTTATACTCTCCTTTTGTTTGTCTGAACTGTAGTTAGTATAATCACTCTCTATGAAGAAATGATGAAGATTAGTTGAAAGATTGGTATAGATATGACCGGTCTGCGTAGAATCTTACGCCATATTAGCCAGAATCGGCATCTCAGCCGTCCCTACCACAAGGGACAACGCACTTTCAATTACACAAGCTTGACTTCACTGAAAATACTACGGTTTGCTTAAGTGAGTACCGATGTGACAGTCACGGTGACCATCCCCCCCCGCATCGTCCTCTTGTGGCCGGAGCTATTCTGCGACGAGCCAACCCCCACGCAGCCTGAGCGACCTCCGTGACGGCGTCGGGACGGGCCAGCGCACGCGCGCGTCGTCCCATCTCCAGCCGCTGCGCCGGATTCTCTAGTAGTTGTACGATGCGCGCGGACGCCTCCGCTGGGCGTGGAGTCCAGTAGCCGGCTCCGTGCCGGACGGTGTAGCTCACGTTGCCTGTCTCCTGGCCGGGGATGGCATGGTAGAGAATGATGGGGCGGCCCGTGACAAACGCCTCCGCTAACGTGTTCGGCCCGGCCTTAGTGACCAGTAAATCGGTGGCGCGCATCCAAGTAGCCATCTCCGGCACAAAACCCCGCAGTTGTAGCGCTGCCGGCAACGTTAAATCCTCCAACCGGCGGCACAACTGCCGGTTATGCCCCGTGAGCACGATCAGTTGGGTTTGTGGGCGGCGGTGGGCTACTTGCTGGATGATGGAGAGCACCTCATCCCCATGGCGGTTGCCGAGAAAGAGCACCGTCTCCTTCTCGGGCGGCAGGGCGAGTCGCAGACGTGCCTGCTGCTGCGAGAGCCTTCCGGCGGTCACAAAACTCCAGCGAATGGGCGCGCCGGTAAGTTGTACGCACCGCGCCTCGGCACCCCATTTTAGCGCGCGCGCCCGCGCCTCCGCCGTGGGGACAGTGTAGAGCTCATATCCTGGCGCAAAAGTGGCGGCATGTACGCTTACCAGATCTTGCGACACGCTCATCAACGGAGTCTCCAGTCCCAGCGAATCCCGCGCACGGGCCAGGCAATAATTGGGGACGGGATGGAAGGAGACCAACAATTCGGCGGGATATTGGCGCAGAAGTGCTTGTAACGGTGCTTTCACGTAAGGCCAGAGCAGGCCGGAGAGTGTCGCCGTCCAATGGGGAGTGTTGGTGAGTTGATAGAACACGCGCCAGGGGCCGCCCTTGAAGCAGGTCATCCACGGCCACCAAGCCGGGAAATGGGGAAAGGGCCAACGCTTGGCAACCTTGAAGATATCGACCAACTCCACTTGAGCCGCAGTACCGTACAAGCGCGTGAGCTCCTCGCGCACAGCTTCAGCCGCAGCGCGATGCCCACCGCCGGTATCCGAGAAGAGAAAGAGAAATCTAGTGGAGATAGTTAGGTTTCCTCGGTGGGAGCACGTTCGATAAAACGCTTGATGCTCCTCTCAAAGCGTGGACGGGGTATGAGGAGATATCGCCCGCAAGTGAGACACTCGACCCCAATATCCGCGCCGATACGTTCAATCCGCCACGTCCGGCCGCCGCAAGGATGCACTTTGCGCAGTTCTACCACGTCACCGACTCGCAAATCCAAGGGAGCGCGCATGATAAGCCTTCTCCGGCCTAGCCCCGCAACCAGACGGTTGCGCCCAATAGCAGCAACCAGCCGGCCACGACAAGCACGCTCGTAAGGAATTTTCTCTGTCCCAGCGGGGTGATTTCAAAATGCGGCGGGGGAGTATAAACTATCTTGTAAACTGGGACTAGTGCCCAACCCAACATAAAACCGGCCACTATGCCGCCCAGATGCCCCCAAAGGCTTACGTGAGGTAGCAGCCCGATTCCCAAGTTGACGGCAGCAGTAATCGCCAAACTTTTTAATTGCTCCTTGGCCCCCGCCAACTGCTGTTGGTATCGCCAAAAATAGGCCGCTAGTGCTCCCAACAATCCTAAAATTGCCCCAGAAGCCCCGATGGTGAGTGAGTCTCCCGCAGCCAACAGAGTGACGGTCACGCTGCCGCCCAAGAGTGCCAGGAGGTAAATCATCAGGAAGCGCATGGGGCCAAAGAAACGTTCCGCCGCCCGGCCAAAGGAGTAGAGCGCGTACATGTTAAAAGCGATATGCGTGATATCACCATGGATGAAGCCCGCCGTTAACACTCGCCACCATTGCCCGTATTGGAAAACAGAAAGCGGTATCAATCCACCGAAAATATAGACGGTGTCGCGCCACAGCACAGTAGGAATAAAGACCAGCACGTTCAGGGCGATGAGCAAGTAGGTAATGCGAGTCGGATAAAGTGAGAATCGCAGACGCACTGCCGTGCCGGTCGGAAGACTTACGGGTGGGGTTGCTCCTCTTTCGCTTTCCAAGATAGTATCATTCATAGCACAGCCTGCCGAGGTTGAGTGCGCGCGTGTTCGCTAGTGACAATGCACATGATCTCTTCCACGGCAGACGCTAACTGATTTTGGTGATTGAAGATCAGATAATCAAATTCAGCCAAACAATCGAACTCAGTTGTGGTCACTTCTAACCGGTGAGCAATTTCCGACTCTGTTTCTGTGCCGCGCTGCTGCAAACGCCGGCGCAGTTCCCCTTCTGAAGTCGCGTTGAGGAAAATTAAAACGGCCTCCGGCACCATTCGCTTCACCGTTATGGCTCCCTGCACATCTAAGCGCATCACCACGTCCTTGTTACTGGCAAACGCCTCGCGCACCTGCCGCTTGGGGACGCCTTTGTGTTGTCCATAAACGATTGCATGCTCTAGCAGTTCATCGTTGCGAATCAGTTCCTCGAATTCTGCATCGGTGACGAAAAAGTAATCCACCCCATTCACCTCATCCGGCCTGGCCGGGCGGGAATTAGCCGTGACCACAAAGTGGAAGGGATGTGCTTGCTGCTGCAATTTCTTCACCACACTATCTTTTCCCACCCCTGAAGGGCCAGAAATTACAATGAGTAAGGGATAGTGGACGGGATGATAAGGGTCTTGAATAGATTTCACACTCATTATAGTTGCACCTCGGTGCCTTTTGGATATAATACCTGCGCTACACGCACTAAAATCTGATTGGTGCGCTACTATACCATATTTGGTTAGGAGAGAAAAAGATGCCGATTTACGAGTATCGTTGTAACGAGTGTCAACGCCGATTTACGATTTTTTGGCGCACCTTTTCTGACGCTCAAGCCGGGCAGACAGCTTGTAAACATTGTGGTTCCCAAAATGTGCAGCGGCTGGTTTCCAGAATCCGCATTGTGCGCTCTGAGGAGAGTCGCATGGCAGATATGGCCGATCCCAGCATGTTAGCCGATCTAGACGAAAACGACCCCAAGAGTATGGGCCGCTTTATGCGCAAGATGATGAACGAGATGGGAGATGAAGCGGGAGATATCGGCCCAGAGTTTGATGAGGTAGTGGATCGCTTAGAATCCGGCCAAGACCCAGAGCAAATTGAGAAGGAAGTCCCCGGTCTAATGGATGGGCCGGCGGGCGGGGGGATGCCCGGTGGTGGAGGAATGTTGGGTATGTAAAACGAGCATGCTGGGCGCTGAAGCGGCCCGGCTATGAGAGAGGAGCCTCTAATTTGTCAAACGCTCACGCCGGACTACAGTCCGGCGTGAGCGTTTATTGGCGGATTATGGTCTTTGCGGGACACAAACTGGCCAGCAAGGATTGGCTCCGTCTAAAGTTGCTCGACTTGCCACGCGGCCACATTCCGCTCGGCGGTCCCAAACTCCACGCCAATCAAGTAAACGGCGTCACAGTCCCCATATTGCTCCGCGTAGCCCCGCGCTCGGATCTGCGCCAGCGCCGTCTCCGGACTGCCATCCAACTTGAACTCGAAGATGAACACCCCCCCCTCAGTCTCCACCACCGCGTCTATCCGGCCCCGGTTCGTCCGCACTTCCGCCCCGATCTGCAACCCGATCAACTTGAAGAGTAGGTAGAAGATCGTCTGATAGTATTTCTCCCGTGGTAACTGGATATCATAGGGGATGCTCGCCAAGAAAATCCGCAACACGGCGAAGAACGTGTCGAAATCCTGCGTGTTCAACGCCTCCGCCAACCGCCAGAGGTACCCACCGGTCAATCCCGGCTCTCCCGTCACAAAGGAGTTGAGCAAGTAGCGCGAAAAGGCATTCGCCACTTCATAGTTGGGATAGTACAATTTATATAGCCGCGCGGCCGGCTCGTAACTCTGGATCGTGAGATAGCCGGTCTGAAACAATAACGGAATCACGCTCAAGTTACCAATCTCGTAACTGCTGAAAGCCAATTCGTCAACGACCAAGTTCTCCATCAGCTGGATATCGTATTTCTGCTCTCTGATCAGCTTGATTAGAAACGTCGGCGTCCCCGTCTCAAACCAATAATTGGCAAAGCGCCGGTGTTTGAAGAGTTTGAGGAGCGAGAAGGGATTGTAAACCGATTCACAATCCGCAGCAAAGCAGAACCCGTCGTACCAGCGCCGGACTT
>JAYELZ010000227.1:0-1870 GCA_034717835.1 Chloroflexota bacterium
GTGCGTGCCCCACTAACGGCACGGGTTGCGCGTAGCGCTCGGTGAACTTCCAGTATTTGCGGATCCACGCGCGCTCAAAGGCCGGGTTGATCCGTTGGATGCCAGGGATGAACTTTTCCAGCAACTCCGCAGCCGCCATCTCCAGGTGGGGATGGTCGGAGGTGAGATAATCACCGCAATAGACAATGGTCTCGCCGCCATAGTGCGCCGGGTCAATGTAGTTGGTATGCTCCACAAAAGCGAGGAAGGGGAACCCCTCGCCCTTGGGGATATTGATCCAGTAGTGCCGGTCGGTGACGGCGTGCTTGAGCGCGAGCACCAGCACCACCGCGCTCATGGACTGGAGCTCTCCCAATTGGGCGAGGTACGCGGCGGGCAGGGACGGCGCGCGTTCCCGCAACATCTGCGGCGAGCAGGTGGCGAGCACACGGTCGTGCGTCACTTCCCGGTCGCGCATTGTCAGGCGGATTTGCTCTCCCTGCCGGGCGATGCGCTGTACGTGAGTGTCCAGGTGGAGCTTTACCCCTAGCTTGGAATTCTTCTCCGCTAGCGTGTCCAAGAAACTCTGAAACCCACCTCGGAAATAGCCTAAGCGCGGCGTCCGTTTGGCCAGGCGCGCCCAAAACCACGCCATATTCACCTGCTGATAAAATGGCCCGAACTTCCCTTCCAACAACGGTTGCCAGAGAATCTCATAAGCGCGCGTTCCCAGCGCTGTGGAGAGCCAAGCGTGCGCGGTGACGCGCTCGAAGGGTCGCCAAAAGGGATTGTAACGGACAAAGGCGGCCACTAGGCCAAAGCGCAGCCGGTCAATGAAGGGCAATGGTTTGAAAGCCAGCACCCGCAGCGGGGTATCCAACGGGTAGATCTGGCCGTCGTTGTAGATGGAAGTGATGGGACGCGGAAAGAAAAGTTGCTCATCCAGGCCCAGTTCGTGGACAAAGTTGATAATATCCTGGTCACTGGCGAAGATATGATGGTAGAAGTGATCTAATGACCATTCCCAACGCGCGTCCCGGAAGCCGGTCGCCAGTCCGCCGACGTAGGGGCGCGCTTCGTAGATGGTCACGCGGTGGCCTTGCCGGGCCAGGTCGTAGGCGGCGGTCAGTCCCGTCACGCCGGCGCCGATAATTCCAATGTTGTGCATGTAGGTTTCCCCTTTTTTATCCACAGCTTACGCGGATGGCACAGATTTTTGTTGGAGAACAGAAAATTGGACGCAGATTCACGCAGATTTTCGCAGATTATCCGTTGATAAAAACAAAAAATCAGCGTTTGTCTGCGCTAATCTGCGTCCTAAAAAATTCGTCAGCCACCCGACTTGCGACTTTCGACTAAAGCCGGTTACAGCCCCGCCTTGTTAAATTCGTCTTGGCAAGCGGGGAGCCGCCGGTATTCTTCTCGTAGCGTGGCAATGAGCTTTTGCCAGCGCTCTTCCTCGTTCAACCGGCGATAGATTCCGCGCACGCGCTGCAGGTAGGTGGCGGCGGTGGCGTAGTTACCTCTGCCCCGCTGCGCGACCAAGCTATCTACTGCTTGCAGATACAGATCAATCGCCTCGCGTGGATAGTCGGGTTCAGCGGCACGGGCGACTTGGAGCCGCATGGAGGGGCCGTAAGCGTAGTAACGCTCTGCCTGACGTGAGGCTGCGCGGGAGCCCAAAGTTAGCAGCGCGGAGCCAACATCTCCTTCCTCCAGGTGGATTTGAATGAGTAAGTTCGTTTTCCCTTCTTGAGAGAGCCGTGTCAGTATGGTTTCGTGTAACGCGGGCCAGTTATCCAATGACTTAGCAATGTTTTGTAATTCCTGATATTGTGTCAGGTTAGGGCGTTCCCAGAAGAGTTCTTCGGCCAATGCGAGAGCAGTTTCC
>JAYELZ010000228.1:0-1868 GCA_034717835.1 Chloroflexota bacterium
CGGTGCTCGAAAATTGGCCCGGTTAAAGACTAGCGCTAGCCCCTAGTACTGGGAGATACGGGCTAGTTGTGCTAGTCTGAGCGTCTAAAATACGAGCAACCCCACGGTTCCCTATGTGCTAAGATGAGTGACACAACTCTGTACTATAATTTAGAGTGCTATCTAGAGCAGAGGAGGACATCATCATGACAGCTAAAGAAGCCCCACGGACTGCCAGACCCGACCCAGAAGTCAAGCCTCCGGTACAGCGTCGGACCTTCAGCAAGGCAGAGAAACTGCGTATCCTGGAGGAAGCGGATGCCTGTAGCGAGCCGGGAGAAATCGGGGCGTTAGTGCGTCGCGAAGGGATATACACCTCATATCTGAGTCGCTGGCGCCGGGCTCGTGCGCGTGGAGAGTTACGCGGTTCCAAAGCTCGGCAGCGGGGCCGGAAAGCGGCGGCTGGGCCAGAGCAAGCGGCCGAGTTGACCGAGTTACGCCAAGAGAACGCGCAGTTACGGACGCGCTTACAGCAGGCGGAGACGATTATTGAGGTCCAAAAAAAACTCTCACAGCTGCTTGGGCCGGAGACCAGGACCATGGAGCGCACCGAGAGCGCATGCTAGCGGCCGTCGAGACATGGGGAGAAACGGTCGGGATAGCGGAGGCTTGTCGCGTGCTGAGCGTACCGCGGAGCAGTGTGTACCGGGCGCGGCACCCGCCGCGTCCCTCCGCACCGCGGCCCCAGCCGGAGCAGGCCTTGAGCGCGGCGGAGCAGGCGCAGATTCGGCAGGTACTGAACAGTGAGCGCTTCTGTGACCGCGCGCCGCGCACCGTCTACGCCACGCTGCTGGATGAGGGTGTCTATTACTGCCATTGGCGCACCATGTATCGCATTCTGACCGCCCATGCGGAGGTTCAGGAACGCCGCCCACAGCGTCGGCACCCCCGGCGAGCGCAGCCCAACCTGTGCGCGCGGGCCCCTAACCAGGTGTGGAGTTGGGATATCACCTATCTGCCGGGTCCCGCCTGCTTCTACTACCTGTATACGATCATTGACATTTACAGCCGGTACGTGCCCGGCTGGATGATCGCCGCCCGCGAGGCGGGGAAGTTGGCCGAGAAGTTGATCGCTGACACGTGCGCCAAGCAAGCGGTGCCGGCGCAGCAACTGACGCTGCATTCGGACCGCGGGAGTGCGATGCGCTCGAAAGTAGTGCATGAGTTGCTGCAGAAATTGAGCGTGGCCCAGAGCTACTCCCGGCCCGGCACGCCCACGGATAATCCGTATTCGGAAGGGCAGTTCAAGACGTTGAAGTATGGCCCGACGTACCCGGGACACTTTGCCAGCCTCGCCGCCGCCCAAGAATGGGCCCATGAGTTTTTCCATTGGTACAATGAGGAGCATTATCATACGGGCCTGGCTTTGTTGACGCCCACGACGGTGCATCATGGCCAAGCCGAGCAGGTCCAGGCCCACCGGCAACAGGTGTTGGCTGCTGCCTACGCGGCGCACCCGGAGCGCTTTGCGCGCGGGCGTCCCACCCCGGCCGCCCTGCCCCAGGAGGTGTGGATTAATCAACCGCAGAGTAAGCCAGAAACCATCACCATGGCGGCTGAGTCAGTGCCAAGCGAGCCCCAGGCTGTGGCCCCAGCGTCGCCTGAGCCCTCCCCAGACGCGGACGAGCCTCTGGCCGTCAGGAAACAGACGCCTTTCTCAGGCGATGAAATGAACACGTTACACCTTAAATTCGAGCTAGAGTTGTGTCAAAGTCCTTGACACATACCAAACACTCCTCCTGATGCTCCGGTAGGCGCCCTGGAAGTAGGCATCATCGGATACTACGCCCGTCGCCCAATGGTAGGTTTTGCCGGCCTGATTCAGCCAG
>JAYELZ010000229.1:0-1868 GCA_034717835.1 Chloroflexota bacterium
CGTTGGCGTTGGACATTGCCGGGCGGTTGGCGCATTTTGACGGCGGTTTCACTCTGTTGACCGCGCAAGTAGCGCGCCAACCGGTAGCGACGTTGACCTGGGTGCCGGGACGCGGTCCAGAGGACAGCGTGCGGGTCTCTTTCCACGCGAGCTACCAGCAGCTCTCCGCGCCGACCCAGCAAGTCTTGCGGGAGTTGTGGGCCGTGCCGCTCCACTTCACCTTGGCGGCGGCCGCGGACGTTTGCACGGGCGACCAGTTGGTGGTGGGGGCCGGTCTGCGGGAGTTGGTGCGCGCGGGCGTGTTGGAGCTGGTGACGGAGGGCGCATATCGCTGGTCGCGGCTCTGGCAAGCCTACGCGCGCCACCCGGAGCGCTGAAGGGGCTGGTTTTACAGGAGTCAAAACCAGGCTATACTCTGGAGCGTAGTCAACCAAGCAGCAAGCCCCACGGTGTATACCGCACCTGGGGCCGTGGCCAGACCGGTGGCGCGGTCCAGCATGTATAGTGTAGATTAAAGCCCACCGGTGTCAATTGCTGCTTCACTCATTTAGTAGTCGTAAATGACTACGATGAGAGAGCAGATAAATGGCCGGTGGATTTTGTCGTTACGGTAGTTGGAACCATTAACTTGGTCACCCACAGCCGCTTGATAACGCCAGTGATTTTTGAAAAGGCTAGGTAAAACATGACGGGACGTACAGTTCGGATTTTCCTCGCAGATGGTACCTCACGTGGCGTGATGATCGCTGAAATCATCAACTGGACAGGAAAGGTGACCGTGGCCGCACGCACGCAGCTGGTGAAACTGGCAGACCGCGAAGCGGTCCGTCGCACCGGGGTTTATGTTTTAAGTGGTGAATCGCCGGATGATCTGAACAGGGACATTGTCTATATCGGCGAAAGCGACAACGTCTGGAAGCGCCTGGCGCGACACGAGAAGGATGCAGATCGAGATTTCTGGCAGCGCACGGCAATTATCACCAGCAAAGACGAGAACTTGACCAAAGCCCACGTGCGGTATCTGGAGAGCCGCCTGATCCAGATTGTCAGCCAGGCGCAGCGGGCCAAACTGACCAACAGCACGGCACCGGGGACCCCACCTTTGCCCGAATCCGATATCGCGGATATGGAGTACTTCCTGGCCCAGGTACAGATACTACTTCCTGTCTTGGGTTTCTCTTTTGTCACCCCGCGTCCCACCCCAAGCCATAGAGAGCTCGTCACGGAGACGGAGCTACAAATCACCCCAGTCTTTGAAATGCACTCGGTTGGCACGACGGCCGTTGCACAAGAGATCGATGATGAGTTTGTGGTGCTAGAAGGGTCCACGGTCCGGAAAGAGACTGTACCCTCTATTGGCGAGACTTACATTCAACGCCGTGAGCAGTTGGTCGAAGATGGCAAATTAGTGGATGCAAAAGCGGGTTACTGGAAATTCACCGAGGATGTGCCCTTCGGCAGTCCAAGTGCGGCTGCGGCTGTCATCGTCGGCTCGAATCGCAACGGACGGATCGAATGGAAGGTCGAAGGGACGAATCAGACATACGCGCAGTGGTACGAAGCACAGATCGCCAAAGCAGAGGCTGCTGCGGTCAGCGAAGCAGAACTGAACTGATACTTGAATTGAGGTGTGATACATGACAGAGCAAGCCCATCATTTCAAACCTATCTCCAAAACCACCCCCGACCTCGCGGCTGAGCAGGTTGAGAAGCTCAAGATGCTCTTCCCGGAGTGCGTGATTGAGGGCCGGGTCGACTTCGACCGGCTGCGCGCCACGCTGGGCGATCTCGACGCCCTTGCCGACGACGAGACCTACACCTTTGAAAATTTACGCTAGACTTCAAGTCGGCGGGCTTTATAAAGCTAT
>JAYELZ010000230.1:0-1855 GCA_034717835.1 Chloroflexota bacterium
TTGGCGACCAACTCATCGCCGCTTCGGAGAAGTACCAGGTGGAAGTAACCACCATTTGGACCGGCTATCCAGGCCCCGCCGTCTGGAACTTCACTGAAGGCCCCACCACCATTGGGCTGGTGCCGCCCATCTATCGCACCGAGCGCATCGCCGCGCTCAAAGCCGGTGCCGATTTCGCGGCCCACGTTGGCGCGCCGAGCATCACCACCCACGTGGGCTTCATCCCCGAAACGCCTAACAATCCACTTTACCCCGCTCTGCTGGACGCGCTGCACGAGGTGGTCTCTTATTGCGACACGCGCGGCATTGGGTTCTACTTCGAGACCGGACAAGAAACCCCGGTGACGCTGCTCCGGGTCATTGAAGAGCTAGGTTACGATAACTTGGGCGTAAACCTTGATCCGGCGAACTTGTTGATGTATGGCAAAGCCAATCCCCTGGATGCACTAGACGTTTTGGGCCGTTACGTCACTGGCGTACACGCCAAAGATGGTGATTATCCCTCCGACGGGCTACACCTAGGACCGGAGAAACCACTCGGCGAGGGGCGCGTGAACTTCCCACTCCTGATCCCCAAACTCAAAGCGCTAGGTTACACCGGTGCCTTGACCATTGAGCGCGAAATCAGCGGTCCGCAGCAAATCGCCGATATTAAACACGCCATCAAACTACTCACCCCGCTGCTCTAAAAGTGAGGTACTTAATCCGTCCCCTGACCATCCGACCATCCGACCATCCGACCATCTGACTACCTGACTAACTAACTGACTAACTAACCTAAAGGATAAAATCATGACTAAACCTATCACCGCAGTACTAGCTGGCGCCGGGAACCGTGGCGCCGAAGCTTACGGGCGTTATGCCCAACAACACCCCGCTGAACTCCAATTTGTTGCCGTGGCGGAGCCGCATCCGCAGCGACGGGAGCGCTTCGCGCAAACGCACGACATCCCCGCCGCGCGGCAATTCACCACCTGGGAGGAGCTCTTCGCCGCCGGCAAAATAGCCGACGTAGCCTTCATCACCACCCAGGATCAGATGCACGTCGCTCCCACCCTGACCGCGTTGGAGCTGGGCTACGATATCCTCTTGGAGAAACCGATGGCTCCCACGCTGGCGGAAAACGTCCGGCTGGTGCAGGCTGCCGAGAGCGCCGGACGGTTGCTCCAGATAGGACACGTGCTGCGCTACACTACCTTCTTCAGCAAACTGCACGAGATTATCAAATCTGGCCGCCTGGGCAAAATTATCAGCGTTGAGCACCGCGAAAACGTCTCCTACTGGCACATGGCGCACTCTTTTGTGCGCGGCAACTGGCGCAACCGCAAGCTCTCTAGCCCCATGATCCTGGCTAAATGTTGCCACGACCTTGATATCCTCTACTGGAACTTAGGCCCGTGCGCAGAGCTCAACTCCTTCGGCTCATTGCTCCACTATCGCGCCGAAAATGCACCCAAAGGCGCGCCAGAACGTTGCACCGACGGTTGCCCGGTCGCTGATGAGTGCCCCTGGAACGCCATCAACCTCTACCAGAAAAAACTGCCCCTTCAGCAGCATCTCACTGCTCCGGAAAAGATCGCCAATTACTACGGCTGGCCCATCTCCGTGATCACCGAGGATTACACTCCAGAGGGCATCCGTCACGCGCTGGAGACCGGGCCTTACGGGCGCTGCGTCTACCATTGTGATAACGACGTGGTGGATAACCAGATCGTCAATCTGCAAATGGAGAGCGGCGCCACCGTTGCGCTCTTTATGCAGGGCCACTCCCACCGCGAGGGCCGCACCATGCGTTACGACGGTACTCGCGCCACTTTGCGCGGCATCTTCTTCTTTGATGAGCAACGCTTGGAAA
>JAYELZ010000231.1:0-26655 GCA_034717835.1 Chloroflexota bacterium
TAAACCCTGGTGGGAGGCGGCCACTTTCTATTACAGCCAGTGGATGGGATTGGACCGGGAGGAGTGGTCTTATTTCGGCGACGTGACTGCCCGTCCCATGTACGCGCGCTGGCAACATAGCGGCGTGGAAGAGGACGCTATCTATCTCTCCTGGCACACCAACGGTTACAACGGTCATAACACCGTGGTCTCCGGCACCGTCTCCTACGTCTACAACAACAGTTCGGCATATTACAAGCGCACCGAGGGCAGCTTGGAGCTCCAGCAAGCGGTTCACGAGGAGCTGGTTCACGATATTCGGACCGGCTGGGAGGTTGGCTGGCGGGATTTGGGTGAGCGGCAGCTAGATTTAGGAGAGGTGCGCATGCTCTGGGACTATGACCCGGCCAATCGAATGCCCGGCGTGCTGCTGGAGATTGGCTACCATGATAACGTCCATGACGCGAACGCGCTCAAGGAGCCGCGCTTCAACCGGCTGGCGGCGCGCGCGGTCTACCAAGGGGTGGTGGCGTACTTTGAAGAGCAGGGAAGCGTTGATCTCGTCACCGCGCCGGAACCGCCGGAGCGGTTGCGCGTGCAAAACGTGGGGGGCGGCGGGGTGCGGATCGCCTGGCAACTTTCACTTACCGATACCGTGGGGCTGCGCGGGGAGGCCGCTACCGGTTATCGCGTCTATACTAGCACTGATGGCTTTGGGTGGGGTGCGCCGCTCGCGGTTACGGGCACGGAGGTAACTTTGACCGGCTTCGCGCCCGGCGAGACTTGCTACATCCGCTTGCGGGCCATCAATGATGGTGGGCAATCCCTGCCCACCGAGGTCTTGGGCGCGCGCGTGGGGGATTACGCGCCATTGCTCATCGTCAACGGTTTTGATAAGATGAACCGCTTTGATCTGGTGCCGGAGATCGATCCCACCGAAGGCTATAATCTGCGTCTCTGGATGGAGCAGATCAACAGCCGCGACTACGTGGTGCAGCACGGTGCGGCGACACCCGCGCATTACGCTTGGGATAGCGCCGGCAATGAGGTGGTAGCCGCCGGGGAAGTCGTGTTGGGGGATTACGCGCTGGTTGATTGGTTGTTGGGGGAGGAATCGCTGGAAGAGGACGGCACATTGAATGCGGCGGAGCGGGCGGCCTTGACGGAATTTGTGGGGGCGGGTGGCGCACTCCTGATCAGCGGCTCCGAGCTGGCCTGGGATCTAGTGGCGCAGGGCCGCGATCCAGCTTTTATGAGCGACACGTTGCACGCCGGCTACGTCGCCGATGATGCCGACACCCACACGGTTGCCCCGGCGGCGGGTGGGATTTTCGCTGGACTGGCGGCGTTCTCCTTCGACGCGCCGGGCGAGTACAATGTAGACTATCCTGACGTGCTTACGGCGACAGCGGGCGCGACGGTTACGCTCCATTATGCTGACGATGTGGGCAAACCGGCGGCGGTGCAGTATGCCGATGGCTGTGCGCGCACGTTACTGCTCGGTTTCCCGTTTGAGGTCATCCGGCCGGCGGCGCGGGGAGACGTGATGGCGCGCGCACTGGACTTCCTGGACGAGTGTCTGGTGGCTCCGCTGCGCGCGGTGATCACTGCGCCAGATGAGGGCAGCTATCTCAACGCTACGCCCGTCTTTACCGGCACGGCGATGGGGGAGGGGTTGCGGCGCGTGGAGGTGCAGGCGGCTAACGGGGGGACAGGTTCATATTGGGATGGCGGCGACTGGATCACGTCTACGACTTGGCTGACGGCTACCGGAACCGCGACCTGGTCATATACGCTCCCCGCGTTGCCCGATGGCGATTATCTTTTGCGCGCGCGGGCGGTCGCTACGGAGACGGGAGAGAGTGCGCAGGTGCAATTTATGCTGGATACCGTCGCACCTCTCACCCCGACGGTGCTCACCCCGACGCAGGGACTCACGCTCACCACCTGGCAGGTGGAGTTGCGCTGGTTGGCGCCCGCTGATGTTGGTTCCCCGCTCAGCTATCAAGTGGCGGTGGATGGAGTTACATGTACCGTGGTCAGCACAGTGCATCCTATTCTCTTAGGGGCAGGGCCGCACTGCTGGCGTGTGCGAGCGGTGGATGCGGCGGGCAACATCGGGCCGTGGACTGCGGAGGCGCACTTCACCGTGGAGCTGCGCGAGGTCTTCCTCCCGCTGGTGCTGCGGAACTATGCCGGCGCTACTCCGCCGGCCTGCGAGACTTTTCTGGCAGAGAGTTTCGAGAGTGCCGGGGGAGGGGATTGGCTGCTCAACGCGGCGAAGCGCGTCACTGAGCCGGTCTATGCGGGAGATTGGGCGATGCGGGTTGGCATTCCGCCAGGAGAGACGGGCAGCGACTATTCTTCCATCCGCCGGGAGCTCACTTTCCCGGCCAATGCTACAATTACCCTGCACTATCACGTCTATCCGCTTATCGAGAATGACGATAGCGAGGATTACCATTATGTCGGGCCGGCCGGCGGCTTGGAGATCACCCGCTCCGATTCCCGTTCCTGGGAGGAGCGCAGTATGGATCTGACGGCCTACGCAGGGGAGGAGATAACCCTCTACTTCGGCGTTTTCAATGACGGCGATGAGAATGTGGCTTCGCTGACCGTGGATGAGATTATTATTGAGGTCTGTTATCACTAGGCGGTAGACAGTAGACGGTAGGCGGTAGACGGTAGACAGTAGACGGTAGGCAGTAGGCAGCTGTGGCCAGTTTCCTGACCGCGCCACAGTCCACCGAAGGCTGCGGCGGATCACAATCTGCCGATCGCGTGGCTGGCGGGGCGCGCCTGACAATTAAAGCCAACGCCTGTGGCTGAAGACCACGGGCTAAGTTTGCGAAGCCCTCTTACGAGGGCTAAGGCTGAGACTGGTACGTTAGGGCTGCACGTGGGAGATTCCTCGACTTCGTGCCCAAGAACGGCGCTCCGCTCGGAATGACAAAGCCGGCCGGGTGGCTAGTGGAGATTGTGATCCCCGGAGAGCGCGCCCGCGAGGAATGACCAGGGCGTTACCGTGAGACACGGCGCTAAAGCGCCTACTACGAACCCATGGTATCTCCCCCCCCCCATGCTTCCCGCAGAGCATGTCCCGTCTGCTGTTTACTGTCTACTGTCTACTCCCGCCACCGGCATGGTGAAGCAGACGGTCGTGCCTGCCCCGATGGTGCTCTCTACCCGGATTTCACCGCCGTGGAGTTCCACCAAGTTCTTGGTGATGGTCAATCCCAGACCAGTGCCAACTTCCTCCCGAATGTGGGGGTTCTCGGAGCGGAAGAATTTGGTAAAGAGTTTACGCTGATCCTCTAGACCGATGCCGTAGCCGGTATCGGTCACGGCACACCGGACGAAGGATGATTTTCTATCCGTCTCGAAGCGCGCTCGTACTGTTATCTGGCCGCCTGCGGGAGTGTATTTTACGGCATTGCTCAAGAGATTAATCAGTACCTGTGTTAGTCGATCCGGGTCGGCTAAAAGTGCAGGCAAATTTTCGTCCAGTTCGGCATGGAACTCTTGTTGTTTCGAAGTGAGCATCTCTTCCACAGTTTGATAAGCAACCTTCAAAACGGGAGAGAGTTCTATAGCCACCGGCTGGATTTTGAGATGTCCAGTCTCAATGCGCGAGATATCTAACAAATCCTTGATCAAAATACGCATCCGGTCAGCGTTACGCTGGATAGCTTCGACAAATTGCTGCTGTTGGGCCGATAACTCCCCGGCCATCCCCTTTTGTAGCATTTCGGAATAGCCCCGGATGGAAGTCATAGGCGTGCGCAGCTCGTGCGAAACCAGCGAGACAAATTCGGATTTAGCTCGGTTGGCTTGCAAGAGTGCTTCGTAAAGCCGGGCATTCTCCACGGCGATGGCGGCATTATCGGCGAGCCGGGTGACAAGTTCCAGCTCTTTAGTGGTGAACAGCGTTGTTCCGGCCACCAAGTAAAAGACTCCCAGGGGACGATTCTCGCGCATTAGCGGTAAAATTATCCGTTCTGGCGAGAAATTGGGCTGACGGCGCCGGAGCACTCGTTTAGCCATCTCCGTATCCTCCGGTGTGAGCTGAGTAGACGCGGAAAGCCAGCGTATCCCCTCTGGCGAGGGTAAACCCAGCATACCACTGGCGGCGCGCGTTGCCTTGATTGCCCAGGCAATACTGTGCTCCATCACCCGATTGAAATCCAACCGGCCATTCAAATCGCGGGTCATCGCTTGCAGTAAGGTCAATTCATCCACCCGTTGAGCGAGGGCGCGGTCGGTAGCTTGATGCGTGCGCGCATTGGCTAAGGCCACGGCGGCTTGATTAGTGAAGGCGGCCAAGATCGCCAGGTCGTCAGCCGAGAAGATGCCGGCATGGGCGCGATTTTCGACGTAGATAACGCCCAACTCTGTGTTGCGATAGATGAGCGGCGCGCACAAAATCGAGCGCAGCCCAAAAGCGAAGATGCTCTCGCTGCCCTGAAAGCGCGGGTCGATTTGCGCGTTACTGGTCAGCAGCGGCCTTTTCTCTGCCAGGGCACGTTGGACAATGCTTTTACTGAAATTGAGGTCTTCCTCACTGAACGGTTTCCCGGTGGCATTGCGCATGACCTTGGTATGCAATTCCCCGTCTTCTTGCAAGACCAACATGCCGCGTTCCGCGCCGGTCAGTTGGATTACCGCATCAATGACGGTTTGAATGGTCTCTTCCCAATCCAAGGAAACGTTAAGCTGCTGGCTCACCTCGTAGAGAAGTCCCATCTGGGCGTTTTTCTCCGAGAGCGACTCGGTTTGCAGCTCCTGGACTATTTGCTCCCAAGCCGCTAGCTCTTTTCCCATGGCGGAAGAGGAATAGCCACGACGTAACGCGGTACGCTGCTGATGAATTTTGTGGCGCAAATAATCCAACGTCTCTTGCGCTGAGCTGGGGTTGATTTGCAAAGTTTCCATAATTTTTAGCTCTCCTTACTGCCAGAAAGTACACTGGAAGGTTGTGTCCCTAGCCAATAAGCCAATCCCTCCCAGGGATGCCAAACCGAGAAATCCTTTGAAGAATTAGTTGAGACAGCGAATTCTGGCTCAGAGTACACATAATGTCTAGCATAATCGCCGGACGGCAAATAATCGTAACGTCCCAGTGAGAGCATCAGCAAGGCCAGCATCGCCGGGCGCATACCCGGCAACCTATTTAACTCTCCGGTCAGAGTTTCCAGGGAACAATGTGCTGCTTGCAGCTCTTCGATCTTAGCCAGTTCAGTGTCACAGAAACCTACCAGTTCTCTAGTGGTTTGCCCCAATGCCGGCCCCAGCAATTCGGTCAGAGGCACCGAGGGATGTTGTAACTTTGCACAGGTGGGGAAAGCGTGGCGGGTGGGATTGCTGGGCAACGAGCCACCTAGTTGATCGACTAAATGGGTGATTAGCTGGGCAGATGGTTGCTGATCGCGGGCGAGAGGCTCTCTCTGATAAGTTAAGAGGAAGGCCTTGAGCACATCCTCAAAGAGAGTAGTACCTCTTAGCAACCGTCCGGCGAGGACGGCAGGGTGCTGGGGGTATTTCTGGTTAGCTCGCAGTTGGAAAAACGGGGCGAGGTTCTCCCCTAACCGCAACATGCGCCACACTTTGTGACTGATTTCTTCAGATTCGGCACTATCTAGGTGTTGAGAAGTTTGAATTTGCAGCCCGGCCGGTACTTGAGAAATGGTGAGCAAGAGGACGCGGTTGGAAGCTAGCTCCTCAACCCGTTCAATGACCGCCATTGAGGGGTTACCCGTGAAGGGCGGTAACAATAACCCCGCCGAGTATTTAATGATACTGGTCAACGAAAAACCGTCAGGTATGGTCAAAATCCAACTCATGATGCGCTCCCCTCCGTTTTTGATACATCCTTACCATACCTGATAAAGTCCCAGAGGAGATTTCAAGCAAGTTACGGTTGAGTTAATAGGGGGAATAGAGTTTATGACGTACTATCAAGTGTAAAATGGTAGTTGTCATTCCGAGCCAGTACGGTAGCTCTGGCCGGTCTCCCGACCGCGCCACCAGACCAGGTTGCCTCACGTGGCGCGGGCACGGTCAGGAGACCGGCCCCAGCTGCAACGCAGGGACTGGTTCTTGGTGAGAGAATGCTCAAAAAGCAGTAGGACGGGTTATCAACCCGTCCTACTGCTAACCGGAGTTTGGTGATTACGCTAAGCCGGCCAACTCCATGCCGCCCTGGAGTACCGGCTGCACCAGCTTCTCATCCGTCACCTCGCAGTAGACGCGGATGATGGGTTCCGTGCCGGAGAAGCGAATAAGCAGCCAGCCGTGGTCGCCCAAGACGTATTTGTAGCCGTCCAGGGTGACGATTTCGGTCACGGGGAGACCGGCGATTTCTGCAGGTCGGGCGGCATTGATGCGCGTGCTAGCTTCCGGACGTTTCTCAGAGGGGAAACGGGTGTCGATGCGGCCGTAGTAGTAGGCTTGCCCCAACTTCTCAAAGAGTTCCGCCACCAGTTCGGAAGGCTGCTGGCCGGTGCGTACCATCAAATCCAAGAAATAGAGGTTGCCCAAAATGCCATCGCGCTCAGGGACGTTGCCCCGGAAGGCGTAGCCACCACTCTCTTCGCCCCCGATGAGACCATCAACCTCCAGGAACTTTGGCGCGATGTACTTGAAACCCACGCTCGTTTCGTAGAGAGGCACGTCGTAGAGATTAGCTAACACCTTGAGCATGTCGGTGGTGGAGACGGTTTTGACGATGGGACCACGCTCGCCGCGTACTTCTAGTAAGTAGTAGGCCAGGAGGGCGAAGGCGCGCAATTGGTCAATATAACCGCCCTTTTCGTCACCAATGCCCATGCGGTCGGCGTCGCCATCATTGATGAGCACTACATCGGCCCCGATCTCGATAGCTTTCTCCAGCGCCACGTCAATGTTGGGACGGATTGGCTCCGGGCGTTCCATCTCCGGGAAGGTGGGGTTGCGTTCCGCGTGGATTTCGATGACTTCGTTATTGCCGCCGCTCAAAAGGCGCGGGAACCAGCCAGCAGCGTTGCCCCACATCGGCTCGCAGAGTATCTTGAGGCCGGCGTGGCGCAGACGCTCCAAATCCACCAGCTTGCTGATGTGCGCGATATAAGCCGGATCGGGATCCCAACGGCGGATTTGGCCGGTTTCTTCGGCCTCGGCGAGGGAGAGGCGTTTAATCTCCGTCATTTCCTCTGGAATATACGATTCAATCTCCGCTAAGCCATCCGGGGCGATAGCGCCGCCGAAAGAATCGCGGACCTTGAAACCGTTATCGGGCGGGGGGTTATGGCTGGCGGTGATATTGATCGCGCCGCCGGCCTGACGTTCTACCACGCTGTAGCTGATCACGGGCGTAGGACTGTTATGGTCGGTGAGCCAAACGTGGATGCCGTTACCGACCAGCACCTCGGCAGCCGCCTCAGCGAAGAGCTCCCCGCTAAAGCGTTGATCGTAACCAATCACAGCCCCTTTATCGGCCAGCTCATGCGCCTGGAGGTAGGTGGCAAAGCCTTGCGCAGCTCGCCGGACGTTATCAAAGGTGTACGTTTCGGCGATACGCGCTCGCCAACCATCGGTGCCAAATTTAATATCACTCATAGAATGCTCCTCTGCAAATAGGTTGAAAGTCAAAAACTGACTACCGACTACCCGACTATTTGACTGAGAAAACTGACGCCAATCTCTGGCGGCTCCAGTTCAAAAATCTCCGCGATGGTCGCGCTGACGTCAGCGAAGGTCGCCCGCGTACCCAGGTTTACGGACGGCTTGACCGATTCTCCCCAGACCAACAGCGGGATGTACTCTCGGGAGTGGTCGGTGCTCGGCGTGGTGGGATCAACGCCGTGGTCGGCCACGATCATGGCGATGTCGGTGGGTCGCATATTGGCGGTGATGGTGGGGAGCGCGTCATCAAAGCGCTCCAGCGCGCCCGCGTAACCGGCAGGATCGTTGCGGTGGCCATAAATCATGTCGTATTCGATGAGGTTGGCGAAGATCAACCCGTCAAACTCTTGTGGGAGAAAATCGAGCAGCGCGGTGATGCTGTCGGCGTTATTGGTGGTGTGCGTATCCAGGCTGATACCGGTATTGCCGAAGAGATCGTCAATCTTGCCCACCGCGGCGACGTCATAGCCAGCGGCAACGAGTTTCATCATCACCGTGGGGCGTGGCGGCAGTAGCGGTAAATCGTGGCGGCGCTCGGTGCGCCAGAAGTTGCCGGGTTCGCCCAAGAAGGGTCGGGCGATGACGCGCCCGACCGCGTGCTCGCCGGTGAGTAGCTCGCGGGCAATTTCACAGACCCGGTAGAGTTCCTCGATGGGGACGAGCTCCTCGTGCGCAGCAATCTGAAAGACGCTATCGGCGGAGGTGTAAACGATCAGCTTGCCGGTAGCCAGCTGTTCTTCCCCCAGCTCTTTGATGATCTCGGTGCCGGAAGCAGGTCGGTTGGCGAGCACCTCATAGCCGGTCAGCTCCGTGAATTGGTCGATGATCTCCGGCGGAAAACCGTGGGGATAGGTGGGCATAGGTTCCGGCGAGTGGATGCCCATCAGTTCCCAGTGCCCAGTGACGGAATCCTTGCCCTTGGATATTTCCGCCAGCTTGCCGTAAGCACCGTCCGTCTCCGCTGTAGGCGGCACGCCCAACACCTCCGTGATATTGCCTAAACCCAACCGCTGCATATTAGGCAAGTTCAATCCGCCCACCACCCGTGAGGTATTGCCGACAGAGTTACTGCCGACGTCGCCGTACTCATCAGCGTCGGGCAATTCGCCGACACCGACGCCGTCCAACACAATTACGATTACTCGTGAGATATCCATTGCTCGCCTCCTAAAAAATTAGTCTAATAGTCAAGTAGTCTGATAGTCAAATTAGCGTCCTAATTCTGACCTGTCAGGTGAATTAAGGTGTTTTCAACTTACTGCGCCTGATAATCTAGGAAATTACGCATTGGCTAATTTGAGTAGGGCCAGGTCAGCCTCCACCATCAGCTGGATAAGTTGCTTAAAACTAACTTTTGGTTTCCAGCCTAAGGCACGCGCTGCTTTCCCCGGTTGCGAGATCAATTGATCAACCTCGGCGGGGCGCATGAAGCGTGGATCCTGGGTGACGTAATCGCGCCAATCCAATCCCACGTGCTCGAAAGCGATTTGGCAGAACTCCCTCACGGAGTGGGTTTCTCCGGTGCCGACGACGTAATCATCCGGTTGCTCCTGTTGCAGCATGAGCCACATGGCGCGGACATAATCGCCGGCGAAGCCCCAATCGCGTTCTGAATCAAGATTCCCCAAAGCCACGTGGTCGGTCAGCCCTAGTTTAATCTGGGCCACGTGGTGGGTGATCTTGCGGGTGACGAATTCCAGGCCCCGGCGCGGACTTTCGTGGTTAAAAAGTATGCCGGAGCAGGCGAAAAGATCGTAGGATTCGCGGTAGTTTATGGTGATCCAGTGCCCGTAGACTTTGGCGACGCCATAAGGTGAGCGGGGATAGAAAGGGGTGGTTTCACTTTGCGGCACTTCGCGGACCTTGCCGAACATCTCTGAGGAGCTGGCCTGGTAGAAACGCGCGGTGGGGACGACGGTGCGCATAGCTTCCAACATGCGGGTGACGCCCAAGCCGGTGACGCTGCCGGTGAAAACTGGTTGTTTCCAAGAGGCGGGGACGAAGGATTGGGCCGCCAAGTTATAAATCTCGTCGGGTTGATGCTCTCGCATAATATTGATAAGTGAGCCTTGATCCAACAAGTCGCCAGAAACCAACGCGACTTTATCCTGAATCTGCTCAATGCGGTTGAAATTGAGGGTGCTGCTACGGCGTATCATGCCGACAACTTCGTAGCCTTTCTCCAAAAGGAACTCGGCCAAGTAAGAGCCGTCTTGTCCAGTGATACCAGTAATTAGTGCCGTACGTTTATTCATGTTGCCTCCTAGTTTGATAGTTGGATAGTCTGGTAGTCTGGTAGTCCGGTAGTCTGATAGTCCGGTAGTCCGGTAGTCTGATAGTCCGGTAGTCTGATAGTCTGATAGTCCGGTAGTCTGATAGTCCGGTAGTCTGATAGTCTGGTAGTCTGATAGTCTGATAGTCTGGTAGTCTGATAGTCAATTCAGTTGGCTAACAATGACTAAACGACTAAATGACTAAATGACTACTCGACTACTCGACTAAATGACTAAACGACTAAACGACTAAACGACTAAACGACTAAATGACTAAATGACTAAATCGCTGCTCGCCACTCCTGCAACACATCGGCGATGGTCTGCTCGAAGGGAATTGCCGGCTTCCAGCCGGTGGCCGCTTCCAATTTAGCCGCGCTCCCGTAGATGATGGGCACGTCGGCGGGCCGATAGCGCTCCGCGTCAATTTCCACGCTGATCTCCACCTCGGCCAGCTCCAAGAGCTGGTCAACCAACGATTGGATGGTGCGGGCAGTGCCGGAGGAGATGTTGTAAACCGCGCCGGGTTCGCCCTTGAGCAGGGTCAACTGATAGGCGCGCACCACATCTCGCACATCGGTGAAGTCGCGGGCCGGGGAGAGGTTGCCCACGCGCAGCACCGGCTCCTGCAATCCAGCCTCGATGCGGGCCACCTGACGGGCGAAAGCCGCCAGCACAAAACGCGGCGACTGTCCCGGCCCCACATGGTTAAAGGGCCGCATCCGCATTACAGGGAGTCCGTAGCTGCGGAAATACTGGTAGCCTAGCACATCCTGCGTCACCTTACTGACGCTGTAGGGATTCTCCGGGCGGAGCGGGTGTTCTTCGCAGAGCGGCATTTCAGCCTCGGTAGCGCGCCCGTACTCCTCGCTGGAGCCGATGACCAAAGTGCGAGGCGCCAGCTCTAATTTCCGGCAACTCTCTAACAGATTCAACTCGCCCCGGATGTTGTTCTCCAACGTGCCCCACGGGTCTCGATACGCGGTGGGAACGTGGGATTGCGCGGCCAGATGGATAATGGCGTCGGGGCGGGTAGCCGCCAATAATGCGTGAACTGCCTCCGCGTCGCGGGCATCCAAGGCCACAAACTGCTCGCGTGGGTTGTGTGATGTGGGTGGCGGGTCGGGGTAAGCGGTGCCGGTAATTTGCCAAGCAGTGGTAGCTAACAAATATCTGCGCAGGTGGGTTCCTACAAAACCTGTCGCGCCGGTGATTAAAAGGTGCATGGTGGTCTCCTTGTTGTTAGTCAAGTAGTCTGTTAGTCAGATGGTCAAATAATCTGTTAGTCCTTAGTCAGATAGTCACATTTACCATTTGCCGCCATTATACGTTTGCCAGGGCAGACTTTCGACTTTTGACTTCCGACGCTCATTTCCAATCCAACAGCGTGGTTGCGCCTTCATCGGTGATGGGCAGAGGGATTTCCTCACCCTCGCGTAGCAAGTGCAAGTCCCCCTGGTAGATAAAAGCCATGATGCGGCGGTCGGGACTCCAGCGCCAGCTGGGAATTTCAATCCCTGGTTCCCCGGCAGGGGGATAAAAACAGTGTTGGTTGGAACCGTCACGGTCTAGGGTACAGAGATTGTAACTGCTAAGCTGACTCTGGTAAGGAACGCGAGCTTTTCCAAAGAGCAACGTCTCCGCATCGGGGCTGAAGCGAGGCGTAGCCCACATTCCCACCTCGGAGGCGATCTCGGTGCTGTAAGCGCCCGTAGCTTCCAAGACCCAGAGGTCAAAGACCGGGCTTTCTTCGGGGTCAATGTTGGTTACAGGAGGGCCGTGCAGCACGGTGGCCAGCAGTCGGCTCTCGGCAGACCAGCTGAGGTCGGGCGACCAAGCCCAGCTGCTGTAGGTGCGATAGCTGGGGAACTTGATCAGGGGATGGCGCTCTGGCTCGCCCCACTTCACGATGCCGATTTCATCAGGTCGGGAGTAGGCTAATTTCTCGCTATCGGGGGACCAGCAGTAGCGCGTACCCCACCAGCCATAACCGCCGGCCGCTTCCGCCTCCAAGAGCCGCCTTTGATGCGCCAGCTCGCCCTCGCTGGTGACCGTGGCGGTCCAGAGGTCGTTGCGCCCGCGCCAGCCAGGGGCACGGTCGCTGCGCTCGGCGGTGCTCCAGGCAATATACTTCCCGTCGGGCGACCAGTCGGCCCAGAGAACATTACTGATGCCGGTATCGCGCGGAGTGGTCACGGCGGCGGTGGTAGGAGCAATCCAGAGCGCGTTGATACCCTGCTCATCGGTAACAGCGCGGGTGAAAAGTAGGTGGCGGCCGGAGGGCGAAAGTGTGAAGACCCGCCCTTCCAAATCCCCAAAAGAAGTGAGTCGCCGCCGCTGGGCACTGCTCTCCCGCAAAATCCACGCTTCTTGATGTTCCAAGTACGCCAGTGTGCCAGTAATGTTAGTGGTGGTGACCTGCGGGCGGGTCCCGACGAGAAGTATCTCGGTCTGGGGAGATTTAGTCAGGCCCTCCTGGACTAACGCCCGCTCGATCAAGCGGCCTTCTTCCCAAGTTAGCCGATAAACATGCTCATACACTCCTCCCTGGCCGGCTTGTAACAGGCGCGATTCACCTTCCGGCAGAGTGGCATTGCGGACGACCTCGCGTTCAAAGGGCACGGTGGCGGTAATGACCTCCTCCGTTTGCCAACTGCGCGTCACGGTGATGATTTGCCCGTGATACAGTTGGGCATTCTCCGGCGGCTGTACGCGATCCAGATTCCCCAATTGGATGCCGGCAGCAGCTAACGCCGCGCCCACGGTATGCACCTCAGTTTCCAATGTATGCCGCTCCCCATCAGCGATAATCGCAATGCGGTTAGGGGCCGTGGGGAAGGGCTGCACGGTCTGGCACGCGGTAAGGGTCAACCCCCCCGCCAGCAGAGGCCAGAGCAATGCGAGCAAGAGACTATTGCGGCGACGTCTTAGCATGTCCATGCTTGGCGGATAAAGGCGCGCGCGGCGGCGACGGTGTTGATCTCTCCGGCGGCTTGTGCTTCGCGCAACGCGGCGAGCAGCCGGCCCATCTCTGGGCCGGCGGGAATTCCCATAGCCAGCAGATCGTGCCCTGTGAGGAGCGGCGCGGGAGTGACTACCTCGGCGGGATGCTGATAGTAGCCCTGCAATAAGGCCTGGGCGGTGATGAGCAGTTGCTGCCAGTGCTCCTCGGTCAGCGCCGGCCCCCAGACAGCCAGCGTATCGGCAAGCGAGAGTAGCACCACCCCGACCCCCACTTCGCCGGTGGCCTGGAAGAAGCGGTAGATGGCCCGACGCGAGGGTGGCGCATTTTCGGAGAGGCTGAGCAGGCGCATGTGGGCATCAACCAGCGTGCTCACAAATTGAATGGCGCTATTCGGGAAATGTAGCACCCGGAGTCGGTGCTGAGCTAGTTCGGCGCCCGCTGCGGGATGTCCGTAGAAATGCGTTTGATCGGCTGCGTCTACCGTGCGGCAGCTCCGTTTCCCGATATCATGGAAGAGTAACCCCCACTTGAGCAACATGCCGCGTGAGATACCCGTACTTACCGGCGTTTGGAGATAGTCCCGCAGCTCTATTTGCCAGGATTGCAAGAAACCTGCTGCTTTTTCCCAAGCTCCAGCGGGGACGGGTACGCAGCGGCGCACGTAACGCGAGGGGGACTGGTTGTTCAAAGCAGCTAGCAAACTTTCCCCAGCGACTATGGCCGATAAGGTATGTCCCCAGACCGTCGCGTAATGGTGCGGGCGCGATTGCTGCACTTGGCGCAAGGCACTGACTTCCGGCAGAATATGCGGCAACAATCCCTGCGCTTGGAGTAGCTGAAGATGAGGAACCGCTGGAGTAACCGCTATAATCCGGAGCAGCTCAACTTGAATGCGTTCGGTGGCAATCTCGCTGATGCGGGCGGAGTGCTGGCGCAGCGCGGCTAAGGTGCCCGCTTCCAGCTGAAATCCCAGTTCGCCGGCCGTGCGCACCGCGCGCAGTAGCCGCGCCGGGTCGTCGGTGAAGGTATGCGTGCTGGTGGCGCGAACCAGTTGGGCCGTTAAATCTGCACGACCGTTTAGCGGATCAATTAACTCGCCCTCCAAAGTCAGCGCTATCGCGTTGATGGTAAAATCACGCCAGCGCAGATCGGTGTCGAGGTCTGCCCCACGCAGGGTGGCGAAATCCAAAACGACCGGTGCTTGAGTAGCCGGGTCTTTGATAATCACGCGGGACGTATCGCGTTCCGCATCTAGGGTGATGTAGGCACCCGCTAACTGGTCGGCGATGCAGCGTGCCAACTTCATCGCTGACCCGCGCACGGCGAAATCCCAATCATGGAGAGGACGCTTGAGCAAGAGATCGCGTACTGCTCCGCCCACCAGCCAGATTTGATCTCTCTGGAGCAGCGAGTGGAGCTGCCGCAAAGGCCAAGCCGGCAGTGGCAGATAAGGAGGATGCGGCGAAATCCAGACAAGTTGCAGATGCTCTTTCGGCTGAGTCTGACGGCCGCTGTGTTGGGCCTCCTCTGGAGCTGTCCCCACGCTGACAATGCGGGAGGCTTCATTCAATGTAACCCAACGTCCTGCGTAGAGAGAAAAATCCGCCATAATAGCTCACCTCTAAATGCCTTCAGCCCAACTGACTGATAAAACGATAGTTCTGCCCAGAGAACAAACTAAAGAAACATTGCGGCGCACTCACCAGCACGAGCACGCCGCAAACAGACACCTATGAAACTCTGCATTGAATCTTACAGTCCGCACAGGAAAATTCCAGACTTAACCTTACCTCCATAGTGAGACAGTTTCCTTCAAGTACGCCCCACCCTAGACGCGGGTTACGTAGCTCCCACTAGAGGTTTCCACACGGATAGTATCGCCTTCGTTGACAAAAAGAGGCACTTGGACTTCCAAGCCCGTTTCACAGACGACGGTTTTGCTGGCTCCGCCGGCGGTATCGCCAGCTACGGCCATCTCGGATTGTACAATCTTCAGTTCAACGGCCGGCGGGAGTTCAACATCTAACGGCTCGTTCCCGTGCATCACCACGGTGTACTCCATATTCTCTTTGAGATACCCGACCTTTTCTGCAACGAGGGCCTCGTCAATGCTAATTTGATCGTAGGTCACCATATCCATGAAGTTGAAGGAACCTTGCCCGGAGTAGAGGTATTGCATAGTGCGACGTTCCACGAAAGCTTCTTCCACGCGGTCACTGGAAGTGAAGGTTTTAGGGATAATAGCCCCGGTGTGCAAGTTGCGCAGCTTGGTGCGAATAATGGCATGGCCGCGTCCCGGTTTATGGTGTTGGTACTCGCGCACCTGGTATAGCTCGTCATTTAGATAAAAAGTGGTGCCTTTACGAAGTTGATTAGTGTCCATTTGTTTCTCCTTACGGGTCTGCTCCTAATAATTACGGCTCATATTATACCCAGCGAGTGGCCTCAGTCAAGGTTGGGATAAGGTAAATTTACACACGGTCTTTGACAAATACAGCCCCGATGCTATAGTTGCCAACGTTTTTCCAGTTCTCATCCCCCCTCAATAACCAGCAAAGGAGCTCTTTTCATCATGCAAATCGAGCAAGTCATCAAACGCGATGGATCCGTAGTACAGTTTGACCGTAAACGCATCGAGAACGCCGTCTATGCTGCTGCCCGCGCCGTCGGAAACGGGCAAGGTCGCCCGTGGGCCGAGACGATCTCCTGGGCCGTCACCGGCCTGCTAGCGGAGCGTTTCGCGGCCCGCGAGCAACCACCCCACGTTGAAGAAATCCAAGATATTGTAGAAGAGGTGCTGGTGAAATCCGGCACTCCACAGGTGGCGAAAGCCTACATCCTCTACCGCCAGCAGCGCGCCGAGGCCCGCGCCACCCAAAAGCTCTTCTTGGATACCACGCAGTTAGTGGATGATTATCTACAACGCACCGACTGGCGGGTGAATGAAAACAGCAACATGAATTATTCGCTCCAGGGGCTGAATTTTTACCTAGCTTCCTCCATCGCCGCCCGCTACTGGCTGCACAAAATCTACCCGCCGGAGGTACAGACCGCCCACACGGAAGGCGATCTGCACCTCCACGATCTGGGGATGCTCTCTGTCTATTGTTGCGGTTGGGATTTGCAAGCTATCCTCCAGCAAGGCTTCGGCGGCGTCCCCACCAAGATCGAGAGCCGGCCGCCCCGACATTTCCGCACGGCCCTCGGCCAGCTGGTCAACTTCTTCTACACCCTCCAGGGCGAATCGGCCGGCGCAGTCGCCGTCTCCAACTTCGATACGCTGCTGGCGCCCTTCATCCGCTACGATGGGCTGGATTATCGCAGCGTCAAACAGGCCATGCAGGAATTCGTATTTAATATCAACGTTCCCACGCGCGTAGGTTTCCAGACGCCCTTCACCAACATTACGATGGACTTAACCCCCCACCCCTTGCTCAAGGATACCCCGGTCATGATCGGGGACGAGCTCCAAGACGATTGTTACGGGGATTTCCAGCCAGAGATGGATCTGCTCAACCGCGCCTTCGCCGAGATTATGGCGGCCGGCGATGCCAAAGGCCGCGTCTTCACCTTTCCCATCCCCACTTACAACATCACAGAAGAATTCGATTGGGAGAATCCCAACCTGGAACCGGTCTGGCGGATGACAGCCAAGTACGGAATTCCATACTGGGCCAATTTTATCAACAGCGATATGCAGCCGGAGGACGCGCGCTCGATGTGCTGCCGGTTGCGCTTGGACAACCGCGAGCTGCGCAAACGGCTGGGCGGACTCTTCGCAGCCGCGCCCTTGACCGGCTCCGTGGGCGTGGTGACGATGAATCTGCCGCGTCTGGGCTACCGCTCGCAGGATGAGGAGGAGTTCCGCCAGCGGCTGGAACGGCTGATGGAGATCGCCCGCACCAGCCTGGAGATCAAACGTAAAATGCTGGAGGAATTCACCGCGCGGGGATTGTACCCGTACAGCCGCCACTACTTGGGCAACGTCAAAGCGCAGACTGGCGGCTACTGGACCAATCACTTCTCCACCATCGGACTCAACGGGATGCACGAGGCTTGCCTCAATCTACTCGGTGTGGGATTGGGCGCTCCGGCCGGCGCCGCGTTCGCCTCGCGCACGCTGGACTTCATGCGCGAAGTGCTGGCCCGCTGCCAACAGGAGACTGGCAACCTCTACAATCTGGAAGCGACCCCCGCCGAAGGCGCGACCTATCGACTGGCCCGCACTGATAAGGAGCGCTACCCGGAGATCATCACCGCCGGGACGGAAACGCACCCCTATTACACCAACTCCACCCATCTGCCCGTCAACTATAGCGATGACCTCTTCGCCGTGTTGGAGCACCAGGACCCCTTGCAGACGCGCTACACTGGCGGGACCGTGCTCCACGTCTTCTTAGGCGAGCAGCTGAACGACTGGCGACAAGCACGGCGACTGGTGCGCACCATCGCGCAAAACTACGAGCTGCCCTATTACACCATCACCCCCACTTTCAGCATCTGTCCGGTACACGGCTACCTTCCCGGCGAGCATAAATACTGCCCCTACGAACATACAGCAGAGGAGTTGGAACGTTACGGTGAGCTGGCAGCCAACTAACAACCGCGAATGGACACCCCTGAACGCGAAAAAATCGGGAGCGGACGCAGATTTGCGCAGATAAAATCAAAAATCCGCGTTCATCAGCGTGCATCTGCGTCCCCCAGAAAATACTCCCAGGCCAACTCTAATGTAATTCTAATGCAGCGCGGGTATAGTAGCGCAGTATATTCATATTTTAGGAGGAGGTCTCCATGGCAAAAACCAACGAATCACTAGCATTTAAGACCGAAGTTCAACAACTACTCCATATCTTAGCCCACTCGCTCTACACCGAGCGGGAGATTTTTCTACGCGAGCTGATCTCCAACGCCTCGGATTCACTGCATCGTATGCAGTTCGAGATGCTCACCAACCGTGATGTGGTAGATCCGGATGTTGAACTGGGTATCCAGCTCAACTTTGATAAGGAAGCCGGGACGCTGACTATCTCTGACACCGGCATAGGCATGACGCGCGAGGAACTGATCGAGAATCTGGGCACCATCGCCCATTCCGGCGCGCTGGCTTTCTTGCAACATCTGGGAGAAGGAGAAAAACCCGCCGATATTATCGGCCAATTCGGCGTAGGGTTCTATTCCGTCTTCATGGTAGCCGCTGAAGTGCGCGTCACCACCCGCTCTTATCATCCGGAGAGCCAAGCTTGGACGTGGACTTCAGCGGGGAAAAACAGCTACACACTAGCTCCCGCCGGCAAACTCACGCGCGGCACGGAGATCGAAATCCAGCTCAACACAGAAGCGGAAGAATTCGCCTCAACTTGGCGGCTGGAACAGATCATCCGGAAACATTCCAACTATATCTCCTTCCCCATCCAGGTCGGTGAAAAAATCATCAACCAACAGAACGCCCTCTGGCGTACCCCACGCAATAAAATCGAAGAGGAAGAATATAACGAATTCTATCGCCAACTGAGCCTGGACCCCCAGGCACCGCTCCTTCATCTCCACCTGGTGACGGATGTGCCGGTCTATATTCGCAGTATCCTCTACGTCCCCGGTCATTTGAACGAAGATAGGTTCCGGCTAGGCACTAAAGAAGGGCTGCGACTCTACTCCAAGAAGATACTCATCCAAGAGGAAAACCGCGAGTTGTTGCCGGAATACCTCCGCTTCGTGGAAGGAGTCGTGGACTCAGAAGACCTGCCGCTGAACATCTCTCGCGAAACGGTACAGAGCAACCGCATTATGCGCCAAATCCAACGCTCGTTGACCTCCAAGGTGCTGGGCTCTTTGCAGGAATTAGCTACAGAGGATCCCGATAAGTATCAAAAGTTCTGGGAAGAGTTCGGGCCCTTCATTAAACAGGGCATCGCCGCCAACCCCTTCAGCCACGACGACCTGCTGCCCCTCATCCGCTTCCGCTCCTCACGTTCCGATGGGGAACTGATCTCGTTTGCGGATTACGTCGCGCGCATGACAGAAGCGCAACCCGCCATCTACTACATCATCGGTGAGAATCTGGACTCCGTGGCTCACAGCCCGCATCTGGATTACTTCAAGGGACACGAGCTGGAGGTACTCTATCTGGTTGATCCCCTGGATGGCTTGATGATGCAAAGTCTCCGCGAGTACGAGGAACACCCCTTCCAGAACGTGGATGACGCGAACCTGGAACTGCCAGCAACGGCGGAAGCCGACGAGGACACAGAGGAAGAGGTCGCGCCAGACGATTTCGGCGCGCTGCTGGTGCAGTTCAAGCAAGTGTTGGACGAGCGAGTAGTAGACGTGCGCGCCTCCAAAGTGCTGCGCGGCAGCCCTTGCCGGCTGGTCTCGGCAGAGAGCGGGCCGGAACGCGACCTAGAGCGCGTCCGCCGACTACTGGAACAAGACTTCGAGATCCCGCCCCGGATCTTGGAGATCAACCAGCATCACCCGCTAATCCACAACTTGGCCCAACTCCTCAAAGCGGGGAGTGGAACCGGCACCGTAGAGATCGCCATCGAGCAACTCTTCGCCAACCAACTGCTCATGGAAGGGCTGCATCCCCATCCCGCCGAGATGGTGCCGCGGATCGAGCAACTCTTGGCCGCCGCCACAGAGGAGAAGTGAGCCGGGGGTAGGGAATTAGGGATTAGGGGATTAGTAACCAGTCGCGCCGCTCTCACCAAGAGAGCGGCGCTTTTTGCTAACTAACGTTTGACTTCCTGCGCGTCCGGGTGCATAATTTGACTGCATGGCAAGATTCTATGGTTGTGCAGATTAAATGGAACCCGGAATGAAGACAAAACGGATTCCGGATAATTCTATTTAGGGGCGCGAGTTGCCGTTGATTTATCAGAGGAGAAGCAATGCCTACCAATAATTATGATGTCATTATCATCGGCGCGGGCAGCGTCGGCGTGCCCACCGCGCTGGCTCTGGTGCGGAAAAATGTAAACGTGTTAGTGCTCGATAAATTTGCCAGCGCCGGACAGGGTTCCAACAAAACGGCCATCGGGGGAATTCGCGCCACCCATTCCGATCCGGCCAAAATCCGGCTCTGCTTGCGCAGCCTGGAGATTATCTCCACCTGGGAAGAAAATTACGGGCATAACATCGAATGGACGCGGGGCGGCTACTCTTTCGTCGCCTACCGCGAGCGTGAGGAGGAGATTCTCAAAGGTCTGTTGAAAATACAACAAGCTTACGGCCTCAACATCGCCTGGCATGAGAAGGAGGACTTGCTAGCCATCATTCCCGATCTCAATCCTCAGGGGTTACGCGGCGGCACCTTCTCACCGGAAGATGGTCATTGTTCCACACTCCTCACCAGCCACGCCATCTACGACCAGGCGCGACGAGAAGGCGCTACCTTCCACTTCAACGAGAAAGTCACAGCTGTGCTCCTAGATGGCGCTCGGGTGATGGGTGTGCAAACTGGCCGGGGCAGTTACCACGCACCTGTCGTCATCAACGCCGCCGGGGCTGGGGCCGGAGAAGTAGGTAAGCTGGTGGGACTGGCGCATCCCATCAACCCGGAGTCGCACGAGGCCGGTATCACCGAACCGGTAGCCCAATTCTTAGGTCCCATGGTTGTGGATATCCAGCCGGCGACCGGTTCCGCCAACTACTACTTTTTCCAGCTGGGCACCGGGCAGATCGTCTTCTGCATCACTCCTAGCCCCTCCATCCCCGGCTTCGACCGCCGCGAGACGAGTACATTCCTCCCGCTGGTCTCCCGCCGCATGGTCAAGCTGATGCCCCGGCTAGCCAATCTGCGCGTGCGGCGCACCTGGCGCGGCCTCTACCCCATGACGCCCGACGGCTCGCCGCTGGTCGGCTGGGCAGAGGAAGTTAGCGGGTATCTCATGGCTATCGGGATGTGCGGTCAAGGCTACATGCTAGGCCCTGGATTGGGAGAGCTCTTAGCGCGCATGGTCACGCAGCAAGAGTTGGCTGCGGAGGATGAGGAAACGCTCGCCATCCTCTCCCCTTACCGCGCTTTTACCGGCGAGGAAGCGTTGAAGTAGGTAAGAAAGTCAAAAGTCGAAGTTCGTGTCATTCCGAGCCAGCGCCAGACGCTGTATGCCTGACGCGAGGCGAGGAATCTGCCACGTCTGATGAGGATTTTGAAACAAAAAAGGGAGATTCCTCGCTGGCGTGCTCCGCGCGTTGCGCGTCGCTCTGACTCGGAATGACAATGACTAGGCTAGAAATTTGGCCTCTTGTGATGTATAAGGCGTACATTTTGCCAATCCCTTCGCGGTAGAATTCAATCCGCAGATCTGGGGGTTGTAAATCTGCCCTGGTGATGAAAAACCCGTAATTCCGACAGAGACCCCAAAAAGTCTCCGGGGTCAAATAGACCCCGGAGACTTTGATGATACAAATCTATTCAGGTTTCCCGACACTCAAGCAGCGAGATTTCTATTTATTCCTGAATGTCAATTTTAGCAGATGACACTGATTTATTTTGGGTCTCTGGGATTTGACGTGGTAAGTGTCACGCGACATAAATTTTTCACCACAGATTACACGAATTACACTGATTTTTTTATTTTTTCCGTGCTAATCCGTGAAATCCGTGGTTAATTTTAACTCAACCCCGCGAATTCCCAAAGAGCCTTTATTTTTTAATCTGCGAGCGCAGCCTGCGTTTATCTGCGTCCTTGTTTTAGCAGCGTCATTCCTTGATCTTCACGTAGATCAGCGAACTGCCCCCACTCTGCCGCACCGTCCGCACGCGGAACATATCTTGATAGGCCCGCACTAGCTGCGAAAGTTGTGTATACCCATAGGTGCGAGAATCAAAACTAGGATCAAGTTGGCGTAGATATTGGCCTAACGGCCCTAGCGAAGCCCACCCATCATCTTGTACTGCCATCTCAAAAGCATTCTCCAGCAGCGGGCGCGGATCAGAAGGTCCCTCGCCCTTACCCTTATCCTTGTCCTTATCCTTGTGAACTGACTTCTGAGAACGTCGCTTCGGTTTCGGCTTCAAATTATCGGTATAGACAAAGATGTTGCAAGCGTTGACGAAGGAACGCGGGGTCGCCTTTCTTCCTATTCCCATGACAAAGATGCCTTTCTCGCGGATACGCGTGGCCAACCGCGTATAATCACTATCACTGGAGACCAGGCAAAAACCACTTACGCCACTGGTGTAAAGAATATCCATCGCATCAATAATCATCGCGCTATCGGTAGCGTTTTTCCCAACAGTATAACGGAACTGTTGGATTGGTTGGATGGCGTGTATATTCAAAGTTTTCTGCCATCCCTTCATCTCTGGCTTAGTCCAATCACCGTAGATACGTCGAATCGTCACATCACCATACTTTGCCGTCTCCGAGAGCATCTTCTCGATCAGCGAAGGTTGAGCATTATCGCCGTCAATCAAAATCGCCATACGCCGATTTCTTACTATCTTGTTTTCATCTTCCATAACATTTCTTCCTCTAATTTAATAATACTACATCAATTTAATATAAGCCACGGCTCAGTCAGCCGGTAGCCACAAACAGCCCGGAAGCCTTCGTAATTCGCAGCGAGCCTCTTTCCTCAGCCAAGCGACGCGCCACCAGCGCTCCAAAGTCGCGCTCTTGCGCTGGAGTAAGCGGATGGCCGGTCAACGTATTGGAAGAGAGCACGTAATCCACCAGCGGCGCGACCTCCGTGACCAGTAAGCCATCGTCGTACAAATACTGCTCAACTGCACCGAAATAAGCGGCCAGCTGGGCAGCCCCGTTTTCCAGCGTAAAGCCCAGCACATTCGATTTTAGTTGGGCCACCACCCCCGGGCGGAAACGCTCCACCATTTCCCACAGCTCAAGCATGTGCCGCTCCCCGATTGTGGAGGTGTAGAAGCGACCACCGGGCTTGAGCACGCGGCGGCACTCCGCCAACGCTCGCTGGCGCTCCGGTACATGGTAGAGCATGTGATTGGCAATCACCAGGTCGAAGGTGTTTGCGCCAAACGGAATTTCCTGCGCATCCACCAACCGGAAATCAGCGGTTGACGGTAAAACCGCCACCAGATTGCGGCGCGCCTCGGCGACCATCCCCGGCGAGAAGTCTGTCAAGGTGAACTCCCAGCCGGGTTGGAGGCGGTCACGGTTCTCGCGCCAGAGAAGCCCTGGCCCGCAACCTAGTTCCAGGATACGGGATTCGAGCGAGAGCGCAAAGTGGTCAAAGAGCCAGCGGAACCAGGAATAGGGGCTGGCGCTAAAGCGCGCGTGCAGCTGGATCCGCGCGTTCAAGTTAACCGGGGTCTGATACTGTTGCGCCACCAAAGCTTGAGAAATTTTCATCTTACATCCAACCCGTATGGGTGCGGGTCTGGTTGCGCTCCACAATCTCCGCGAGCACCGCTGCCGCGTCTACTCCCAACATCTCACAGAGTCCCAGGCAGTAGACCAGCAGATCGCCCGCCGCGTCCACCATCTCCGCCCGGTAATCAATCTCGGCGGCGGGAAGTTTATTGCTATTTTTATAAGCTCGCGCCAACTCGCCCAACTCCTCCACCATCAAAACGATCTCTTTGCCCACATCGGTGACGTTAAATCCACGCCGGACTTTGTTTTGATATATTTCGCGTTGTAGAGCCTGTAAATCCATCCTGGCAGGTCTCAAATACCACAGCGAATATCATGGTCGCGCTGCCCAGGGTAAGCGGTGAGAATCTCCACGCCCGTCTCCGTCACCAGCAACGTATGCTCCCACTGTGCCGAAAGTTCCCCGTCGGTCGTCAACGCTGTCCAACCGTCGTCCAACATCTTAATCCGCTGATCGCCACCATTGATCATCGGTTCAATGGTGAAGGTCATGTTAGGCCGCAACTCCACGCCCCGGCCAGGTTGCCCATAGTGATGCACATCCGGCGGCTCATGGAAATTCACCCCTACGCCATGTCCCACAAAAGCCCGCACAATCCCGTAGCCGTAGCTTTCGGCATGTTGCTGGATGGCGTGTCCCAGATCGCCCAAGCGGTTGCCCGGTTTAACCTGGTCAATAGCCAGATAGAGACATTCCCGCGTCACCCGCACTAACTGGCGCGCCTCTGCGGAAACGTCGCCAATCAAAAACATACGGCTGGAGTCGCCGTAGTAACCATCCAAGATGGAGGTGACATCCACGTTGAGAATATCGCCATCCCGCAACTTACGCGGGCCGGGGATGCCGTGGCAAATCACCTCGTTGATCGAGGTACAGACGCTTTTGGGATACCCGCGATAATTCAAGGGCGCCGGTATCGCGCCATGAGCCACGGTATATTTGTGAACCCACGTGTTGATCTGCTCGGTGGTGATGCCGGGACGGATGCGCTCTTCTAACATGTCCAAAATCTCACTGGTCAACCGGGAACTTTTACGAATGCCCTCAATCTGCTTGGGACTCTTGATAAGAATTCCCCGCGCGCGTTGCTGCTGCTGCCGCGATTTGGTGAAGAATTGCGCAAAAGTTGCTTTGGAACCAGCCCGCGCGTATTTTTTCCTCAAGAACTCACTTATCTCATCCATCTTATCTTTACCTCGCTTGCCGAACAATGCACCTGACAACCGTGTTAGTATAAAGCGTCATCTGCTTACGTCAAGTTAGTCAAGCTAATTATGTCATCTAACTGAAGTCAGATATAATTAGGCCTGAAGACAGATTATGAAGCTTTTTTGTATCTTCTCAAAAAGTAGGGGGGAGTAGCTGTGGACGGTCTCCTGACCGAGCCGCCACAACGTTGGGGACGGGCACGGTCGGGAGACCGGCCTGAGCTCCCCCGGAGGGTACGACTTTTCCACAGGTTGGCAGCTGGAGTTGTTGAATTATCATTTCTAGATAAGGAGATTCTTATGAAAAAATTGCTTTCCGGTAATGAAGCTATCGCTCTGGGCGCGTGGGAAGCGGGGGTGCAATACGCCTCAGCCTATCCCGGCACCCCTTCCACGGAGATTTTGGAGAACTTCGCCCTCTACCCGGGGATCAAGGCGGAGTGGGCCAGCAATGAGAAGGTCGCGTTGGATAACGCCATCGGGGCCTCGTTTGGCGGCGCGCGCACCGTCGCGGTGATGAAGCATGTCGGCGTCAACGTGGCCGCCGATAGTTTGATGTCGCTCTCGTACACCGGCGTGAAGGGTGGTCTGGTACTGGTCAGCGCCGACGATCCCGGCGCGTTCTCCTCGCAAAATGAGCAGGATAACCGGCAGTATGCGCGCTTCGGCAAGTTCCCCTGCCTTGATCCCGCCGATAGCGAGGACGCCCGGCGCTTTATGGCTACCGCCCTCGAAGTCAGCGAGCGCTTCCAGACACCGGTGCTCTTACGCTCGACCACGCGACTCTCGCACTCCAAATCGGTGGTCGAATTCACGGAACCGCAAGCTCGCGAGTTCCAGCCACTGCCCAAATTCGAGCGGGAGGGAGAGGTGACGCGCGTCATCATTCCCGCCATCGCCCGGCGCCGCCACCCGGAGATTGAGCAGCGTTTGCAAGCGGTCGCGGAGTGGGCCGCAAGCGCCGCCATCAACCGCCTGGAGTGGGGTGATAAGCGGATCGGCGTGCTCACCACCGGCATCGCCTACCAGTACGTGCGCGAAATTTTCGCCGGTTACTCCATCTTCAAGTTGGGGATGAGCTACCCGTTGCCGCTGGAGAAGATCCGCGCCTTCGCCGCCGAGGTGGAAGAGTTGATCGTCGTCGAAGAGCTGGACCCGTTCATAGAAGACCAGCTCCGGGCCGCCGGCATCGAAGTAGCGCATGGCAAAGATGTCTTCCCACTCTGCGGCGAGCTGACGTTGGCTAAGGTACGCGCCGGCGCGCTCCAAGCCGGAGTGCCGGTTGAGCCGCTGCCGTGCAAAGTCACGCCGCTCGCAGAGCTGGACATCCCGTCACGCCCCCCCGCGCTCTGCCCCAGCTGTCCGCATCGCGCCTTCTTCTACAACCTGGCCCGCCAAAAACGCCACGTTATGATTGCTGGCGATATTGGTTGCTACTCAATGGGGGTCATGGAACCTTACAAATCTATGGACATGCTTATCTCTATGGGCGCGAGCATCGGCATGGCTCACGGCTTCAAACAAGCGGGCGGACAAGAGGACGCCGTCGCCACTATCGGCGATAGCACCTTCTTCCATTCCGGCCTCGCGCCACTGGCGGCCGCGGTCTACAACCACGTTAACATCACGGTGGCCGTGCTGGATAACCGCATCACGGCGATGACGGGGCAGCAGGATAATCCCGGCACCGGCATCACGCTCCAGGGTGAAGCGGGCCGCGAGATAGACATTGCCGAGGTAGTGCGCGCGATGGGCGTCACCTTTGTGAAAGAGGTCAATGCGTGGGATGTGGCGGCCGTCGCCAAGACGCTCAAAGCTGCCATGCAACATCAAGACGGGCCGGCGGTGATGGTGGTGCGCGGCGACTGCGTCTTCAACCCGCACTTTGAACCTAGAGCGCCATTACAAGTCAATCCAGAAAAATGTATCGCCTGTGGTACCTGCTTCAAGGTCGGTTGCCCCGCCATACTTAAGAGCGAGCGAATTTACGAGAAGACAGGAAAGCAACAAGCCAAGATTGATCCGCTGCTCTGCACCGGATGCACGGTATGTCAACAAGTTTGCCCGGTGGGAGCGATAGAGCGAGGAAGCGAGTGAGCGAAAAAGCGAGGAAACGGAATTCGCCTTCTCGCTTTATCGCCTTCTCGCCATATTTTAATTAGGAGGAACTATGATCGAAGAGCAGAATTTTCTATTTGTCGGGGTAGGAGGACAA
>JAYELZ010000231.1:26755-32854 GCA_034717835.1 Chloroflexota bacterium
AGCGAGTGAGCGAAAAAGCGAGGAAACGGAATTCGCCTTCTCGCTTTATCGCCTTCTCGCCATATTTTAATTAGGAGGAACTATGATCGAAGAGCAGAATTTTCTATTTGTCGGGGTAGGAGGACAAGGGGTGCTCACGGCATCGGACATTGCAGCACAGGTAGGGATAGATTTGGGACTGGATGCTAAGAAGTCGGAAGTACATGGTTTCTCGCAGCGCGGCGGAGTGGTGGAAAGCCACATCCGCTGGGCAACCAGGGTCGGTTCGCCTACCTGCGAAAAAGGAACTGTGGACGTGTTACTGGCTTTCGAGCTGCTAGAAGCCGCCCGGTGGATTGATTGGCTGAAACCCGGCGGCGACATCATCGTCAACCGGCAACAAATCACCCCGATGTCGGTCAACTTGGGTCAGGCCGGCTACCCGGACGCGGAGGCTCTCTTAGCCGCGCTAAAAAAGCGCGCTGGGCGCGTGATCTCCGTGGAGGCGTTGCCGCTGGCCGAAAAGGCCGGGAACGTGCGCACTATCAACACGGTGTTGTTGGCAAGCCTCTCCACGTTGTTGGAGACGGATCCACAGCTCTGGGAGAACGCCATCCTGCAGCGCGTGCCCAAAAGATACGCGGAGGTGAATAAGGTCGCGTTCAAACTGGGGCAGGAGGCAGCCCAAAAGAGTAGCAAGTAAAGATTTCACCACTGAGGCACGGAGAGCACAGAGATTTGAAATCTTTTCTTAGTGTCTTGGCGTCTTGGCGGCAAGCTGTTTTTTTCTCAGTGTTCTCTGTGGCTCTGTGGTGAAGATTTTTAGTAAGCGTTCAGACCTCCGAGGTTTTGACGGTAATTTGACCTGAAAAGCGAGTTGTGGATTACCAGAACCTGGCAAAAGGGGACCATTTCGTAAACCTCGGAGGTCTTTTAGGGTGCTTTTTCTTACCCTCTGAACGCTTACGATTTTTATTATAGAAGCAGCTAGGGAGGAATTGATGCAATACCGCTCATTCGGAAAATTAGCTTGGCATCCTTCGTCGTTGGGGTTTGGCTGCATGCGCTTGCCCACCATTGCTGAGAATCCAGCCAAAATCGACAAACCACAAGCCACCGAAATGATTCGCTACGCCATTGATCACGGCGTCAACTACCTTGACACGGCTTGGCCCTATCACCGCCAAGCGAGTGAGCCGTTTGTCGGCGAGGTGCTGCAAGACGGCTACCGGGAGAAGGTGAAACTGGCTACTAAATTGCCTTCCTGGTTAATCAAGGAGCCGGACGACTTTGACCGTTATCTGGATCGGCAACTGAAACGTTTGCAGACCGATCACATTGACTTCTACTTGCTCCACGCACTCCAAGAGGAATGGTGGCATAAGCTGCGTGACATGAATATCTTCGCGCCGGCCGAGCGCGCTCTGGCTGATGGCCGCATCCGGCATCTAGGGTTCTCCTTCCATGATGAATTCAAGATCTTCCAGGAGATTGTGGACGGTTACGCTAACTGGGACTTCTGTCAGATCCAGTACAATTACATGGACGTAAACTACCAGGCGGGCCGGCGGGGTCTCCACTACGCGGCCGAGAGAGGTTTGGCCGTGGTCATCATGGAAGGGTTGCGCGGCGGCAGTCTGGCGCAAAATCCGCCGCCAGAACCAGTTGCCGAACTTTGGGCCAAGTCCGAACGCGATTGGAAACCGGCGGAATGGGGACTCCAATGGCTCTGGAACCAACCAGAGGTCGCGTTGGTGCTCAGCGGCATGAGCACCCTGCAACACGTGGAGGAAAACGTCACTAGCGCGGGAAGGTCTAGCATCGGCGCGCTCACAGAGAAAGAGTTAGCTCGCGTCAAGAGAGTACGTCAGGCATTTGAGCAGCTCGCTCCCATCCCCTGCACCAATTGCCAATACTGTCTGCCCTGCCCCCACGGCGTGAACATCCCGCGCGTCTTTGCCATCTACAACGAAGCGCAAATGTACCAGGATTTGGCCGGTGCGCGCAGTGCGTACCAATGGCTGGATAAAAAGCAGCGCGCCCACAACTGCGTGGAATGTGGCGAATGTGAGCCGAAGTGTCCGCAGCAGATCCAGATCATCGAGTGGTTGAAGAAGGCGGACACGCTGTTAACCGCAGAAGGTCAATGAAACGAATCATGTTTACTCAACCGCGTAGCAAGATCAGCCACTATCTACTGGAAGGGACCGCCGTGCTCCTCCTGCTCGGATTAGTGGTGGCTATCAGCATCTTGCACGCCACCAAGCCCCCGGCGCAATACGAAGCCCAGGATGCCTCGTTGGAAGAGACAGTGCAAGCGGAGGTGTTAGCGGTCAAGCAAGAGAGCAGCAGCGAAGACGAGACCGGGCTGGCGCAAATCTCCCAGCTGTTGGAACTGGAGATTCTCTCCGGCGAACACCAGGGGGAGCAAGTTGAGGTAACGTACAACGGCTTGGGGCCGGAACTGCGCGACATTCGTTTCCAGCCCGGTGAACGGGCGATGGTGATGATCCTCACCCAACCGACTGGCGAGAGCCACTACGGCATCGCCGACCATCTCCGGTGGCGGCCATTGGGCGCGCTGACCGTGCTTTTCGCTTTAGTGACGGTGCTGGTTGGCCGCTGGCAAGGAGTGCGCGCTATCGGCGGCCTGATCTTGAGCATTCTCCTAGTGGGCGGCTTCATCCTGCCGCAGATCCTGGCGGGGCGCGAGCCGGTGCTCATCACCGTGGTGGGAATGAGCGCGTTGATGGCAGCCACGCTCTACCTGATCCAAGGTTGGAACCCCATCTCGCACACAGCGCTACTAGCGCTCCTCTTCAGCCTGGCGCTGACCGCACTTTTGGCGATTTTCTGGACGCGGAGCGCACATCTCACCGGCTTCGGCTCCGAGGAGACGCTCTATCTGCAATCCACCGGCGTCCAGCTGGATATGCGCGGCCTCTTGTTAGCGGGCATCATCATCGGCGCGGCGGGCGTGCTGGATGATGTGATTTTAGCGCAAGCCGTCAGCATCTTTGAGCTCTACAGAGCAAATCCCACCTTCACCCGGCGCGAGATTTACCGGCGCGGCATGAAGGTGGGAAACGCACATCTAGCCTCTATGATCAATACCCTGGTGCTGGCCTACACCAGTTCCGCCCTCCCGCTCCTCATTCTCTTCTACCTCTACCCGGAGCCGTGGTACTTAACCATCAACCGCGAGTTGATCGCGGAGGAACTCGTCCACACGCTGGTTGGCAGTCTGGGATTGATCTTAGCCGTACCGCTGACCACAGCGCTCGCGGCGTGGGTATCCGTGCTGACTGAGGAATGACGGAGTAGATGGGGCGAGGGCGTCATGGTGACCAACGGAGCATCAGTAGAGGTAGGTTGCAGAGTACTGGTAGCAGTGGACTGCGGCGGGGCAGATGTTTCTGCGGGGGTGATGGTGGCTATCAATGGCGACGTAGCCACCGGGGAGCTTGAGACAAGAACAAGGCGCGCCTGCTCTCTGGGAACACAAGCACTCAAGGTAAGCAAAAGTAAACCTAGGCCTGTTCAAACGTACTGCTTCATACGCAACACAACCTCCCCAGCACTACTGTCGCCAATTAGAGAGGCTAATACTCGCGCACTTCTATGTACCACTGCCCCGTGCGTTTGTCCTTGTACGATAATGCCACCTTCCGCCTCCAGAGGCTCGGCCACCCGTCATAGAAAGTGTCCTGCCCCTCCCGCGACGAGGGGATAAACCCATCCACGATGTTGCGCTCCATGTTGTAGAGAACAGAACGCACATCGCCAGTGTAGCGTTCCCAGCAGACCAGGCCATCTCCCAGGCGTGGGAACTCCCCCCACTCGGACGGTCTGGACAACTTGATCCCTTCGTCCGTCTTCCAATTGTAGATCACGATCGGCCCCATGTCTCCGAAGCCTTGCCGCCAGGCGACATAGTCGCCCTGGATACGCGGTTGCCCCGAGCGGCCATCGTAAGATAGCTGGGTATATGCCTGGGTCGCCAGATTATACATAAAGACGTTGGCCTGTTTCACTCCTCCCGCTGTGCTGCCCCGGCCCCACACAACCCGCTCGCCATCTATGTCTACGTTGCCCACATTGTCCGGCATACGGGCACTGGCAATGACGTGAGTTTGGTGACGGGTCAGATCGTAAGCCATGACGTTGGACTGGATTGGGCCATCACCCACTTTCCTGATGGTGGCCCAGACCAGCGTGTCGCCGGAGACTGCTACGTAAGCCCCGCGAGGAGACGTCGCCCCAGCCTGCTCCGCGCTGTCAACGAGAATCTCTTCCCCTGTGGCTAGGTTTTTAGCGTAGAGTATCCAATCCGTGCCCCAGCCAGAGTGGGTCTGCCAGACCAACCACTCCCCGGAGACATCTATGTCCGTCATACATCCCTGGGGGCCGTATGTACTGGATGCCACGCTCGTCAGCTCCCCTGTGTCGAGATCGTACATCAGTATCTCACCAAAATACTCTCCCGGGTTGCGGTTGCCAGTGATGAAAAGTCTGCCATTGTCCAACACAACTGTTAGTGGCCGCTTGATGGGCGACTCGATAGTGAGCACAGCGGTGTAGCTCAGTGCCCCGGGGGTGGGAATAACCGATTTCTCCCTGGGAACCAGCGTGACCGTCGGTGAAGGGGTCTGTGTGGGCCAGCGGTTGGGCACATCCGGTGTCCGCAGGGAAACGATCGCCGTGGCCTCCGGGGCAGTCAGCGTCGGAGCAAAGGTGCGGGAGGGGACGGGTGTTGCTTCCGGCGCAGTGGGAACTTCAACCGTGGGGTGAATGCCCCGACCACAGGCCGTCAGCAGGATTACCAGGGGCAGCAATGCCGTCAACGCCGAGCGGCCCTTGCCTCTTAGCAGTGTTGTTTTTTTCATAGTCTATCTCCTCATTATTCCAGGCATAGTAGACGGGCAAGACGGGACGGCAAAATGAACGCCTCACCATCCCGCAGTGAAACCAGATAGGAGTACAACCGGTTACCAGATGACCAGCTTGCCACGATCCACAATGTGCTGGTAGAAGTCATCCAGGCTCCACCAGTGCCAACCAAAGGGGTTCCCATACTGAGTTGCGCTATTGGGGGCTGAATCACCGTAGCGCACTTGGTTGCTGTAAAAATTATACCCGTTAGCAGCGACAAGGTGACCGCAAGTATGTTGGCCCCAACTTGGCAGCCCTCTGGACTCAACCAAGTGGTTGAGAGGATGACCGCTCCAGTAGGTATCCGCTTCCAGAAGAATCTTGTAGGCGCTAACCGACGCCGGGTAGTTTTTCTCGTACCAGTATGTGCCTATTTCGTTGTTGACGATATGCACCCAGTCATCGGCCCAGGTTATGGTACCACTCATCATACCAGTACAGTAGGGCGGGCTTTCCCCTTGCTTGCAGGCATCTTCGGCCAGGTAGGTCATATATTCTATGGCGCTATAGTATCCGGACGGTGGCACGCTACGCCAGTTCGAGATGACCGCGGTTCCCGACCCAAGGCCGCACCAGTTAGGCTCACTCTCCGGCTCCTTCCAGAGACCCATAGAGCAAGAGCCATACATGGAACTACTCCTCGAACCGCTCCTTTTGGACGAAACTCCGATTCTCCCTGCGAGAGCACGCCAGATTTCCTCGGTTGAATATCCTTGCGCTTTGAGTTCCCAGACACTCGCTAGCAGAGCGTGCTTCTGAGCCAATTCCTGCTCCTGTTGCGCCGTCAACTGAATCACCGCGTGGGGGTCGTCAGCCGCCCCGCCGGTCATGCCTGCTGGCTCATCGCCAGGAGGTATTGACCTCTCCGGACTGGGAACGAAAGATTCTGACGTTGGCGGTGGCTCTTGCCCCATTACCGTACCCGGCACACCACTCAACAACAATGCCAACAACACGAACACCGATACAAACTTGAGCTTACTTATTTTCAGGCCTCCTCTAAGATAGGAATCTATATGCCCACCAGACTAGCCAGCGAGCCGCAAACAGTTGGTATTATATATGCTGCTAAGTCTGTCAATCCTGGAAATCAACCATCTTTTTCTGGTGGAAATCCACCAGTGCGGCTCTTCCCCACCACCAAAGAATGCTCCCAGAGCCAGACAACCACCGCAGTCCGTGAGGACA
>JAYELZ010000232.1:0-9484 GCA_034717835.1 Chloroflexota bacterium
CCCAGTAGTTCACGGAGCAGACCGCGCGCCAAGACAAAACGTGTACGCGGGGCGGGGAAGCGAAACCGAGCGGCTCTAGATTGCTCGGCGGGCGAGAGCGTGGCGTGCAGTTCCGGTTGGCGCGCAGCGAGAGCGGAGCAGGAGAAATAGTAGAGATGAACTACGCCCTCATTAAGTGAGAGCATTATCTTCGTAACCGCGTCCGGTGGTGGGAGGCTGGCAGAAACCTAAAGACACTAACCATTCAAAATCACGGGACGGCCAACGGCAGCGTGAAATAGAAAGTGGTGCCCTCCCCTGGCGCGCTCTCTACCCCCACTTCACCACCCAGCCGGCTGATAATCCGCTGCACGATGGAGAGTCCCAGGCCGTGCCCCTCGATTTGTAGCTGATTAAGCCGTTCAAAGGGCGTGAAGAGGTGTTCCTGTTCCTCCGGCGTCAGCCCAGGGCCATTATCGTGCATCCAGAACCGCACCAGCTGATCTGAATTTAGCTCCGCTCCTAGCCCGATACGCGGCGGCTCACCACCGTATTTGAGAGCGTTGCTCAAATAATTGACCCACACCTCTTCAATCCACGGAGCATAGCCGATGGCTACCGGCCAAGTTGGCGGGAGGCTGATCCCCGCCTGTTTTTGGGCTAGCTGCTCCTGTAATCGTTCCTGGACCGTGGTTACTATCGCCCCAGTATCCAATGGCTCTCGCGGAACTTCGCTTTCTCTGCGAATGCTGGCCAACAATAGCAACTCGTCAATGATATTGTCCATCCGCTGCCCATTGCGGATTAGCGGGGATACAATTGTTTCCAAAGTGGCATTATTAATCGGCCCATGGGACATTTTCATATTCAACAAATTCGCGTAACCGACCAGAACACTCAAAGGATTTTTAAGATCATGGGCTACAGTATGCGCAAAAGCATCCAGCTCAGCATTATGCGCCTCCAACTCAGCGGCGTATTGTTGCAGCTGCTCCTCGGCTTCCTTGCGTGCAGTAATATCAGTGATCGCGGAGAGCATCCCTTTAATTTCCCCTTCCTGGGAAAGCGTTCGTGAGCTGACGATTACCGGCACCTCGACACCCGCTTGATTAAGTATTTGGGACTCGTAGCGCATCGCCCCATTATCCACCGGGGGGGATTGCCGCCCTTCAATAGCAGAGGCGAGTAATTCATCACTGGTGCGCGTCAACAACTCCTCGTGGCTGTATCCAAACAAGTTGGTCGCCTCCGGATTAGCAAAAGCAATCTCCCCCTGGTCATTCTCTAGCAAAATCGTTTCACCCACACTACGCACAATACTTTCATTAAACCTCTTCAAATCAGCCATCTCTTGGGCCAATAAGGCATTCTTCAAGGCTATGCCGACCTGGCTACCCATCGCCGTCAAAATAGCAAGATCGTCTCTGGTAAAATCGCGTTGCCCAGCCAAGTTAATGGCGGTGAGGACTCCTAACGGTTCACGCTGATACAGCAGCGGGGTAATGGCGATGCTGCCTCCATGAGTAGCCAGACGTTCTTGCTGTAGCGCATAACTCTCACGTGGGTCTGGCTTCCCGCCCGGAGAGAGTATCGGCTGTAAATGCTTAAGCGCCCACCCGCCGAGTCCCCGCAGCAGTTGTTCAAAGGTAGGCTCCGAAATTTGCTCAATCTTATCGCCAAATTTGCTCACATGCGTAACTCGCTTAGCCAACATATCCACCGTAATCAGCATGGCGCGGGCCGCCGGCAAGGCTTGGACCACACTCCGAGTAATTTGATCCAGTTGCGTGGCGAGTGGTAGACTCTGAAAAATCGCCAGGGTGCGCGAAATTTGATAGAGAGAGTCGGTTCTTTTGTGCATAGCTTGACGTTCGGCTTCCCATTCTTTCCGCTGAGTAATATCTTGTAGCACCGCCAAAATGGCAGGTTGCCCCTGATAACTATACGGACTAGCTGCGGCCAACACGTAGCGCATTGTCCCATCCGGCGAATTAAATTCCGTCTCCAGATTAGTAAGTGCATAGCCAGCCATCACCCGTTGTAAACGTTGCTGAGCTAATTCACGGCTCTCCGGCAACAAGATATCTAGCAAGTTGAGAGTCAGCAGAGCCTCGGGGTCTGCCACGCCAACTAGTTTAGCAGCGGCGGAGTTAGCAAAGAGCAGCCGCCCTTCTTGATCAAGAACTAGAATGCCAACCGGCAAGAGCTCTACTAGCTGTCGCTGTCGTTCTTCACTTTGACGCAGAGCCTCTTTGGCCCTCCACTGCGCCAGCGCAATGGCAATCGCCCGATCCAGATCGTTAGCCCGGGGCGGCTTGACAAGGTAGTTATCCACCCCAATTTCGCCAGCGCGCCTAGTGATCTCTGGAGACTCGTGCGCCGTCAGTAAAATTAGCGGCGTGGAGGCCAGCTCGCGGATCTGCTTGGCGGCCTCCAAACCGGCGAACCGCTCATCCAGACCGGTTTCGGGGCTAGGCATCTGCAAATCCAACAGGACCACATCGGGCCGTAATTGCTGGAAGAGTTGTACCGCCTCGGGCCCGTCAACTGCCGTACCGCAAACCGTGTAACCCAACCGCTTCAATAACATTTGAATTAAACGGCTGACCATCAAATCATCATCTACCACCAGAACCCGCGCATTCTTTTTTACAGTAGTAAACATTAATCTTTTCCTCTGTGGCAGCTAAAAAGTAGGGCCACGTATTCGTATTTCATTTAAGACTGCTTGATCTTCTGCGGCAACCGAAAGGTGATGGTGGCTACGGCCCCGGCAGCATTGACTAACGTCAATGCGCCGCGCAGAGGGCTACGCACAACGCCACGTATCAGTTGTAACCCTACGCCGCCACTCTCGCCGTTCAGAGCCTCGGCTGACCAACCAGGGCCGTTATCGCGATACTGCAAGGTTACTTCCTGGCCCACCAGAGTAATGGTTATTTTGATTTCACCCAACGATTTCTCAGAGAGCGCGTGCTTGATACTGTTGGTCGCCAGTTCGTTAAGTATCAAGGCTAACGCCGTAGCATTCCTAGGTGAGACCATCAACGGTTCAGCAGCCGGTGTTTGCGCGATCTCTAAATGCGGCCGGTATGGAGCACTCGCCAGAGCGGAACGCACAATCGCCGCCGCCAACTCCTCCAGCGAAAGGTAGTCCCAGTCCGCATTGGAAAGTAAATCATGCACTAGCGCCAGCCCCCGAATACGCTCCTGCATATCTACCAAGACGGCTGCTAAGGAGACCTCTGTACTTTCTGCTCGTTCCATTTCCAGTGCCAAGATTCCCAGAATAGCGGTCAGGTTGTTCTTGACCCGATGATTTACCTCGTGAAGCAAATTCGCCTTGATTTGGGTATCCTGTTGAGCTTGAGCTAACAAGTGAGCGCCCTCCACAGCCAGGGCAATCTGGTCAGCGATACAGTACAAAAAATCCTGAGTGGTCGCGGAAAAAGCGTGTGGGCCTTCAGCGCCCAGCACGACGAAGCCTAGCCCTCGTTCATGGATGTATAACGGCAAAAATAACCCCGAACCAAATCCCCACTCTTTCAACGCACTAGGTGCGGAAAGAGTGACATGCGAGGGCGGCAGACCATCAAACACTACCACGCGCCCCACGTGCAACGCTTGCTCCAATAAAGGAGGGAGCTGCGCCAGCAGCAGCTCGTGGTGACTTGAAAGAAACTCTGAAGAGAGGTTATGGGATACTTGCAATTGCAGCTCACCACTTACCCCTGAAGATTTTCGCAGATAAATAGCGCCAGCCATCGCTGGGGAGGTCGTCAGCATCTCATGCAACCCCTGCTCCAAGATAGTCGCCATCAAGGGAATCTCATTGATGGCTTTAGCCACACGGCGGATGGTCAATAACTCGTTGGTGCGTTGCTCCAATAGCTTCTGGGTCAAGAGTGACAGTTCCACATTGTAGAAAGCGATAGCTAACAGATTCGCTATCTCCCGCGCATGTACGAGCTCTGCGGGGGTGAAAGTCCCCGGTTCGTTCCGGCCCAGATAAATAACCCCTCTTAATTTCCCTTGATTCAGCAGCGGAATCCCCGCATAGGCGCGTAATCCCTGTGTACTTAATTTTTTAACTGCCGCAGGCAGAGTGGGCAGCGTGTCGATATCAGCCACCACTTGCACTTTTCCCTCACGCAGAGCAGCTACACTCTTAATATCACACCACGGGGAGATAGTCGTCCCTGGTCGCACACGCTGCTTCTCAAGAGAGCTGGCTAGTAAAGTCGCCTCTTGTTCCTCAGAATCAAAGCTGAAGATACACACCATCCAACACGAGATCAGTTGGCGGAGCTGCTGGATAGCCACCTCGGCGATCTTGACGGGTGTGGGGGTATTGCGGACAGCTTGATCCAGTGCATGTAAAGCCGCTAAACGATTAGCGTACTCTTCCCTGGCTTTCTCGGCAGCTACTCGCGGGGTGATATCTTTAGCGATCGTCAACAAACCGGGACCGCTCTTCAATTCAATAATGCCGGAAGACATGAGAGAGACACCTACCTCGCCAGATTTTCTCCGAAAACGAGTTTCAAAATTAGTAACCACTCCCTGCGCTTGCAGTAATTGCACAAAGCGTTCTCGCGCTGCGCGGTCAGGCCAAGTGTGCAACTCCACAGAGGTATGACCGATAACTTCAGCGCGACGGTACCCGAGGGTTCGTAGAAAACTTTCGTTGACCTCCAGGTAACGTCCATCCGCTAACGAACTGATAATTATTGAATCTGGGCTGATATTGAAGAACCGCGCATATCGCTCCTCTGAACGGCGCAACTTTTCGTAAAGGCGCGCGTTCTTCAGCGTGGCCGCCGCATGCACGGCAAAAGCGGCCAGCTCTTTCGCATGGGCTGGGGTGAAGGCGTCTGAAGTAACGCTACCCACATTGAGGAACCCCGCCACCTCACCATCAATCATGATAGGCGCGGCCGCATACGAGCGCAACCAATCATAGGAAGTCAGCCGCTGCCAATTCGCCGACGTGCGTGTATCCGCAATCACCAGTGGCTCCTGGCTGGCTAGCAGCTGTTGAAAATTGGGAACCTCCGTAATATCACAAGCGAAGGTACTAATCTCTACCAACTGTGGCCCAAATTGTTGGTAGCCATGCCACCGTACCGCGTAGACGCGACTACCTTCCAGTAACATGATGTTCGCACTATCGCTAGGGACAACCTGCTGCACCTGTTCCAGAATGCGATCCAACACCTCATCGTAATCCAACGAAGTGTTAAGCTCCAAGCAGCTCTTAGCAGTAATTTTAAACTGCTGCTCCTGAGCTAGTTGTCCTCTAAGCCGGACTACTTCACTTTCCAAATGCTGACAGTAGTCTAAGCGTTCCGTGGTCGTCGCGCGTTCCCACTCAAACCCAGCACCCTCTTCCGCCGCGCCATTTAGTGAACTAGATTTTTCCATAGAACTTCCCTCGCAGTGCTATTTAGTATCTTCGCAATAACTAAGGAGAAATATGCTGGCAGTTAGTCTGTACACCACGGAGGGGCAGCGCACCCCGCGGAAAAATAAAAAACTCTGCGCTCTCTGCGTGCTCTGCGGTGAAAAATCTTACCGCTGAGAGCGCCAAGAACGCGGAGAAAAGAAATAAAAAAAACTCTGCGCTCTCTGCGTGCTCTGCGGTGAAAAATCTTACCGCTGAGAGCGCCAAGAACGCGGAGAAAAGAAATAAAAAACTCTGTGCTCTCTGCGTGCTCTGCGGTGAAAACTGCCCCCAATTAAAATGCTACGCTATTTATATTTGTCGTTTGAGTAACGCTAGTAAGCCCGCCAGCATACCATCCCGACTTACCGCACTAAGAGCACCGGCGTTTTTATCTGAGGCAATAATGTCAGCAATGCATCTGCGGCTAAGGAGACCATCTTGAGCGGCATAATTAACAAACCGGTACCCTTAACCTCCACCAATTGGAGCAACCGCGAGACGTTACTCTGAGTCAGTCTGCGATACTCGATGTTGACGCGGTGCGGCAACACCTGCTGCACTTGGGCATGGAGCGCGGACAACTCGACCGCCCCCCCGTCCAACAAAAGCACCGTGAGCCATTGTTCAGCCCTGGCAAAAGACTCCGCGAGGAGCAAACATTTTTCCGCTGCCGGCGAACCATCGTAAACAATTTGCACCGGCGCGCCGAGGTGCCCGCCAACCTGCACAATCAACATCAAACTAGGGGGCGTCGCCAGCGCGGTGCGCGCCGTGGAACCCAGCTGCTTGGCCCGGATTTCGGACCAGCCAGCCTGCCCCAAGACTAACACATCGGTACTCTCAACCGCGGCCAATATCTCTGGCCCCACTGCCCCGCGCGTCACCTGGAACTCACTTACCACCGCGGCCCGCTTAGCCACCAGCGTGAAGGTGCGGCGAGCACGCTTCGCCTGTACACGCAGCTGCCGCTCCAGCTGCTCACTATCCAGTTGCCGGCGGACAGCGGAAAAACGGCCTATTTCCTGGCTAAAGGCTAAGCGCGCCACTTGCAACAGCCGGATGTCCTCCACAAACAAGCCCCACAACGGGACCTGGAGGCGGGTAGCCACCTCGGCGGCGGCTTCCAACGCGGCGAGGCTGTGCGGTGAAGCATCCAACGCCACTAACACGCGTTGAATCTGTGCAGCTAGTCTATTCATCTGCTACCTTTCCCTCGCCCCGATTCCCAAACTCCTCACGCTTCTCAGCCAGCGTGATCAGGGCCTGCTGCACCCGATAATTGACGCTCCCTTCAGGATAACTACCCGTGGCGTCCGGTTCACCGGCGGGCAAGCCACTGAGGATAGCTATCCCTTCATCAATAGTATTGATTCGATAGAGCCGGAATTTCCCCGTGGCGACGGCGGTCACCACATCCTGACGTAACATCAAATGTTTGACGTTGGCGGCGGGAATGAGTACGCCCTGCTCCCCCGTCAACCCGCGCGCCTGGCAGAGGTCAAAGAATCCCTCCACCTTCTCGTTGACGCCGCCGATAGCCTGCACCTGACCCTGCTGGTTCACTGAACCGGTCACCGCCAGAGCTTGGTTGAGCGGGATGCCGCCGATGGCCGAGAGCAGCGCGTAGAGTTCGGCGGAGGAGGCGCTATCACCATCAATCTCGTGATAGGATTGCTCGAAGACCAGGCTGGCGGTAAAGGCCAGAGGAGCGTCCTGCGCGTATCTTCTCCCCAGGTATCCCGTCAGAATCAGCACGCCTTTGGTGTGCAACGGCCCGCCCAACTCCACCTCGCGCTCAATATCCAACACCTTGCCCTCCCCCAGATGCACCGTGGCCGTGATGCGGCCAGGTGTTCCAAAGGCGTAATTCCCCAACTGCATCACGGATAGCCCGTTGAGTTGGCCGATGGCTTGTCCGGAGGTGGCAATCAAGTAAGTTCCGCGCAAAGTCTCCTCTCGAATCCGCTCCTGAATGCGGTTGGCACGGTGTACTTGAGCATGGCGCGCTTGCTGAATATCCGCCACGGTGATGACCTCGCGCGCTTGCTGCCCGGCCCAATAGTCCGCCTCGTGCAACAGGTCAATGATTGTCCGCATCTGCGTAGAAAGCCGCTCCTGGTCACCGGCTAAACGCGCGCTCTCCTCAATCACCCGCGCCACCGCAGCCCGTTGAAGTGACCGGAGGCCCTCTTTGCGGGCCAGCGTGGCGAGCAAGCGCGCGTAGAGCGGTTGGTTCTCGTGATTGCGCTCCATCTGCTCCTCGAAATCCGCCTCTACTTTGAAGAGTTCCGCGAATTCAGGATCCAGTTCCCAGAGCAAATAGTAGAGTTCGCGTTCGCCAAAGAGCGCCACCTTAACTTGGAGCGGGATGGGTTCCGGCTCCAAAGAGATCGTGCTGATCAGGCTTAATTTCTGGCCTAGCGACTCGATATTGATTTGCCGGCTCTGCAAGGCGCGCTTGAGTCCATCCCAGGCGTAAGGCTGTGTCAACAACTTGCGAGCATCAATAATCAAGTAGCCGCCATTCGCGCGGTGCAACGCCCCCGGTTTGATCAATCTGAAATCGGTGAGCAGTGTGCCGAGCTGGGCCTCGTGCTCTACCCGCCCCACTAAATTTTGATAGGTGGGGTTGTCCTCATAAATGATCGGCGCGCCTTGAGATACGCTATGGTCAATCAAAAGATTAACTTGGTAATTCTGCAACGGCGTGCGCGGCTCTCCCTCCATGGAAGGCCCGGAGGCCTCGTGGTCACCATTCGCGGGCAAGAAGAAGTCCGTATGCTCCACTACGTCCTCGTGGATGGCCTGTAGGTGGGCAATGATCTTGGGGAACTCCACGTACTTTTCCGCCAATTCGCCCAGCAAGCCCCCTACCGCAAAATCGGCGGTCTCTTGATTGAGCTGCGCGCCCTGCTCGTGCAGTTCACGTTGCCAGCCCGGTATCTGCTGGAGTATCTTTTGGAGTTTATCCTGCACTTTGGCGATCGCCTTCTGGAGCGCGGTCTGCTCTTCCTCCGAAAGTGCGTTAATCTCCTCCGGGCCAAGCACCTCTTCCTCGCGCACCGGCGCCACGGCCAACCCGGACGGGGTCCGGACAATCGCCACCCCTGCCGGCTCAGCCTCCTCTTGCAAAGCCTTGAAAGCCGTCGCCTGCCGCTCTTGGAACTCCTCAATGATGGTCTGGCGGCGGGTTTGATATTCCTCGCTCTCAAAGGCCGCCGAGAGCGAGGCGTAAAAATTATCGCACAGCTGCTTCATATCCTCCCGGAACTCTTTCCCCTTACCCGCCGGCAATTTAATGGCCTGGGGACGGTGCGGTTGCTCAAAGTTATTGAGATAACACCAATCTGGCGGCGTGGGAGATGCGGCGGCCTGCTGCTTAAAATACTGTTGGATGAAACTATACTTGCCGGTACCCGTCGGCCCTAACGCGAAGATATTGTAACCCTGTTGCTGCATCCCAATGCCAAATTGAAGAGCTTCCACCGCACGCGCTTGGCCTACGGCACCAGACAAGTCTTCCAATTCGGCGGTGGTTTCAAAGTCCAACTGGCTCAAATCGGTAACTTGATAAAGTTCCTCAACAGTGAGTTGCAGTTGTTTGTTCACTAATTGGCCTCCTCTTAATGAAATAGATAAACCCTATCTTAGCATAAGTAGCCCAAACTAAAACTGGACGTGGCAGCGCGGAATGACATTACGTAGCACGTGGCGCGGAATGACATTACGTAGTACGTGGCGCGGAATGACATTACGTAGTACGTGGCGCGGAATGACATTACGTAGTACGTGGCGCGGAATGACATTCCGCATTACGTGGCACCGGCGTGCGAAACCACGGGCAGCACTCTCTTGACAGCCTCTCAAAAACGCTTAAGCTGCAAGTTATTAAAACGCCATAATGAAGAGGGGGTTCTCAAATGTTTTCATCCATAGTCGCGGTTGACGTAGCTATCAAGATCATCCACGTACTCTTGATGAGCGGCGCGCTCTACTATCTCTGGCACACGGGACACAAGGCCGGGCTACGCACGCCAGCCGGCTGGCGTGCGATTCGGA
>JAYELZ010000233.1:0-9466 GCA_034717835.1 Chloroflexota bacterium
AAGATTTTATAAGCATTTCTGATAAGCCTTGCGGAATTTGGCAAGCATGAAATGTTTTTTCTTTACTAACATTTTTTACTAAGTCAAAATAAAACCAATCGTAAGGCATTCTTCCTTTGGAGCCATTAGCGATTCTCTGTTTGATGCGTTTATCATTGGGGTTTTTGTAAGGAGCTGCTACATTACTCTTATAAAAATTGTTCTCTTTTGTTTTTCTACAATGAAGAATGCTTCTATGCGCGGTTGTAAACCTTTTAGGGCTATGTCCTATATTGGAATTATAAACCCAGGCATAATCTAGTACCTCATAACAAGCCTCATCAAGATATTTTACTCGTAAATGTGCATTTTGTTTTGGATAATTGATTAAGAACATATTGCCACTATCTTTGAGTACCCGCAAGGATTCTTTGCTGAGTTCAATATACCAATCAATATATTTGTTAAAATCGACCGTGTAAGATTGACTACCATATTTGATACCCACGTTGTAATCTGGATCACTGTAAACTACATCAACACTCTTAGCGGGCAGTTTTCTAAGTAGCTCTAGAACATCTCCAAAATAGACGTTATTGATATATTTGGTAATTTTTTCAGCCATATTTTTTACCTCTTCTTTGGTAAGAAATTCTCAGTGATTATCGTTTCACAAGAGAGTATTCTGCTTTTTCTACTAGTTGAATTGAGCCAATTTGATTCTCATCAGCAAAGGTGTATTTGTATAATCGTAAGACGGATCCTTCCTCACTTTGTCCACGTAAAATATAGCAACTACTGATTTGCTTTATAGCCACATTTTCTTCCTTTTTTAATTTGCGATAGTATTTATAAGGATGAAAAAGCTGATAGACAGCAAAGTCTTCAGGGTATTTGTTTTTTGCTTCAATAATCGTTACATCTCCGTGATATTCTAATGTGAAATCTATTTCCATTTGCAAGTTGGTTGTTTTTATAAGTTCATCCCCAACAAAATAGGTGATTGATTTTTTCGTCCTGCGGGAATTGTATGCTTTTGGAGAGGCGACCATATCCTTATATAAAAAATCATGCAGTATTCTTTGATTGTTAGCAACAGAAAGAATGTTTGATTCGCTGGTGTCAAATTCATTAAGCAAACTTTTACGATATTTCCATCTAATTTTCTCATCATCGCTGATGGGTTCAAATTTGTGATACCCAAAATGAACACCCCTGACAAACTGATGGGTTCCCATACCTAAATGAATTATAAAATAATCTTGCTCTCGAACATCAGAGGGGAGAATAGAGGAATTATCAATTTTTGTTACGTCGTAAGGGTTTTTAAAACCTATTTTCGCACAGACCTTTTTGACCAGTTTGTTGTCAAAAACAAAATCATTTCGTTTTTTGCAGAGTTCGAATAATTTACTGATAACTTGCTGCTTTTTCCCCATACTTATGTCCCCTTAAAAGCATATCAATAACGAGTAGAAATTATAACTTATTACGGTGTATTCGCAAAAATGGATGGTTTGAGAGGGAAAATAGGATATGCTCTTGCTCTGCCTCGGTTGGCTGACCGGCAAATCACGCGCCGCCACGACCACCCACGCCGATGCTCGCTTTCTCCGAGAGACATCGTGATATAATGGGCGAGAAAGCGACTACCTGACTATCAGACTAACTGACTACCCGACTGCCCGACTATCTGACTATCCGACTACCTGACTATCCGACTACCTGACTATCCGACTATCCGACTATCCGACTATCCGACTAACTGACTACCGGACTAATCCCATGCGCATTATTCTCACGCACGAACATGCAGATTTCGATGCTATCGCCAGCTTGCTGGGCGCGCACAAGCTCTATCCCAACGCCGTCCCGGTGCTGCCGCACCGCATCAACCGCAATGTGCAAGCTTTCCTCTCGCTCTATCGTACCGAGTTGCCCTTCGTTGACCCGGATACATTGCCTAGAGGGCGACATGTGCGTCGTGTGATCCTGGTGGATACCCAGAGTCTGGTTTCGGTGCGCGGCATGGGGCCGGAACTGGAGCAAGTGCTGGTGATTGATCACCATGCGCAAGGCGAGGATTGGCCTGCTAACTGGGTTTTCCGAGGCGAAGAGTTGGGTGCGGTGACTACATTGTTGGTGGAGACGATGTCCGCGCGGTTGATGCCGTTTAGCAGTATCGAGGCGACCTTGATGTTAGCGGGTATCTATGAAGATACCGGGGGCCTGCGCTTCTCCTCCACTACGGCGCGCGACATGCGGGCGGCGGCCTGGCTCTTGGAGCATGGCGCTAGTCTGGAGATTGCCAATGATTTCCTTCAGCATTCTCTCACCGTGACCCAGCGCGGAATCTACGAGATACTCTTACATAACCTGGAGACGTTGGAACTAAAAGGCCACGCGGTGGTAATCGCCGGGGCGCGAACGCCGCAGGGAGTGGACGAGGAGCTCTCCCCGCTGGCGCACAAATTACGCGATTTGGTGGATCCTTCCGCGCTCTTGATGGTGGTGGAGATGGGACAATGTACGCATTTGATTGCGCGCAGCACGACCGCCGATATCAGTGTAGCGGAGGTGGCGCGCCATTTCGGCGGCGGCGGGCATGACCGGGCGGCGGCCGCGCTCTTGCGCGACCGGTCGCTCGACTCGGTGTTGGCTGAATTGCGGGCGGAGTTGCCGCGCTTCGTGCGCCCCAAGCTCAAGGTGCGGGATTTGATGTCTTACAGTGTGCGCACCGTCAAGCCAGAGACGCTGATCAAAGATGTTGCGGAGCGAATGTTGCGTACCGGGCATGAGGGCTTCCCTGTGGTCAGCGTGGAAGGGCGGGTGGTGGGCTTGGTGACGCGCAACGCCGTGGATCGCGCGCTCCAACATCGCTGGCAGCACGAACCGGTGAGTCGCATCATGGCCGCCGGCGAGGTGAGCGTCTCCCCGGTTGATTCCGTGGAGCATGTGCGCTCCTTGATGATCCAGAAAGGGTGGGGGCAGGTCCCGGTGGTGGATGCCGGGTGGGTCTCCGGCGTGGTGACGCGCACCGATCTAATCCGCTTGCCACCTTCGGAGCGGGAGAGCGAGCGGCAGCAACATGCCTCGCTGATGAAGCAGGCTTTCCCGGCGCCACTTCTAACGTTGATTCGACGGATCGGCGAGGAGGCTGCGGAACGCTCCGACCGGCTCTACTTCGTTGGGGGGATTGTGCGCGATCTGCTCTTGGGACGGCCTGTAGTGGATGTGGACTTGGTGGTGGAAGGCAACGCCATCCACCTCTGCCGGGGGCTAACTCGCGCGTATGGCGGGGAAGTACGCACGCATAGCCGCTTTGGGACGGCCAAGTGGCTATTGACGCCGCAGGTCTGGCAACGGGTGTTGCCGGATATCACCGCTGCTGAGCTGGCCGAGCTACCTTCCAGTATTGATTTTGTGACCGCGCGGACGGAATTCTACACGCGCCCGACTGCGTTGCCGCAAGTGGCGTGGAGTTCCATCAAACAGGACCTCCACCGGCGTGATTTTACCATCAATACGTTGGCGATTCGTCTCAGTCCTGGGCATTGGGGCGAGTTATTGGATTTCTACGATGGGCAGGCCGATTTACGCAATGGCGTGATTCGGGTGCTGCACAGCCTCAGTTTTGTGGATGACCCCACGCGTATCTTGCGCGCGGCGCGCTTTGAGGCGCGGTTGGACTTTCATCTTGACCCGCGCAGTGAGGCGTTGATTGCCGACGCCCTCCCACTGCTGGATCGCGTGACCGGGGGGCGTCTCCGCCATGAGATGGCACAGATATTCCACGAGGCGCGACCGGAGGCCGCGTTGGCTCGCTTGCAGACGCTGGGCGCTTTACCGCAGCTCGATCCGGCTTTGGTTGCTGATGCAGGAATAGCGCAGCGTTTCCAACAGTTGCGCGCTGAGTTGGACGCTACCTTCTGGCGGCTGGATGAAGAGGATTTGTTGACTTTATATTGGGCACTTTTCCTCTACGGGTTGGAGTCCTCGGTGCTGCGGCGGATAGCCAAGCGTCTGATTATGCCCAGCGCGCTTTCAGAACCGCTCTTCCAGCTGCCTGATTTGCAGCGCCAGTTGATGCAATTAGACTATCTGGAGCAACCGGCGGAGATTGTCGCTTTGTTGGAGTCGTTGACCTCCCCGCTACTGGCCGCGGCTTGGCTGCTGGCGCGGGAGGAGTGCGCGCGGGAGAAAATTGTCCACTACTGGCAAGAGTGGCGGCACATCCGCCCGCTCTGCACCGGTGACGATTTGAGAGCGTGGGGTTTACCTCCCGGCCCTAGCTACCGACGTATCTTGGATGCACTGCGGACCGCACGTCTCAACGGCGAAATCTCCACCCGCGCCGAAGAAGAGGCGCTGGTGCGGGAGCTGGCGGGACTGGTTGTACTCTCTACTCATTAGCGTTCATTCGTGTCAAGCTCGGGCCGGTCTCCCTACCATGCCCGCAGAGCCTGGTAGCGTTAAGCCAAGTAGCGCGGTCAGGAGACCGGTCACAGCTGGTTTGGTGCAGGAGCTGGCAAGACTGGACGTTTCTAATAAATGAGCTGGGGTAGTTGTGGTCACCAGTTCTGTCATTCCGAGCCAGCGCGACACGCTGTGCGCGGAGCACGCCAGCGAGGAATCTCTCGGCTTCGTTTACCGACCACTTGACTAACGACTACCGACTACCTGACTAACGACTACCTGACTACTTGACTACCGACTATCCGACTACCTGACTATCCGACTACCCGACCATTTGACTAAACAGGACTATTTCCCATGGCACATTTCTACCCTTCTTTTGAAACCTTTGATCTGGCCGACCGAATTTTGGAGGCCATCGCGGCCCGCACTGTGGGCTATCAAGGGCGCATTGGCGTGGCCTGGTATTGGCGGCTACGGGGCGGCATCCTCGTCACCTTTGCATTGCACTACACGGTCACTGAGCAGCGTTGGGATTTATTACAGGCGGAGGCGGTTTCTCCCAACGTGGGCATTTTTAGCAGTGCGGATTTTCCCTTCGCTGCTTACGAGACGTCGCTCACCTCACCGCCCTTTATCCATGAGCTGGAGGGCCGGGCAGAGTGGTCGAACCGGCTCTACTTCCAGATGGGCGATCTGATCAACGACGCGGTGCTCTGGCTGGAGATGTTGGGCGCGTCCATCATTGATCCGCAAGTCCGCCCGCCGGCCGCTTTCCCCGACCTGGGCGTATTGGAGCGCGCGCTGGTGAAACACGCGGCTTTCCAGTTGGATGGGGCTTTTCATCTAGGAGAACTCCACGCGGCCTTTCCAGAACGGATCTCGCGCCGTGGTCTCTCGGAGCTGGCCCAGCGGTGGGAGGAATTGGGGCTGTTGACGGATGAACGCCCGCGTCGCGTCACCGTCGCCTTGCGCGTCCTCTCCGGCGTGGAATACTAGTTTTAGTAGTCAGTCGTCAGTCATTAGCCGTTAGCCGTTAGCCGTTAGCTAGTAAACTTTCGATTTTGGACTTTAGACTTTGGACTTTAGACTTTAGACTTTCAACTAACCTAGGAGGTTACCATGTCAGCAACTGCATTTGATCAACTGAGCGCCAACGCCTTGCGTGTTTTGGCGATGGACGGAGTGCAAAAGGCCCACTCCGGGCATCCGGGAATGCCGTTGGGCACGGCGGAAATCGCTTACGTCATCTGGACTCGATACCTTAAGCATAATCCTCACAATCCCACCTGGGTAAACCGCGACCGGTTTGTACTTTCTGCGGGGCACGGCTCGATTTTGCTCTACAGCCTACTTTACCTGACTGGTTATCCGCTCTCGCTGGATGATCTCAAACAGTTCCGGCAATGGGGAAGCAAGACGCCGGGCCATCCAGAATATGCACCGGAGTTGGGCGTCGAAACCACCACCGGCCCGCTGGGACAGGGTTTTGTCACTGGCGTGGGGCTGGCCGTCGCGCAAGCACATCTGGCAGCCCGATTTAACCGTCCGGGCTATGCGATTTTCGATAACTACGTCTATGCCATCGTCTCCGACGGGGAATTGATGGAAGGCATTTCTCACGAGGCGGCCTCGTTTGCCGGCTATCAGGGTTTGGATCACCTGATTTATTTCTATGACGATAACGATATTTCCATTGAGGGCTCTACCGACATCACCTTTACCGAGGATGTGCCGGCGCGCTTCCGTGCCTACAATTGGCATGTCCAAGAAGTGGACGGCCACGACATCGCGGCGCTAGATGCTGCCGTCAAAGTCGCTCAAACCACCACCGGGCAGCCACATCTCATTATCTGCCAGACGCATTTGGCCTATGGCAGCCCCAACAAGCAGGATACTCCTGGCGCTCACGGCTCACCGTTGGGCCAGGAAGAAATCCGGTTGACCAAAGAAGCATTGGGCTGGCCCTCGCAGGAACCTTTCTTTGTGCCAGAGGAAGTGCTGACCCATTATCGAGTCGCTATCACACAAGGCGCGCAAGCTGAGGCTGGCTGGCTCGATCTGCTGACGCGCTACGAGCGAGAATATCCAGCAGAGGGGGCGGAATTCAAACGACTTGGGGCGCAAGAATTACCTGCTGGTTGGGAATCTGCGTTACCGGTTTTCAAGAAACGTGATGGGCCACTCTCAACGCGCGCGGCTTCGGGGAAGGTGTTGAATGCACTGGCCTCCGTTATCCCGGAACTGCTGGGCGGTTCCGCAGACCTGGCTCCTTCTAACAACACCACCTTGCATGATCTGCCCTTCTTCGAGCCGGAGAGCCGTGAGGGGCGTAATTTCCATTTTGGCGTGCGTGAGCACGCGATGGGCGGCATTCTCAACGGGATGGCCCTCTACGGTGGCTTGAAGGTCTACGGCGGGACCTTCCTCGTCTTCTCCGATTACATGCGGCCCGCAGTGCGGTTAGCCGCGCTGATGGGCGTGCCCGTCACCTACGTCTGGACGCATGACTCGATTTTCTTGGGCGAAGATGGCCCCACGCATCAGCCGGTCGAGCATTTGATGTCACTGCGCGCGCTCCCCAACTTGACCGTGATCCGGCCTGCCGACGCGAACGAGGCCGCCGCGGCTTGGCAAGTTGCGCTAACTCATACCACCGGCCCGGTGGCGCTGCTTCTCTCCCGCCAGAAATTGCCCATCTTGGAAGCGACAGAGGAGCAAGCCAGAGAGGGTGTCGCGCGCGGAGCCTACATTTTGAGCGAGTCGCCGTTCCCCCGCATTGATATTATCTTGATCGCCACCGGTTCCGAGGTCTCCGTAGCCTTGGAGGCGCAGCGACTCTTGGTCGCAGAGAAGATTGGCGTGCGGGTGGTGAGTATGCCCTCGTGGAAACTCTTTGACGCGCAGCCCCTCTACTACCGCCTCAACGTGCTCCAACCCGACGTGAAGCGCCGCCTGGCGATTGAAGCCGGCGTTACTCTGGGCTGGGAGCGTTACGTTGGCGAACCAGGCGCCGTGGTGGGCATAGACAGGTTTGGCGCGTCGGCCCCTTACCAAGAGCTCAAAGAACACTTTGGCTTCACCGCAGAGCGCATCGCCGCGCGCGCCCGTGACCTGATGGCGAGCTAAATCTAGCCAAAAAATAGGACGCAGATAAGCAAGATAAAAACAGATTTACCTGATAATGATAGAGTTTTAAGGTTTGATCTGCGACCATCTTGGCAATCGGCGTTTATTTGTCCTATTCACAGAGTTACGTCGCTAACATACTATGTCACTGAAACGCTCAGACGCTAACCTGCTGACACGCTAACCCGCTGAGACGCTATGCCGCTAACACGCTATATCGCTGACACGCTAAACCGCTATTTCCCTAAAACGCTGCGTCACCGCGCCGCTGCGCCGCTGCTCTGGCTGGCCTTCTTTGCTTGCTATGCCTTGACCACCGCCCGCGACATCTTGCCTGCTGATGCCGGTGAGTTCCAGCTCGCGGCGGCTGGTTGGGGCATCCCGCATCCGCCCGGCTACCCGCTCTACACGGTGCTCGGCGCGCTCTGGGTGCGTCTCATCCCGCTGGGGAGCGTTCCCTGGCGGCTCAACCTGCTCAGTGCAGTGCTGGCCGCCATTACCTTGCTCCTGGTGCTGGCGGCGGTGCGTTCCTGGGCCGAGAGTTGGGGGCTGGCGCGCCGGCACGCTTGGCTGGGCGGACTCGGCGCGGCGCTGCTGCTGGGCGGCGCTCCTACTTTCTGGGCGCAGGCGACCACGGCTAATATCCGGATGCCCACGTTGCTCTTTGCTGCGGCTGGGTTTTATCTTTTGGCTGAATATCAGGTTGCTCTCCGTGCGCAGCGTTCCACGCGGGAATGTACTCTTATCCGACTGGCGGTGGTGATAGGTTTGGGGGTGGGACATCATCCCTCGTTAGTTTTTGTGGCCGGGGGGTGGTTGGTCTACCTGCTGCTTCTCGATCCCACACTCCTCTGGTCGCCCCGGCGTTGGTGGCGCGCGGTATTGGTCGCGGCGATGGCTTGGCTGTTGCCCCAGCTCTACCTGCCCCTCCGGGGCAGTATGGCGAACGTGCCGCTCGCCGGTGACAGCTTGAATACCTGGCACGGTTTCTGGTTCCACGTTCTGGCGCGCGGTTTCTCCGGTGATATGTTCGCCTTCGCCTCCCTGGCGGATTTGGCGCTCCGCCTGCCGCTGCTCAAAACCCTCTTTGGATTGCAATTCCCCCGGTGGACGTTGGGGGGCGCGCTGCTGGCGTGGCTCTGGTTGCTCCGTACAGATTGGCGGCTGGCGCTCGCTTTGCTCATCTCCTGGGCTGCGCATACCTTCGTGACCATCACCTACCGCGCCCCGCAGACGGTTGAGTACCTGATGCCCGCGTACCTGCCGGTAGTGCTGGCGGCGGGCTTGGGGTTGGCCGGATTACTGCACGTCGCCCACGAGCAACGCCAGGCCATGAGCCGGCGCGTGCTACGTTTTACGTCTGTTGCGATCCTGCTCCTCTCTGCGTGGCAAATTCCCCGGCACTTCTCCGACTTTATGCTGCTGGCGACTGATACCTCAGTCCGCGAGCGCGTCGCGCCGCTGCTGGCAGCGGCCCCGCCCGACGCCCTGATTCTGGCCGATTGGCGTTGGGCTACGCCGCTCTGGGTCTTGCAGCAGACGGAGGGCTGGGGCGACACAGTTGAGGTGGCTTACGTCTATCCCGTCGCGGGCGAGGAGTACGAGCAAGTTTGGTTGGCGCGCGCCGAGGATACCGGTGCGCGCGCCCTTTTCGTCACCCACGCTTACCAGTGGCCGGGTTGGACGCGCGCGCCAGTGGGCGGCGGGTACCAACTTTATGCTTCCCCCCTGAAAAAACTCCCGGCAGAGTTAGGCTATCTGCCCCTAGAGGCCGGCTGGGGGGCGGTGAGTCTCTTGGGCTATCGCGTGACGGGGAACGCGCGGCCTGGCGGGACGTTGGAGGTGCAGCTGGCCTGGCAGGCCACGGGGCCGCAGGAGCCGCCGCCCTCGCTTACCGTGCGGCTCTGGGATGCCGAGGGCGGGTTGCTGATCAACCGCGATC
>JAYELZ010000234.1:0-1822 GCA_034717835.1 Chloroflexota bacterium
TCTGATAGAAGAGGTAGGGATCGCGGTAATCGTGCGGGGCAGTGCCCGCCGCGACGTCGCCCAGGTCGGCGGCGAAGATGGCCTCGTCGAAGTGACCTTTACGGATGTCCTCATGCGGTGGAATGATATCAAACCAGTTTTTCATAATGCCTCCTGAGAATCAGCGGATAGACAAATGGGTGAATCGGCAAAGTATCATTAAGCGCGCGCTAAACACGCGCGCGCGTGTTTAGCGCGCGCGTTTATTCGTTTCAGCAGCTCGATAGTGTGATGCTCGTCCACGTCCAACTAATACCAACTTTCCCTGATCAACTAACTGACGCAACAAACGGTAAGCCTGATCTTTACTTATTTCACTCATTGCCTGCACTTGCTTGCGTTGGATTTGTCCATATTGTTGCACATAGGTAAGTATCTGCTTCTTTAGCGCTTCTGTTGAGGATATTTTGATGGTTGACCCTACTCCAATGCGCCCTTCTGTATCCAACATCAGCGGTCCCAGTTTGTAAATAGCGGTAGGCTCTGAGGTAACAGGGGTTATGAGCTTTTCTTCTGTCATCCGTCGGAGTAGGTGGCGAGTGCTCTGCAGGTCCCCCTGGGTTACTGTAGCTGCTTCGTCTAAAGTAATGCTTTGCGCTACCCAATCTTCCGATAAAATCAGCAATTCAGGAACATTCAATTGTCTTTCCAGGCGTTTGTTAGCGTGGATAATGCGTTCTACAAAAACAAGATCAGCGGGGGAGCTATCCAAAACCACAGTCACCCCAGCCTCTGTCGAACGAGCATAGTTCGGCGGGCATCTGCCGTTGCGTAACTGTCCGGCATAGATGATGCTTACACCTCGCCCGCTTCTCTCAACCAAGCCAATACGCTTAAAGGCATCAGCCAATAGCGGATTGCGAGGCCGTGGTGGAACAACCAATAGGTTGTCAATACGCACGTGAGTGACAAACCCACCAGGGCTAGAGATCAAAATATAGTCATCGTGAAGCTGTACGTGGATTGCGCCAAGTTTTTGATAATCGCGGTGGATGAGCGCGTTGTGGATGGCTTCCCGAATGCCACGACGATCATAACGGGGAACACCTATTCGCACCCCTTGAATCATCAGTTCTCGTTCTTCATTACGCACTTCAACAGCTTGGAACAGCCATTCGTGAATGCGCAATAGGGGCCAACGGTGGAATTCGTTAATAGCTACATCAGTCCCATGCAAAACTTGAAACGCAACCTCGTGCGCAGGCATGAGGTTGCGTAATGCAGATTCTTTTCCAAGTAGCAACAAGCCAGCAAGAGTCGGCAGCATTTGCTCTTGATCAATGGTGGTGACAATTTGTAATGCGTGGGCAAGCTCACGATCTGAAAGTTCTAATAGCACACTGTCGCCACGATTTTCCTCTATCAGACGGCGAAGGCGTGCAAATTCCAAAGGATCCAAGTCATCCCAGGTAGCTTTATAAACCGGTTGAGCGGTAGCATCCAGTAAGCCTAGATCCGCCTGCCAGATAGTTAATTCATGGGGGTAGAGGGGGCGACAGCCAGGTGCGCCTCGGGTATTAAGGTAACGCACCAGTAAGCGTCCAGCTGTCGTCGCGATGGGCTGTGTGCTGACCGGGACGTGGATGATGGCAACCGGCAAGCGCTCCTCGTCGGCCGGCAGTTCGACAACATCAACCTGCACCGACAGCGGGGGAACGGTGCGGCTGGCAATGAAGGGGACGAGGAGTTCGGGCTGCGCCTGATGGTTGACGTGCAGGCCGGTCACCGTACCGTCATCTTCAACACCCAGAAAAAGCTGCCCGCCGCTCCCGTTGGCGAGGCA
>JAYELZ010000235.1:0-9454 GCA_034717835.1 Chloroflexota bacterium
TGGGCCATCAATCAAACTGGTGGGCCAGTGCTTCATTTTTCTCGCTTAACCATGATACTACTGGAAAACTAAGATTTCTCCGCCAAGGCGCAAAGGCGCGAAGAACTTAATGAAAATTAGCCTCTTAGCGAAGAGCTGGCTGGGAAAGCCAAGTGTTTTACCGCTAAGGCACAAAGATTTTAGAACTTAAATTTTTGCTTAGCGGCTTAGCGTCTTTGCGGCAAGCTATTTTCTCAGGGGCCTCGGTGTCTCCCTGTGGCGAGCTATCTTTTTCCACTATCCAGAATTGTAAAGCCTCCCAGAGAATGGTATAATCACCCTCTACCAGCACGGATAAAAATCAGCCCTGGATTAGGAAGAGGAGTATATGAACGAAGAGCACGCAGAGAGACCACCAGCATCCCCCCGCGACCTCTCCCCAACAGAAATTGCAGCGGAAGCAGAACGGAGAGTCAGCGAACGCCAAAAATCAGACCCCCAACGCCGCGCGCAGTTGAGACTTAATCGCATGGTTTTCTCGCTCTCCAAACATTGGTTGGCGCTCTTCAACACCCTGGTGGGATTGTACGTTGGCTTCCCCGTCCTGGCCCCGGTGCTGATGCACTATGGCTACACCCGTCAGGCCCATCTCATTTACGCCTTCTACACGCACTTATGCCACCAATACCCCATTCGCTCCTGGTTCCTCTTTGGGATGCGCCCCAACTATACGCTAGAGAGTGGCTTGTTGACCCCCGAGACGCAGAAAGCCTACCAGTTCCTGGGCAACGCCAGTTTGGGTTACAAAATCGCTTTCTGTCAACGCGATGTAGCCATTTACGGCACGATGTTCTTAGCTGGGCTGCTCTACGTATTGCTGCGCCATCGCTGGAAGATCCCCGCGTTACCGATTTGGGCTTATCTGCTCTTCGGCCTCCTGCCGATGGGCTTGGATGGCGGCTACCAGTTGCTCACCAGTCTCATCGCGTGGCTCAAACCCGGCTGGATAACGCCCCACGAAACCACCCCGCTACTACGCACTCTCACCGGCGCACTCTTTGGCCTGAGCTCCACCGGTGTTATCTATCCCCTCATGGAAGAGTTCTTTGAGGATACTAAAAAATTACTAGCAGCACGCTATAATTGGTTGTAAGATTCTATTCCTTAAGAGGAAAAAAATGGCCTCTTATCTACAAAAGTACGGTATTGTAAAGAACCCCGGTAAAGCAAGCACTGTCTTTGAAACGTTGTTTCCAGATATTTACGCGATAGATTATGACAAACCGTCTCATTATATTGAGCATTGTTGGCAAAAATATAGTGGCCAGGAAATACAAGGGAAAGTCCTTAATGGTCTCATCTTTGAGTACATTTTAGCTACGTTACTTATCAGAGAGGAACTGTTACCTTTTTACCTGCAAGCTCAAGTTGCTTTTGTCCCTAACATTCAATATGATCTACTACTCTACACGGCTAAATATGGTCCTATTTGTCTCAGCGCAAAAACCAGCCTGAGAGAGAGATACAAACAAGCAGATCTCGAAGCAATTGCCCTCAAATATGTGCATCGGAGGACGAAAAACTATCTAATCACAATGAATGAGCAAGAGGGTCTGTCAATTCAAACAAAAATTGAAGAGGGCAAATTAATTGGCCTTGACGAGGTAATCGTAGCCACCACAAATAGTTTTGATGAGCTAATTATTAAGTTGAAGGACTATACTTTCTCCGAAGCGCCCACCATAGAAGTAGTAAAAACCGGTTTAATTGTTACCGCAGCTAAAATAGGGAACAAAACATGACATTTTTCAAAACGAAACAAATTAAAATTATTAATGCCAACACTCTAACTACGGATCAAATAGCAGCACGGAGTATAGACCTGATTGTAACTTCCCCACCATATAATGTGAGCATAGAATATAATTCTCATGTTGATGATGCCCCGTACAGTGAATATATGGAATTCAATCGGAAGTGGCTGGCGCGTTGTTTTGAATGGTTAGTACTGGATGGTCGGTTTTGCTTAAACATCCCGCTAGACACTAACAAAGGTGGCTTACAAAGCGTAGGAGCTGATTTTACTACCCTCGCCAAAGAGGTAGGATTTCATTATCAATCTACCATAGTATGGAACGAGGGCAATATCTCTAGAAGAACTGCATGGGGGTCTTGGATGAGTGCGTCTGCCCCTTACGTTATTGCACCGGTAGAGCTCATAGTAGTTCTTTATAAGTCGAGTTGGAAAAAACGCTCCGGCTCTGGAGACTCGGATGTAACTAGAGAAGAATTCCTTGAGTGGACTAATGGCCTATGGACCTTTTCTGGAGCTAGCAAAAAACGTATTGGTCATCCAGCCCCTTACCCAGTTGAATTACCTCGCAGATGTATCAAACTCTTCAGTTTTGTTGGCGATACAATTTTAGATCCTTTCCTAGGTAGTGGTAGCACGCTAATCGCTGCTCAACAGAATGGAAGGAAGGGGATTGGATTAGAGTTAGATAGAGACTATTGTGAATTAGCTAAAAATAGAATTTTATCCGAATGTAGTCCCAAGCTCTGGAATACCAAATCAGGAGGAGAATAAATTATGATTCCACCCATAGACCCGATTTTAGTTCAGTTTGGCCCTTTTGCCGTGCATTGGTACGGCCTGTTGATTGTCACCGGCATCATGTTGGCCGCCACCAGCGCGACCCACTTAGCCCGCCAAGCAGATGAGGATCCCAATCACATCTGGGATATGTTGTTGATTGCGATTGTCTTGGGCGTCATTGGCGCGCGTGTCTACCACGTCTTCTCCCGCCCTGCCGGGGGATTGATTGGCTGGGATTATTACAAGGCGAACCCGCTCCAAGCGCTCTACATCTGGAACGGCGGCTTGGGCATCTACGGAGCTGTGCTGGGCGGCATACTAGGCGTGCTCATCTACACTCGCTGGCACAAGCTCGCCCCGCTCAAATGGATGGACTTTGCAGCGCCGGGCGTAGCGCTGGGTCAAGCTATCGGACGTTGGGGCAACTACATCAACCGCGAGCTCTACGGGCCTCCCACGGAGCTTCCCTGGGGCTTGCGCATCCCTGCTACACACCGTATCATGCCTTATAGCGACATGACCCAGTATCCGCCGGAGACTCTCTTTCATCCCACTTTCCTCTACGAATCACTCGCGGCCTTGGCCCTCTTCTTAATCCTTTTCTGGCTGGGGACTAAACGTTATGCTCGCCTAAAGGCGGGCGATCTCCTGACCGGCTATCTGGTCGGTTACGCCATTATCCGCTTTTTCACCGAGATGTTACGTCCCGATGCTTGGACGATGGGTTCACTGGCTGCCGCGCAGGTCTTCTCTCTCATCATCATTGGCTGTGGAGTTATCTTCTTTGCAATCCGTCACCGCCCTACGACTCGCAACGCCGAGGCAGATGATTGACTTTGCCTAAGTCCTTTTAGCGATTAAGTTTTCATGCGCGGAAATTTCAGTCAACGGATTTGCTGATTTGCCAATTTGCCATTTTCAGAGGAGGGCTGGTTAGATGACCTGGAAAAGTGCCATTATCCGTCTACAAGGGGTTGATTTGGAATTAAACTCCGCTCGCCAGCAGCTCGCTGAAGTGCGCTGTGCGCTAAAAGATGATGTGGAGTTGCAGCAGACAAGAGCGCGCGCTGTCCAGTGCGCTGCAATTGCCAAACAAGCCGCTCGTGAGCAGCGGAATTGGGAGTTCAAGGTAAACCAGGTCGCGGAGCATCGCACCAGTGTCAAATCCCGTCTCTACGGTGGCGCGATACGCAATCCCAGAGAGTTGGAGGATTTGCAAGCTAAGATGGCCTCCCTGCAGCGCCACAAGGAAGACCTTGAGGACAAATTGTTTGAAATTATGTTCGCCCGTGAGGAAGCGGATGATGCCGCCTCAGCGGTTGCCAGGACGCTCGCCCAGACGGAGGAACAGTGGCAAGCTCAACACGCCGAGCTTACCGCACGACAGGAGGAACTACAACAATATCTCGGCACGCTGAAGCTGGAGGTTACGGAGTTGGAGGGGAGAATTCCCACTGAGATTCTTGCTTCTTATCGGCGCCTGCAACAACGGATGGGGAACCCCGCGATCGCGCGCTTGAATGGAAATATCTGCGGCGTCTGCGGGATCGAAGTTATTTCACCTCGGAGGCGTGCGGCGCAGGCCGGCAAAGAGGTTTATTGTGATAGTTGCGGACGCCTGCTAATTGCCTAGTACCGCGCGGCGAAGGGTGGTCCCCAGCGGGGATCACAATCCCCGCGAAGCACTAAACTGAATGAAACGAAAAAGGCACCCACGATAAAGTGGGCGCCTTTTTTATTAGGGGGAATGAGTAGCTCTGGCCGGTCTCCTGACCGCGTCACCAGACAACACCCCGTAATGCGGAATGCCATTCCGCGCTACGTTGTCATTCCGAGCCGACGTGCTCCGCGCGGGGCGCATTGCCCTGGCTCGGAATGACAGCGGAGTGTGCGTGGTAGGCGATTCATCGCCGTGCTGCACGGCCCTGAAGTGCCTACTACAAACCTAGCTGGCTTTTTTACGTCAACCAGAGCACCTGGTACGGCTCCAGGGTCAGCGTAAGCCGCCTCGCTACAATCTCCCACGTCTCGCCAGAGATGATATCTTGCACAACCGGCGAGCCCTCTTGAGGCAATTCGGCTGCCGCCAGCTGCACAGTTACCGCTTCACCAGACACGTTGTGCAGACAAAGCACTGACTCGCTCGCATCGGGAGAGGTGCGCGTCAGCGCGAAGAGCGCCGGATGGAGCTCCCACACCCGCTGTGAGCCGTGGGGATGAAAGGCCGCGTGCTCCTTGCGCGCAGTTAACAGCTGTCGATAGGCCATGAAGACACGCGCGCGCAGCGAAGTGGGATCGTCTAACGCGGCCTCCAACTCAGCCCGGCGGAACTTCTCGCGGTTGATGGAACGATAGCGCCCAGTCTCCTCCACGCCCGCATAGTAGTTACGGGAACCGAAGAGGCTATGCACGTAGATCGCCGGCACACCGCGCAACGCCAACATGATCGCCTGAGAAGCCATGAAGCGTACCACCTGCACCTCCAGCGGCTCGTCCCCCTCTGGCGCGGAGAGCGCGTCGAAATAGGAGATATTGAGCTCATAAGGGCTTTGGGAACCGTCGGCGTTAGTTTTGTAAGAAACGTGCCCGCCGTGCGCGGCCACCCGTTTCGCCAGCATCTCGACCTCAGCCGCCGGCAGTATGCCTTCCACCGGGCGGACACCCACGCCATCATGTGAGGCCAGAAAGTTGTAGAAGGTAGTCTGCGCAGTGGGCAGGTCGCTCTCCAAATCCGCGGCCCAGGCGGTGAGATAGCTGGCATCCGCACTGAGCAGCGCATGTAATGTTAGCGGCGGCAGCGAGAATTGATAGATAAGTTGAGCCTCATCCGTACCATCGCCAAAATAAGAGAGGTTCTCCTTGTGCGGGACGTTGGTCTCGGTGATGAGCATCACGCCCGGCGCGACGGCGTCCAGCACGTTGCGACAGAGCTTGACCACGCGATGCGTCTCTTCCAGATGGATACAGTTGGTACCGATGGTCTTCCAGAGATAAGCGATGGCGTCCAGGCGGATAATTTCAGCCCCCCGCTCCACGTAGAGCAATAAGACCTCAATAATGCAAAGCAGTAACTCCGGTTCAGCAAAATTCAAGTCGATCTGATCCGGGCCGAAGGTTGTCCAGACCAGTTTCTCGCCGTTGACAGTCTGCAAAGGCGTGAGCAGCGGTTTGGCGCGGGGCCGTATCACCGCCGAGAGATCCGTCCCCTCCTCCACGGTGATGAAGAAGTTCTGGTATTCTGGCTTCCCGTCAATGAATCCTTGCACCCATGCACTCTGCCGGGAGATATGATTGATGACCGCGTCTAGCATCAGTCGGAAATGCTCTGCCAGCCGCTCTACATCCTCCCATGCGCCCAGATCCGGATTCACCTCCCGGTAATCAATGATAGAGAAGCCATCATCGGAGGAGTAAGGGAAACAGGGCAAAATATGCACGCCGGATAAGATGTCCTCGGTGCGCGCCGCCAACACCTCGGCCAGCGATTGGAGCGGCGGGCGACCCGGCTCTGATATTTGGTCTCCGTAGGTGATAAGGATAACATCACGCTCGGTGAGCCGCTCTTCCGGCGGCAGTACGTTTTGCAGCAACGCCGGGTTACGCTGGTTGAATTCCATCAAGACGCCGGTCAATTTCGCCAGCAGCGCCGGCACGCGCTCCACCCCATAGAGGAAACCTAGATGACCTCTGATTTGGCGCGCGAGATGAGGGGATAGTTCAAAAGATGTTTTCATAATTCCTCCTGTGTTAAGTACAAGTCGAAAGTCAAAGGTCGAAGGTCGAAAGTCGAAAGTTAAGTCTACTGAAAAAACCGTAAGCGTTCAGACCTCCGAGGTCTACCCATTCACCGCCCGGTGGCAAAGTTCCGGGCTGGGTAAGTGCTTTGGCCGGCACAAGCTGTACACAGACCTCGGAGGTCTAGTAACCTTAATTTTTTTTCTTAGCGGCTTAGCGTCTTTGCGGTAAGCTACCTTTTTTCAGGGAAATCAAACTTAATCTTCTCCCAGCTCATTTTTTCTCCGCGCTCTCCGTGCCTCAGTGACGAAAAAAATTACCGGGCGAAGGCAGCTTGCCAGTGTACGCACAACTGTTGATTGCGTTCTACTGCGCGCAGCAGGGCGGGCCAACGACGGGCAAAAGATACATAGCGCGGGGCCACTGCGCGCGCGTGACGTCGCGCCTCGGCGACGATTTTCCGGGGAAGTCCAAGCCGCTCCACATCCGCCGGAGTCGCCACGCTGCGCAGGGCCGCCAGCGCGTGCTCAGCCACGTCGACGCGCAGGAAGCGGCCAGGGTACGGGTCAAAGTACGCCGGGTCAACCCCAGAGCACTTCATCTTTTCCCGCTCGTAGATGAAACGGATCACATCCTGCTGCAACTTGGCATAGAGCGAACTGTCGTAATGAGTCGGCGGTAGATGGATGATCGGCAGCTCTTTATCCAGCCAGAAACGGAGGCCGGCCAACCGCGCATTGAGCAGGTAATCAATGTCCTCCCCGCGCGTGATGCCGGGATCAAAGCCGACGCGGGTGAAGAGGTCACGGTGGAAGAGCATGTTACCGCCGAAGGCGACGGGCGTGGCGACCAGCCGTCCCGGCGTGGATTGCAACGCGCGCGTGCCAGCGTTCATGATAGCGGCTTTATCGCGGAAGATGTTGCCGGTATGCGGACTCTCCGGCAATAATATCTCGCCGGCGGCGTCCAGGTGGAACCCAGCCGCGCCACAGACTCGCTCGCCCTGCTCTTCTTGGGACAGCACATCAGCGGCTCTCCGCACATAGTCGGGCGCGACGACCTCGTCATCATCCAACGCGATAATCTTCTCTGCCCCCAAGATATGCGGCACGATGAGCTGCAAGTTGCGAATGGTCGGATAGCTGCGTAACATGACCGGGGCCGGAACAACGTTCAGCGCGGGCACAGACTCGCGCAGGAACGCCAGCTCAGCAGCGTCAAACTGCGCGATGGGATACGCTTCTCGGTAAGGAGCGATCAACTCCGCGACTCTCTGCGTGGCGGTCGCCTCCACGGAGGCGGTGACCGCCGCTGTGATGATCAGGACAGCGAACTCCGCCCCTGCTTGCTGCTGCAAACTCTGGAGCAAACGCGGTAACGTGCTCTCGCCATCCACCGGCGTGGGATGATCAAAGAGCGCGTCGCCCGGCTGCGGGACTTGCCCGATCGGGCGTCCCCAGTAAGTAGGGATGACAATGAAAATTTTTGACATTGGAGTTAGTCCTTTAGTAGTCAGGTAGTCTAGTAGTCTAGTAGTCTGATAGTCAGGTAGTCTGATAGTCAGGTAGTCGAGTGGTCTGGTAGTCAGTTTGAGTAGGACTCATAACCGCAAAAACGCGAAGGCGCAAAGAAAAAACTAAATTTTTGCTTAGCGGCAAACTAGTTTATTTCAGCAGAACCGTAGTTCAATTATTCCTCACGCTTTTCCCACCAACGGTTCCAGATACCCGCGCAATGCCTCCGGGGAGTAGCGCTCTTGCCCTACCGCGAAGTTATGTTCCACCACCTGCCGGTAGCGGGCGCCGTTGGTGAGTAGCTCCACCGCCTCATCGGCTGCCGCGGCGATGGTGGCCGGCGCGACCTGGGCTAATCCCCACTCGTCATATCCAGTTACCTCGGAACCCAACGAGACCACGTCTAAACCGCTCTCCTGGATGTCAGCTAGATAAACCGGGTACTCGTAGAGCAAGATCGGCAACTTGGCCCGCAACGCCTCTAGAAGCTGGTTGCCCCACCCTTCCCACAAACTGGGGTAAGTGACGAAATCAGCATGGACGTAAGTGTCCCAGAGCGAGTAAATCTTCTCCCCGGCGCGCGTCTGGCGTTGCCCAGCCACCAAATCCTCGATAAAGAGCGCGTCAATACCAGCTTGCTCGATTTTGCGCTTCAGTCTGGGCGTGTACCCCGTCTGATCGTCCTGCGTGTAACCGGCCAGCACCAGGACAATGCGACTATCCTCATCAAACGCGCGCCCATCGTAGAGCCTGCGCTCCTGGAGGATGGCGCGGCGGGCCGGCGTATCCAGCGCCTTGATAAAATCCACCGCCAGCTCAATCCCCTTGCGAGAGACAATCCGCGTGGCCTGCAAGATGAAAATATCGCTCTCCTGAAGACCAATGCGCGCGCGGAAATCCGAGTTGTACTCATCCGGCTCCCAACCCGCGCCCTGGAAATCGAAGACGTTGGGCACGATAGTGGACTTAATGCCCAGTCGCTCCCAGAGCTGTCGCTTTCCCAAGCTGTTGATAACCGTATGCCGCGCCAACGGATCGCGGGGCGGCAGGTATTTCTGCGCCAGCTCAATCGCCGCGCCGCAGGTCAGCGCCACGCCAGCGGTGCGTTCCCAGTAAAAATCGTGATTGTGCGCCAGCGCGGGCAGCTGGTACTCGCGCATCACGCGCGTCACGGCGATCGCTACCGAGGGACTAGCTGCCACGCACCAGACATTCTCCGGGATAAGAAAACCAATTTCCTTCTCTGCTATAAAAGCGCGGAGCTGCTCCTCGATGGCGTCCGCCAGACTGTACAGCTCCTCGCGATAGGCTGCCTCGGTGGGGTAATCGCGCAACTCTTTGAAAGTGTTGTAGTTCAGGCGTTGGGCGTCCTCGCGGTGATGATAGAGCTCCTCGATCAACGTCCCTTCCGCCTTGCCCAGGTCACCGCCGCAGAGATGCACCGTATGGCCCAGCTCCTCCAGCACCTGCTTCCATTTCTCAATTTCCAACGAGACGCCATCCGTCCCGCCGACCTTGTAATGAATTACGCCAATGTTCATAAGTTCAACTCCTCGTATAATTAGGTTAATGGGATAGTCACCGGTTTTGGATGGTGGCACGTCTCCAACGTCCATTTCTGGGGAATCCC
>JAYELZ010000236.1:0-9413 GCA_034717835.1 Chloroflexota bacterium
TCAATTGCAAAACTTATCCAGAGGGGTGAGGTAAAATTTAGTCACCCAAGAAACTGGCGGTAAACAATTCGCCTAACCGCAATGCCTCAGTATCCACCCTGGGATTTCCTAGCTGTCGGTTCACGTACCCGCCGTGATAATCCGAGCCACCGGTGATAAGCAAGTTGTGGCGCTCGCACCAAGAGACGCAACGTTGCGTGGTCGACTCATCATGGTACTGCGAGTAACATTCAATGCCGGTGATACCATAAGGTAGCCAGGAATTCAGGTTGGCCTCCGTCACGCCATCCAGTTCTCTAAAACTGGCGCCCGGGTGGGCCAAGATGGGCACACCTCCCGCCGCGCGAATCACCTCTACCGCCGCGGCAGGATGCAAAAAATCGGGCCAAATGCGGCCAAATTTGGGAATTAGTTGGTTGAAGAAATCATGTGGGCCGTCACAAATACCATTATCAATTAAGTAGTTGAGGGATTTGAAGCCCCCACGGGTGTGGTCATACGTATAGTTGCGGTACTCCTCAAAATCCAGCGGGTATCCTAGTTCGATCAACGCACGGATATCGTGGTCGTCCGTCGCTTCCATCTTAGCGGTATTCTCGGCCAACAGAGATTGCAAAGCTGGCGACTCAAGCTCAATGTTGTAGGCCAGGATATGGAAGGTATTTCCTTCCACTGTGGTGGAGATCTCAACGGCACGGAGAAAACGAAGTCCGGCCGCACGCGCCAACCGCTCTGTCTCCGCGACGTTGGCAATGGAATCATGATCAGAGATGGCGAAGAGGCCGATGCCCTCCTTCTGGATACCCGCTACTACTTGCGCCGGCGTCCAACGGCCATCGGAGGCCGTGGTATGAATATGTAAATCAACACGCATAAATTACTCCTTTATAATTTTATCCCCAGATGGCGCCGATTGGTTAGATTTTTCGCCCATCTTCGACGTCAGGGGTGGCTCAGTCGGGGACCGCTGCCCGTGGCTGAAGGCTACGAGCTACGTAGTATGGACCCTTCAATCCCATGATAAGATAAAAATATCCAATCAATCCCTATAAAAATCTCTGTGCTCTCTGCGCTTCTGTGGTGACTAAGCAGGCTCATTCCAAAACAATATCGCCGCTTTTGCCGCCATGTTTCTCTAACAAGCGGATTTTTTGGAGCCGCATTCCCCGTTCTACAGCCTTGCACATATCGTAGATGGTCAGCGCCGCCACGCTCACCGCGGTCAAGGCTTCCATCTCCACACCGGTGACCCCAGTACAACGCACCTCCGCCACAATTTTGACCAACGATTGCTCCTCAGCGAAGGAAAAATCCACCTTTACTTTGGTGATGGGGAGCGGATGGCACAACGGGATTAGGGTGGGAGTGCGTTTGGCGGCCATGATCCCCGCGACGCGCGCCACAGCCAACACATCCCCTTTAGCAAACCCACCAGTTTGGATTAACGCCAGCGTCTCTGGCCGCATCTGGACCTCGCCGGCTGCTCTCGCCATCCGCTGCGTGGAACTCTTCTCCGTAACATCAACCATCTGTGCCGCGCCCTTCTCATCAAGATGTGATAGTTGCATCAATCTACCCCCCAATGCCCGACATCGGGCGAATGCCTACTGGCAGAATACCTTCTGCCAGATGATGCTCCCGGGGTTTAACCCGAATGGCTTCTTCAAAAACCTGCTGGAGGGCCGCGTCATCTGCCCCCGCGCGTAACGGAGTCTTCAAATCCACGCTCAAGTTGGACATCAAGCAAGGTAAAATTTGACCGTCGGAGGTCAGGCGGAGGCGGTTGCAAGCGGCGCAGAAATGCTCGCTGATGGCGCTGATGAAGCCTAACGTCCCCGCCGCGTTTGGCAAACGATAGTAACGGGCCGGGCCAATGCCGGTTTTGCCATGCACCGGCGTCAACTCTCCCAACGCGGCGGTGATGCGCGCGCGGATTTCGGAGGAAGGCACCACTCCGTCGCCGGCCCAATGCGTCCCGCTGCCCAACGGCATCACCTCGATAAAGCGCAGGTGCCAATCCGGTTGGAGTGTCAGCCGTGCTAACTCGACGACCTCGTCATCGTTCAAGCCCCGGATCACCACCGTATTTAGTTTTACCGGGCGCAAGCCCGCGCGTAGCGCGGCTTCCCGGCCCTCCAACAGCTTGGCGAGCGATCCCAATCTAGTTATCCGCTGGAAACGCTCTGGATCAAGCGTATCCAAACTAATGTTGACCCGCCGCAGGCCGGCCTGGGCCAAAGCGTCCGCGTAACGCGCCAACAAAATCCCATTGGTAGTCATCGAGAGATCATCCAACCCTGGAATAGCAGCCAAAGCTGCCACCAACTCTACAATCCCCTTTCTCACCAACGGTTCCCCACCCGTGAGGCGAATATGGTTAATGCCCATCCCCACGGCAACCCGCACGATGCGCACTAACTCCTCATAGCGGAGAATATCGGGGTGCGGGATAGGAGTAATTCCTTCCTCCGGCATACAGTAAACACAACGCAGATTGCAGCGGTCAGTGACGGATACTCGCAGATAGCTGATAGGTCGGTGGAAAGAGTCAAAATAGGGCATAGGTGTTAGTCCTTTAGTCGGTTAGTCGGATAGTCGGTTAGTCTGGTAGTCGGATAGTCGGATAGTCGGATAGTCGTTAGTCAGATAGTTGATTAGTCCGGTAGTCCATTAGTCAAGCGGTAGAGACCGACCATAGGTTGCTGGCAATGTTAGCTTAATGGATAATCGCAGTCAGGGAACCGTTTACCGTTTACTGTCTACCGTTTACTGTCTACGGCCTACCGTCGTTACTGATGTCGCAGTTGTTGCATCTGCCAGAGGACAAAGCGCACACGCTGCGAGAGTGCGCCGGCGATATTCCACAATAATCGGGTGCCCAACACGGCATCATCCTCACAAAGGCCCAACAGGCGTTCCCGGTTCAAGGCGAGCAGGGTAGCTCCTTGCGGGCCGGCCAATAGATCGGCACTGCGCGCCTGCTCATCAAAGAGCGCTAATTCCCCGGCCAACTCTCCTGGGTGCAAATCGGCGATGTGGAGTTTACCGGTCGATTCTTCGCCGGGATGCTCAGGATCGCTCCAGACCTCCACCACGCCGCTGTGAATAATATAGAGCTCGTTACCGCTCTCGGTAACACCGACGATCTTTTCTCCCGGCGTGTAAGTACGGAGGATACACTGCGCTGCCAAACGCAGCCGCTGCGCGAAATTCAGCTCATTGCCCATCCCCGAGTGGGCTAAGAACTGAGCTATCTCGTGTACTTGCAGTAGTTCCCTATCCCCAACCGGGGTGTAAACCTTATCGCCAAAACGCGGCAGTCCCAGATAGGCAGCGACGATACGCCGTGTGGCGTCGTGAGCCTCAAATTGAGGCCAATGCCCGGCCTGCGGCAGAATCCGCAAATCAGCGTCGGGCCACTCGTCAGCCACCACCCCCGAATCGCTCAATGGGACGGTATTGTCCTCCGCTCCCCAGATAATGAGAGTAGGTGTATCCAACTGTGCCAGCTGCCCGCTCAGGTCATTCTCGCGCATGGCAAAGAAGCACTCTGTCCGCACGCGCCCCTGACCTGGATTCCGGGCATCGGCGCGAATACGTTTGTAATCCGTCGGCGTGATCCCGCTCCGCTCGGCGAAGGAGGCCGGGCGCATAATACGGTCAGTGAGTCCGATAAAGGCGCGCTCCATTGAGGAGATCATCAAAGTTCCCAGTCCAAAACGTTCCAACAAGGTGATGGGAGAGACGACCGCGTTGATATACGTGGTCAAGCGGCCGGTGATGGTGGGACTGAGCAAAACCATCCGCTCCACCAAGACGCGGTGCCGCAACGCCAGGGTCACGCTCGTCATGCCCCCCATCGAGTGACCGACCAGCACTACCGGGCCATCGCTCACCTGCGCGATAAACTCCGCCAACAGATCAGCATAAGCGGTGATGGTGGTGCGCTCCGGCAAGCGTGGCGATTCTCCATAACCGGGCAAATCCACAGCGTAGCAGTGAAACCGTTGGCTGAGCCATTCTAAGGGTGGCGACATGGCGTACCAAGAGCTAGACCAACCATGGAGCAACACCGCCACCTGACGACGCGGCGATCCTTTCTCGATTACGTTAAGCTCCTGCCCGTGAACAGTGTAAGTTGGCATACAATCCTCCTCTCCACGAATGAGAATGTCAGCTTATCCTAAAACGGCATAATTTCAACATCCAGAGCTTGACGTCGCTGAAAAAAGGCTTGGTTTTGCCAACTTTCTTCCCGTCAAAGCCAAACGCGCCACCCACCGGGCGGCGCGCGGCTAGCTTAGGACACCAAGTTACTTTAAAATGTAATAGGTGCCGCGCTTGGCCCCGATTTTTAGGAGCACACCTTTAGCTACCAAATCGACCAAATCTAGGCGCAGAGTCTCAGAACTGACGTTAGGGCAGAGCTCTTGATATTCACCGTTGGTGATCTGCTCGTGCTTCTGGATGTAATCCAGCGCTTTAACCTGGCGCTCGTTGGTGGAGAGCCGGCGTCGGTGGCGCAACCACGGTTGGCGCGCGGCCTGGAACGTCACAGTGAAAGAGAAAGGCGTATCGCGGAATTGGGGCGGCTCGTGGCCGGCACCCACCATCTCCTCAATCATCAAATCAACTCCCAAGCCTAGTTCCTCAATGTAGCCCCACTGGTAAAGGCCGCTAACAACCCGCGGGTTACGGGAGAAATGCTCATCAACAATGTTATCAACGGTAACAAACCCCGGCAGCCCGCCAGGGCTGGAAATCTCCAGCCGGTCATCAAAGACCCGTACCTCAATGGCCCGGCCACGCAGACGGTAGTCGCGGTGCGCAACAGCGTTGACGAGCGCCTCACGGATCGCGGTGGGAGGATAAGCCCAGTTCTCTTCCCGTTCCAGACTGCGCACTACCGCGCCCACCTGGATTTCCTCTTGGATAATCTCCCAGGTACGCCGGATGATACGAGGTAACGGGCCGCGCACTTCCACGCGCCGGCCATAACCCGGTTCGCCGCCCGCGCCGCGCATCTCCGTGCCCTCGAAGCGCACAAAAGTAAGGCCACTGCGCGGCACGAACATTTGTGGATTGCGGCCCAAGAGCAGGATGCCAGCGATGGTAGGTTGCCCCGTAGCTGTGAGCCACCCGTACTCTTGCAAGAGCTCCTCCCGGGGACGGGTTAGCGGGCGGCCTTGACGCTCCTCCCACTTCTGGACAAACTCTGCCAGCAAATCCGCGTCCAAGTCCTGACGGGTCGCACCGGGGATTACTTCAGCCTCGTAATCACCCGCCGAACGGGTGGTCGCCAGTTGACGTATCTGGTCGCCGCTCAAGGGACGATTCTCAGTACCGGTGCGCACCAAGACTCGACCATCGGCCAGTGCGTGCAATTCAGGGCTGCGCTGGACTTGACCAGCAAAGATGAAGGCGGCCCCGGCTTCCATCTGACGCCAATCCACCGGGATAGGTGGACGGCAGAGGCACTCGGCCTGATGTACTACCGCATTGAATTCCTCTGGGAAAATCTCCCCGGTCAGTTGGCCATTCTCAGCCACGCCGACGTAGAGAGTTCCGCCGTCAGCGTTAGCAAATGCGACCAACGTCTCCGCCAGCGCTTCGACATCCCCGCCGGGGAGTAAGGCAACAATCTGACTTGGTTCTGGGCGTGACTTTTGAGTAACCATAGGTATTCCTTCTACTGCCTACTGTTATTATTCCTCTGGCTCTTCCTTTAAGCGGGCCAGCGAAGCCACGCACTCGCCCTCTTTCAGACTCATCATCTGGACTCCGCGCGTATAACGTCCCATCTGGGGGATGTTGGCGGCCGGCGTGCGGATCATAATACCGCCGTCGGAGATCATGGTGATCTCATCCTCTTCCTGCACAATACGCGCGTCAATCACCGGGCCGGTCTTGTGGCTCACCTGGTAGGCCCGCATCCCCTTGCCACCACGTCCCTGGGGGCGGAATTCAGCTAACGGGGTACGCCGTCCATAGCCGTGCGCGGAAACTACCAAAAGATCGCCGTCAGGTTCCACCACTTCCGCGCTGGTAATCAAATCCGCAGCAGCGAGCCGCATAGCAATCACTCCTCTGGCCGTGCGCCCCACCGCGCGGACAGCTTGCTCGCTAAAGCGGATGCCCTGTCCCTGGGATGTCACCAGGATAAGATCCTCATCTCCTTCCGTCAGCAAGACCCAACCCAACTCATCCCCCTCCTCCAACCCGATGGCAATCAAGCCACTGGGGCGCACTGCCGCGAACTCGTGCAACTTCACGCGCTTGACCAGTCCCCGGCGAGTGATCATGGTGAAATAGCGTCCATTTCCCTCGAAATCGACCACATTCAGCACCGCCGTCACCGTCTCAGTTGTCTCCAGCGGCAGGATACCCGCCAACAGGAACCCCTTAGCAGTGCGCGAGGCTTCTGGGATCTGATAAACGCGCTCCTGATAGACTTTACCGCGATTGGTGAAGAAGAGCAGCGTATCTAACGTGCCGGCGGAGAGCAGATGTACGATCTCATCCTCCTCGCGCGTATCCATCCCAATAACACCGCGTCCGCCCCGGCGCTGGCTGCGATAAACCTTGGAGGGCACGCGCTTGACGTAGCCGTGCTCGGTGATGGAGATGAGTACCCGCTCTTCATCCACAAAGTCCTCTTCGTTAAAGGAAGCGTCCCCGCGCGGATCAATGCGAGTGCGCCGTTCATCACCGTACTTCTCGGCCAGCGACTGGAGTTCCTCATAGATTACCACCCGCTGTTTAGCTGGGGAAGCCAACAGCGCCTCTAGTTCAGCTATCTGGACTTGCAGTGCTGCATATTCATCCAGAATCTTTTGACGCTCCAGGCCAGTCAGCCGACGCAGGGGCATATCCAAAATGGCGCGAGCCTGGATTTCCGAGAACTCAAACTTAGCTATCAAACGTTCCCGCGCCGTAGCCACATCCGGCGATTCTCGGATGGTACGGATTACTGCATCCAGATGATCCAGGGCCAGTAATAGCCCTTTCAAAATGTGTGCGCGGGCTTGCGCCCTCCTCAATTCATAGCGCGCGCGGCGCACAACTACCTCATTGCGGTGTTGTAGGAAGATCAAGAGCAACCGTTTGAGCGGCAGCAAGCGCGGCTCGCCATCCACCAACGCGAGCAACCGCACGCCAAAAGTCGTTTGCAGCATCGTGTGCTTGTAAAGGCGATTGAGAGCCTTTTGCGGCTGCGTGCCGCGCTTGAGTTCGATAATGATACTCATACCCCGGCGATCAGATTCATCACGCAGATCGCTGATTTCATCTAATTTACCGTTGCGCACCAGGAAAGCGATCTTCTCGATGAGCGTCGTCTTATTGACCTGATAGGGAATTTCTGTCACCACGATGCGATGTCGGCCCCGCCGCAGCTCCTCAATGCGCGCGACGGCTCGCACAATCACCTTTCCGCGCCCGGTGCCGTAAGCCGAGATGATAGGATCGCGTCCCATGATGGTGCCACCCGTGGGAAAATCCGGCCCCTTGATAAATTGCATCAACTCGGTCACGCCTATATCATCTTGATTTTCCCAATTATCCAAAAGGAAGAGCAAGGCTTCCAGCACCTCGCTGAGGTTGTGAGGAGGAATGTTCGTAGACATGCCCACGGCAATGCCGGAGGCCCCATTTACCAACAAGGTGGGGAGTATCGAAGGGAGCACTCGCGGTTCCTGGAGCGAACCATCGAAGTTGTCGATCCAAGCTACGGTTTCTTTATCAATATCGGCCAACATCTCCATAGAGATCTTAGCCAGCCGGGCCTCAGTGTAACGCATCGCCGCCGGGGAGTCGCCATCAATGGAACCAAAGTTCCCCTGGCCGTCAACCAACATGTAGCGCACTGAAAAATCCTGAGCCAGGCGTGCCATGGCCTCGTAAACTGCCGAGTCGCCATGTGGATGGTATTTACCCAACACCTCACCGACAATGCGGGCCGATTTCTTGTGTGCCGAATTAGGGCGAATGCCCATATCGTACATCGCGTAGAGAATCCGGCGTTGCACTGGCTTTAACCCATCCCGCGCGTCTGGGAGCGCGCGCGACACAATGACGCTCATGGCATAATCCAGATACGCGCTACGCATTTCGTGATCGATATTTACCGCACGTATGGTACCAACTCGGTTTTCGCTACTGGCAGATTTCTCGTTTTCTTCCAAGGATTATCCTCCGCAATGAGTACATGGGGATGCATGTCAGACAAGTTATTATACCTCAAGTGCGCCAAAGCGAGAGAGCGAGCAAGCGAAGAAGCAGGTGGGGAAACAAGATGTTGTCCCGTGGCGCTGGTCAAATCTCCGGCAAACCTTGACAAGTTACTCAGATATGTTACAATTCCTTCCGTTAGGCGCCCCTATCGTCTAGCCTGGCCTAGGACACAGGCCTTTCAAGCCTGGTACATGGGTTCGAATCCCGTTAGGGGCACCAAGCAAAAAGCCCTATCTCGTTGAGGTAGGGCTTTACACTTTGGCGCTCTGATAAGCGGTACCCTGTGATGCCCCGGACTCCTACGCGATGACACGGAACCGCTCTAGCATTCTGTCAACCTTGCTTTGAGAGTGGAGCAGCAATGCAGATTGCCGCCCGGCGCACCGCGCCTCCGCCAGCGACTTCAGACGCGGCAACGAAACCCGCCAGAGCAGAGTATAACGGCGTGCGCCCACGTGAAAACCCCTCCTTTTACGCTTAACAAAGCATTAGTGATATATTACTCTATTCAGGAGTAAATTGCCCCCCCATATCTTCAAGAGTAAGACCCCGTGCGTGAGCGTAGCCGAGTAGTAATTAGAGGAAGGTTTTTTAAGTGGCACATAGAGAAGTGACAAGTTTTATCAAACGCCCTCTGACAAACACAAAACAAAAATTATTACTTGACAATGGGATTAATATCAATTACAATGTTTATAACTTAGGTTGGAGAAAGGTCTATGATGAGCGTTAAGGAGGCGTCAAAAAAGTTTACTGGTGCTATATCACTGTCGAGGTTCGAGAAAGGTCTATGATGAGTGTTAAGGAGGCGAGATGCGTTCTAAAGCCGTAATTTTGACATTAGCGTTGGCGTTGGTGATAATTGGAACGGCAATTGGGCCACAAGCTCTCTCTTGGGTGCGCGCAGAGCGCATGTCAGGGGAAGAAGCTATAAAACCAGCGGAGGGTTATCCGTATCCGCCGGGTTATCTATGGGCGCATGTGTTTATACCTTTTGTGCAGAAAAACGTTGTTTGCATTGCGGTGACCGAGGTGACGATCAACGGTGAGGAAAGCGGGGGGCCTGGTGAATATACTTTCGAGGCCAGCGTGGAGCCCGCTGATGCCACTACACCCAGTTATTTGTGGGACAATGAGGATACTGAGAGCTCCTCCACCCGCATGTTAAGCAGCGGGACGTA
>JAYELZ010000237.1:0-1791 GCA_034717835.1 Chloroflexota bacterium
GGTGGGTGATGCGGATGTTGTTAGGCGGGCGCATCGCTTCGCGTTGCAGGAGTACGCCAAGATGTTTGATCCGTTGACGGGTAGCACTGCTTGGTGTTATAGAAAAGGCCTGGGAGGATTCTAAACATCCTCCAGGCCTTTTAATTTACCGGCGGGGTATGTGTTATGCCCGTAACCGGGGGCGGAATTTATAACCGTAGATAATTTTTCCCTCGTCGCCTTGTGCGCGGAGTTTGCGAGTGACCATCTCCACCGGCATCCCGATCTGCACATCTTCTGGCGCCACGTCCGTTAGCTGCGCGGTAATCACAGGGCCTTCGACCAATTTGACCAACGCCACAGTGTAGGGCGTGTAACGGGCAAATTCCGCCGGGGCATTTTTGACAGTGGTGAAAGTGTAAACTTCACCCGCGCCACTGAGCCGGTAAGGTTCTTTGGCCGGTTGTTTGCACTCCGGGCAAATATCACGTGGCGGAAAGATTTTCACGCCACAGTGCGGACATTCCTCGCCTTCCAATCTATACCGCGCTCCCTTTAATCTCCAATTCAAAGCAATTTTTGCTGACATCGTGTACCTCCTAACTGCTAACTTTTAACCTTCGACTATTTGACTTTCGACTTTTTATTCCATCGCTTCAAAAATATGGGTGATAATGGTAGCGCCGCTCCCGCCGATATTCTGTGTCATGCCTAACCGCGCGTTGGCTACTTGATTGTGACCGGCCAAACCCCGCAATTGCAACACCGCTTCTACTACCTGGTAGATACCGGTCGCGCCGACGGGATGTCCCCGGGATTTGAGTCCACCCATTGTGGCGACGGGAATGCGCCCCTCAATGCCAATCTCGTTTTCTATGGCCAGCCGTATCCCTTGCCCGCGTTCAGCGAAGCCGGCGGACTCCAAGCTGAGCGCAGACATGATGGTGAAGGCATCGTGCAGCTCGAAGAAGTCCAAATCTTCTGGGCCAATTCCAGCCATCTGGTAAGCGCGTTGCCCGGAGATGCGGGCGGCTTGCAGCGCCAGGGGATCGCGACGGGAGTGGACGGCGATCGGCATGGTCGCCACGGCCGAACCTTTGATCAATACCGGGGCCGGACTGAGTGAGCGCGCATATTCCGCCGGTGCCAAAATCACCGCAGCCGCGCCGTCGCAGATGGGGGAGGCGTCGAAAAGTCCCACCGGGTCGGCGATGGTAGGCGAGTTGGCGTAGAGCTCCGCGCTAATTGGCCGCTGGAACATGGCGTAGGGATTATGGACGCCGTTGGCATGGGCGTTGACGACGAAGTTGGCGAAATCGCGGCGTTGCCAGCCGTACTCGTACATGTAGCGGCGCATTAGCAGCGCGTTGAGCGTCACGAACGTGACGCCTTGACTGACCTCGTACTCAGCATCGGCGGCCATCGCCAGCGCGGAGGTGGTATCTCGGCCGTGGGTGTCGGTCATCTTTTCGACTCCTGCTACCAACACCAAGTCGTTCATGCCACTGGCGACGGCCATCATGCCCACGCGCAACGCGGCGGAACCCGAGGCACAAGCGGCCTCGATTTTCATTGCCTCCACGCCGTCCATCGCCAGCGCATCGGCGACCAGCGCGCCCAGGTGCTCTTGCCCCGTGACCTCGCCGGAGATCATATTGCCGACGTAGATGGCGTCTACTTTGTCCACGTTGGCGCTCTGCAATGCTTTAAGCGCTGCTTCCAGGGCCAAAGCCCTAATACTTGCTTCCCAGTGCTCGCTAACCGGGGTTTGTCCAATTCCAATAATTGCCACGTCTCTCATGCAGACCTCCT
>JAYELZ010000238.1:0-1765 GCA_034717835.1 Chloroflexota bacterium
GACCTTCGACTTTAGACTTTTAACTTTCGACTAAGGACTTTTATGAGACCTTTACGCATCTTGCACTTTGCCGATCTCCACATCGGCATGGAAAACTACGGACGGTTAGACCCCGAGACCGGCCTGAACCAGCGCGTCGCAGATTTTCTGGCGCGGTTGGATCAAGTGGTGGACTACGCCATCGACCATGAGGCCGATCTGGTGCTCTTCGCCGGCGACGCTTTCCGCTCCCGCGACCCGAACCCCACGCACCAGCGCGAATTTGCGCGGCGGCTGCGCCGTCTTTCTGAGCTCGCCATTCCCACTGTCTTGCTTGTCGGCAACCATGATATCCCGGTGATGTCCCAGCGCGCTTCCAGCGTTGATATCTTCACCGCGTTAGCCGTCCCGCATATCACCGTGGTGCGTGAACCGCAACTCCTCCGCTTGGAGACCAAGCACGGCCCCGTGCAGATTGGTGCGTTGCCCTATCCTGTCCGCCAACGTCTGCTGACGCGCGAGCAATTCCGCCGCCTCTCCCAAGATGAACTGGATCAAGCCGTCACCGAGATAGTCGTCGGCCTGATCTGTGAGTTGACCGCGCAACTGGAACCGGAGCTCCCCGCCATCTTGACCGGTCACTTTTCCGTCGAGAGCGCGCATTGGGGCTCCGAGCGGGCGATCATGGTGGGCCGCGATGTCACCGTGCCGCTCTCCGCCCTTATGGATCCGGCGTGGGATTACGTTGCGTTGGGCCACATCCACCAACACCAGAACCTCAATCCGGAGAACAACCCGCCGGTAGTCTACGCTGGTAGCCTGGAGCGGGTGGACTTTGGTGAAGAGGGGCAATCCAAGGGCTTCTGCTGGGTCGAAGTGCAGCCGGAAGAGACCAGCTGGCGTTACATCAAAGCCCCAGCGCGACACTTCCAGACCGTGCGCGTGGACGTGCGCGGAAGCACAGAGCCGTTGGCAGAAATCGAGCGTGCCGTAGCTCAGCACGACCTCGCCGGTGCCGTCGTGCGCTTGATTGTGCAAATGACGCCAGAGCAGGAACCCTACTTGCGTGATGGCGACCTTTCTCCCTTGCTGGCGGACACCTTCTCTGCTCAGCTCAACCGTGACGTGGACCGTACCGTTCGTGACCGGCTGGCTGGCCTAGAGCCAGAATCCATGTTGCCCGGAGAGCTCCTCAAACGCTATCTGCTCGCCACAGGCAAAGTGACGGACGAACTCACGCCTTACCTTGACCTCGCCGGTGAAATTTTCCATCCGACTGATTGAGGGGCGGGCAAATCTGCAAATCTGCAAATGGCTTCTTATCCACCAAGAGCCAGCCGGTTGTGAAAAACCTTCTCCCTAAGTCCTCGTCACTGATTCCTCGCTTCTTCGCCTTCGCGCTCCCCTGTCTACCGGCTACTGTTTCCCCCCTAATCCTTAGTCACTGATCACCGTTCCCTCGCCTCTACCGACTACCCGACTACCCGACTACCCGACTACCCGACTAATGAACTACCCGACGCTTCTGCGTTCGCACATTCGCCTATCTGTCGCTTCATGCTATACTGTTAGAGGTTCCGTATTAGTAGCATCTTCGGCGCTTAAGTAGGGTATCTCGATCAGTTATCCCCCTTTGTTCTTCTCTGTATGTCACTGTCTCGCGTTCCCTGCGTGCATTATTTAATCTAACTTAGGGAATAAGGAGAGAGCAGATGAATACAGCTAAACCACACATCACAGTTATCGGAGCCGGGCATGGCGGGAAAGCTATGGCCGCAGAGATGGG
>JAYELZ010000239.1:0-1714 GCA_034717835.1 Chloroflexota bacterium
CCCGTCGCTCCCGTTTCAAGTAATTCTGGGTGACAGAACATGGTTACTGGCCATGGCGCAGAGTTATTTGGGTTTAGAGTCATCCCGTTCTCTTGCAGAGGAGGGGTGGCTCTTTTTCTTTACCCCTAAACTAAGTTAAAGTACGTTCATAGCAACTTATTTCATTATAACTATTGTCTGGTAACCTGTCAAGTACTTTTCGGATGTTTAGCTGCTTTTTCCCCTATTTTTTTTGTTCTAACCCCTTTTTTCTAGTTCAGCCCTCATGACCGCGCCGCGCCGTGACCTGGACTAGGCAAAATTCCGAGGGTACTATGACATCGCCACCCCGAGTCTGCCGCTCGTCAGCTAAGGCCGCCAACTGCTCTTGATACAGCGCGTCCGGTAAATTGGCCAGTTGGGGGATACTAGCACGTTGCTGGGCTAATTGCCACGCCACCTCTAAACTGACGCCCCGATAGAAGGTCGTGCGCTTTAACTCCACGTCAAACCCGACTTTGAGGAGCAGATTGTAGAGGTGCGAGGTGTCCAAGGTGTGTTGGCACTCATTCTGCCAAGTGGCGGGAAAGTAACGGTAAAGCCAATGCGCGGGCATCGTGGCGGGGAGTAGGTCTACAAAGGCCCAGCTGCCGCCGGGCGCGAGCAGCCGCTGCACCTGCGCAGCGAGCTGTCCCCAGCGACTGGAGCGTTGCAGCCAGAACGGGGTCCAGAGGAAACGCACACTCGCGGGCGCGAGGTCGTCTAACGCGGTCACCCGTTGAATCTCGGCCGCTGGCCATTTGCGGCTATCCACTTGGAGCGGTGGCGTAGCGGGATGGATCAGTGAGACGATCGGCGCGCGGGGGGCCGCAGCCTGCCGTTGCTCTTTGAGCCATTTGCTGAGGCGCGGGGTGATGCGGGCACCCTGCAACTGGGAGGGGAGAACGGTGACCAACGGCCAGTCGGGAGCGGACTCCGGGGCGGGGAGCGTCTGCAACGGGGGCAGATACTTGATCTTCTGCAACGTTTGGGCAATTTCTGGTGTCCAGACGGGGACGAACAGGCCAAAATCCACTTCACGCAGCAGTGACAGGCGGCGGAAAAGCGGCACGAAGATGGGATAGGGCTGGAGCGAGACCACGCGCGCCTGCGGCACATCAATCTTGACCTCTTGCAGTGCTAACCGGAGCAGGTCGCGGCGTTCTATCAACTCGGAGTCATCCCAGATCGCGGCTAATTCATCCAGTAGCTGGGCGGCGTTTGTCAACGTGTCCAAATCCCCCGCGAGCGGTAACTGCGCCAATTGCCGTTTGATGCGCGCTTGCTCAGTGGTATAGACCTCCGGATCAGTATCGAATTCCCCACGGACTTTCATGCGCTTGAGGCGTTTGCGTTCCTGCACCAGGCGGGACCGTTGGTTGCGTAACGTCTCCTGATTCTCATTTTGGTCCAATAGCGTTTGTAACTCCTCCTGCCAATCGGGAGGTAAGCGTAGCTGCCGAAAGATCTCCCCCATTTGAGCATCCACGTACTCCATGCGCGCGCCCCGCCCGGCCGAGGAACAATCGGTGAACCCGCGCATTTTGGAAGCCTCGCGATAGTAGGAGGTGGTGGGCGTCCCTTGCGCGCGGAGCGCGCGGCCGCAGACATCGCAGGCGAGCAACCCGTTGAGCAGATAGACCCGGTAGCTGGGCTGGTAGGTGCGCGGCGCGGTGCGGCGTTGCTCGCGAATCTG
>JAYELZ010000240.1:0-1712 GCA_034717835.1 Chloroflexota bacterium
CGAGGGTGTCGGCGGCTGTACGGGTGGATAGGTCGGTTGCTGGTCAGGGTAAACTGGCGGGGACGCCGGTTGCTGCTGTACAGGCGGAGTTGCCGTTACGGGTTGCTGTACCGGCGCGGCAGGTATGGGCACGCCGCACATATCGCAGAAGGCACTGCCCGGTTCCAGTTGAGCGCCACACTGAGGACAGGTCAGTACCCCACCTCCTGCTCCCTCGTATGAGGGGGAAGTTTGCGCCGGGATGGGGGCCGCTACCGGTGGAGTCGGGATAGGCGCAGCTTGCGCCGTGGGGAGAGGGGGCGCTTGTCCCAGCGCCGCGCCACAGCTATCGCAGAACGTCTCGCCGGGCGCTACAGGGGCACCACAAATAGGACAGGTGGTAGCCACCATAGCTGGAACGGGTTGTGACGGAACGGCGGCGGGCGGCGCCGCTGCCGGCGGCGGCGCTTCTAACTGCGCGCCACAATTATCACAGAAGGCGGCTCCATCGGGCTGCATCGTATTACAATTCGGACATACTGGCATCGCTATTCTCCTTTGGATTTATTTCCTATTAATCGTCTAATTTCTGGGTCAACTTACGTGTCTCATAATGCAATTTCTTCGTGCCTCGTGCCGAGAGGCCCTTACCGCTCTCCAGCCGGTCGGCTTCCTCCGTCGCCGTTTGAGCCAATTCATCCTCGCCCAATTCCAGTAGACGGGTGGCAGCCGCCCGTAGTTTCTGCGTCGCCCCAACTATATTGCCCATCGCTGCCTCGTCCAACGCGCGGGTCTGCAACTTGTGCGCCGTCACCTTCTCGATAATGTTCATCACGTAAGGATCGGTTGGCATTGCCTGAGCCGGATCGGCGGTGAAATTCAAGATGATGTCGCTCTTGGCCTTCTCGCCTATCAGTCCAGCGGCGGCCACATCGTAACTCACTTCGGCCTGGGCGATGCGGTACGTGCCGGGCTGCCGGGAAGAGATGAACAGCTCGATCAGGACGCTCTGCCCTTGCTCGCGGTCCATATCCCCCAACGTTACCTGGACATCGCGGTCCGAAAGGGCCCGGTGTCCCAGTTTGGTGATCAGCGGCATCACCCGCCAGACGGTGCGAGGTATCACCCCAGGCACCAAGCGCAAGAGCAGCTCCGCGTTCTGCACAACTGCGGCCTGGGCAGCCAACACCTGATGCTCGAAGGTGTCCAGAACGGCTTCGGGTCGGCCTTCGGGGATAAATTCGGACATACCCCCGCTGGCTTTGGCGATATAGTCCAGGAGCTGCTCGTTCCAATCCTCACCCAATCCCAGTGCAATGATGGAAATGCTCTGGCCGCCGGCCTTGGCGGCCAACCGGCGGCAGACATCCTCATCGCCGAAGGTTTCCCCGTCGGTCAGGAGGATCATGCGGTTGACCCGACCGGGGCTTAATCCTTTACGCAATTCCTTCAATCCTGTGCGCAACCCACGTGACATCTCGGTGCCGCCGCCGTCACGGATGTGATCAATCTGGCGTTTCAGCCCTGCCGGGTCGGTGACCTGCTGGCTGGGCGCAACCACCTTGACCTTATCATCAAAGACGACGACGGAAACCACATCCTGCGGCCCCATACGGTCAACTGCCAGTTTCGCCGCCTCCTTGAGACTGGCGATCTTTTTCCCACTCATGGAGCCGCTGTGATCAAGTCCCAGACTTAAGTTGAGCGGCATCCGGACGTTAGCGACCGCGCCG
>JAYELZ010000241.1:0-1682 GCA_034717835.1 Chloroflexota bacterium
AGGCGGAGTTGGTCCTGGAAGGTGTGCTCACCCACGAGCTAGATAGTGAAGGCCCCTTCCCCGACCTCACCGGGACGTTGGACGGCGTGCGGCAGCAGCCGGTCTTCCGCGTCACAGCGGTAACACATCGCCGTGATCCTATCTTCCATGCGCTCTTGCCCGCCGGCCTGGAGCATAGGAACCTGATGGGGATGCCCCGCGAGCCAACCATTTTCGCAGCGGTGAACCAGGTGGTCAAATGCACTGGCGTCGCCATCACGCCGGGCGGCTGCTCCTGGTTGCATGCCGTAGTACAAATTGCGCCGCAGGGGCCGGATGATGCGCGGCTGGCTATCGAGGCCGCGTTTCGCGGGCACAGCTCACTCAAACACGTCGTGGTGGTGGATACCGATGTCGATATTTACAGTTCCCAGGATGTGGAGTGGGCCATCGCCACCCGTTTCCAAGCGGGACGTGATCTCATCATCTTCCCCGCGCAGCCGAGTTCCAGTCTAGACCCCTCAGCGGGCCAGGTGCCGGGCGAAAAATCACGCAGCGACAAACTGGGACTAGATGCTACTATTCTCTGGGGGGCAGAAAAAGAGGGCTATGTGCGGGTGAGCTATTAGTGTTTTATCAGACCTGTTTTGAGCAGCTAGCCTGGCAACTGAAGTCGCGGCTACCCTTGCGCAGTCCACCTACATGGACTAGCCAACTTTCAACTTGTAACTTTCGACCTTAGACTTTCGACTTAAATCAAGGAGGTAACCATGAACACATTTAATCGCATAGTGATTGTAATTCTATTGTTGGTGTTGATCTCGTTGTTTTCGATGTTCTTTGTAATTCCCCACAGTGTGCTTACCAACACAGGAGCCTGGATGCAAGGATTGGGAGAGCAACTTTGGAATATGAATCCCTGGTTGCGTTTACCGGTCGGTATCTTACTCGCGTTGCTCTTTGATGCGCTGGCGGGTTTCATCATCTACTTGGAAGTGCGCCGCACTGAAAAATTCATTACCGTGCAGAACGTGGCGGGCGGCGAGGCAACCATTAGCGAGAAGAGCATTATACAGCAGATTAAAAGTCAGGTCGGTACCGTTCCCGAAGTCAGCAAAGTTGCTCCCCAGGTGAAAAGCCAGCGTGGCGGCGTTAAAACACGGGTGGAAGTGTTGGTCAATGCCGGTGCTGACGTGCCCGCGCTAGCCTCGGAAATGGTAGGGCTGATCAAGCAGGTGGTAGAGGGAGACCTAGGGCTTAAATTGGCCCAAGCGCCGCAAGTGCGCATCAAAGTGGCGGCGCCTACCAGCAAAAAAACTCCGGGACAGCGCAAAATTACCTCTCCGCCCGTCGCCCCGACACGGGTAAAGCAGTCTCTTTTGCCGGAACCGGGGACGCCAGCGCCTGCCATCTCGGAACCGCCGGATTTCCCGCTCGTGGGGGATGAGGACTTTACGCCTAGTGCATAAAACAGCAGCTCTTTCCCCCGTGGCGCTCTTAGAGTCGCTGCTCTTTGTGGCACAAAAGCCGGTAGAGGAGACCACGCTCTACTCAATCTTGGGGCTGACGAAAACAGCAGGCGCAGTGGCCCTCGCGCAATTGGAGGAACGGCTAGCCGGCGGCGGCTTGCGCCTGCAAAAATCGGACGATTGCGTTCAAATGGTCAGCGCGCCGGCTGCTGCCACCTATGTGGAAGATTTTCT
>JAYELZ010000242.1:0-8855 GCA_034717835.1 Chloroflexota bacterium
GCGGCTTGGGTTGGTTTGAGGGTTAACACGATTGCGGTGGGCATTTAAGACTCCTAGTTAGTGCTACTAGCCAAGCTGCGTTTGCAAGCGAGATAAGTGTAGCACGTCTTTTATCTTTGGCGAGGAGAGCCGGTGTCCTCCGTCAACCCCGCTCGCGGTAGGATGCATCGCAGCGTCCGCGGCGTGAGATGCAGCTCGGCAGCCAACTCCGCGGTGACGTTGGGGACAACTCGCCGCGCAGAAAGAGCACTGCGTCGGTCTGGTAGGTGCACCGACCCGCGACAGTGGCGAGTGCGTGGTAGACAGAGCCAGTCAGCCCCTCAAAATAGGGAATCTTGGGCAGAAAATTGGTCAGGGACATGTGGATAGAGTTGGGCATAGCATTTCCTTGGTTCTGAAAATGGATAAGCTAAGCCCAGTATACCTCAAAAACCAGACGGGCGCATTTCTTCACGCCGGGCCGCCTACGCTGTGCGGGGCTGCTTTTGCACTTGCGCGGCGCGGCTTATTTTTGTTATCATGGAAGATAGCAGAGACTTGTAAATAGCCCTGGATGACTTGAGGAGGCACGATGTCACGGAAACAGACCAATTTTGCACAGCTACAGCAGGACTTTCGACGCTGGCTGGAGCGCCATGATCGCAGTGAGCACACCATCCGCGCTTACGTCTCTGACCTACGGCAGTTTCGCACCTGGTTCGAGGCGCAGACCAGTGAGGTCTTCACGCTGCAGGCGGTGACGGAGTACGATATCCAAGACTGGCGCGCGCATCTGAAAGCGAAGTGGAAACCGGCCACCGTCAACCGCAAACTGGCCGCGCTTTCGACCTGCTTCACTTGGGCTCAAGAAGCGCTCGCTCTTGAACATGATCCTACCGAGCACGTGCAGGGGCTGCGTCAGCAACAGACGGCCCCCCAGGCCCTCTCGGAGCGCGACTTGAAACGTCTGTTACGGCAGGTACGTATCCACGGCAGCCCGCGGGATATCGCTCTCCTGGAATTGCTAGCAGCTACGGGATTGCGGGTGTCTGAAGTTGCCGCTCTGCAAAGGCGCGATTTGGAGCTCCAGCCTCGGAGTGGTTGGGTTACGGTGCGCGAAGGCAAAGGGCGCAAGCGGCGGCGCGTGCCGGTGCATGCCCGCGCGCGTCGGGCGTTGCGTGCCCACTTCGTGGCACGTGGGATTTTATCACCAGAGGAAACCGCTCTTGCGGAGCTCGCGACTACTATCCCGGTATTTCTCTCCCGTACCGGCAAGCGCCTCAGCGCCTATGCGATCTGGTACACGGTGAAGAAGTACGCCCGGTTGGCCAAGCTCGCGGGGGTAACGCCGCACACGTTCCGGCACACGGTGGCTACCCGCCTGGTGCGCAATCCAGAGATCGACATGGTGACGGCCGCAACTTTCCTGGGGCACACGCGCTTGGAGACTACCGCCCGTTACAGCCGGCCCAACGAGGATGATCTCTCCGCCGCAGCCACAGAACTAATCTAGCCATTGCGGAACAACCTCCTGCCTCGTTAGCTACCCTTCCTGGGGGGCGGCAGCCTCTCCACTGTGTGGTAGATTATACACCCAGTTCAGAAGTTGAGTTCGCGACAGAGGCCGGGCGTTCCCCCCCCTCCCACCGATCTGGTGGCGTAGCAAGATCGCGCACTAGCTGCTGCGCTACCAACTGAGTGTGCTTTTCCCGCGCTAACCAGTAATGTTTCTCCAGGGCGGTGATCACCGGCAACTGACTCTCCGGCAATCCTGATTTCCCCTGTGCTCTATGCTGGAACAGCTGTACTGTCTTTTTATCTTGAGGGTTTAGCTCCTTAATGGCTAACAGTTGCCGTAAACGCCACTGCTGGCGTTGACGCCGCTGCAAGCCAGTTACCTTATTGCGCTCTGTATAGATATCCTGAATCACAGCGCGCTGCTTACGGCTCAACCGTGTACCCTGCCGTACCAGTTTGAGCAGCCTCGTGACGAAGTTATGCTCCGGCTCAAAGTAGTGCAAACGGAAGAGCAATTTCGCCCAGTGTTGCATCTCCGGCTGAATACCCTGTGGCCAATCAGCGGGCAAATTGGCGGCAACGCGACGGCGTTCGCGGTCCAGAGCCAGGACAGCCTCTTGCGCTAGGGCACGCGGCATATGCGCGTAATCCCGGCTGAGCACCGCCCCATTGTGTTCCAAAAAGCAAAAACTGAGTGTCTCCCCAGTATAAGAAGAAATGCTGCCAGGAGCATAATAGACAGCTACCCCGTTAGGCCAATCCGCTGGGGGATAGAGTTGGGCATGTTTGAGTAAAACAATATAGGGTTGAGCCATAATAACTAACCTCCTCAGGTTACCAAAACTTGGCGTGGGGGAGCTCGAGTTCCTTTGCGTAACTAAATAAGGCACTGAGCAACCAGTCTAAGGCCTGCTCGGCGTGCTGTACTTCTTCGCCGCAAGGTAACAAACCATCCTCCCCCGCGGGCATAAGTAGTTCCGCGTTAATCTTGACCTGCACCCCGAAGTTTTTGCGGGTTGAGCGGTGCCAAGAAGGTACGGGAACCACCCGCAATGCGGGGCTACTGCGATAGCCATGATAACGTAGAAAAACCTCTATGATATTCTGCATGCGGTGCAAGATTAACGAGGCACTCCAGCGGACACTCCCACCTCCACGGCGAATCGCCTTGCTCAACGCTTTACGAAGCGCTGGATGTAAGGTCAAATAGGTGCGCAACAAGTATAGCGAGGCGCGTGGGTAGCTAGCTTGTTGATAGGGAGTGGGGTTTAGCGGATGCGAGGGGGCATAAATCACCTGCCAGAGCTCGAAAAACTCCGGACTGGGCAGCGGTGGCCCCTCTGCGCCGTCGTCAGGTAGTCCGTGCTGTTGGAGATGTTGGACGTAAGCTCGCAGGACCAGGCGGCTGTAGCGTACAGAAAAGGAAGTCGGGGATTTCGCCAGAGGGGCTGAACTGTCTGGCAATTCCGCAAGCGCAGTGATCTTAGTCTCCTCGGCTGAAGACTCAAGCCCAAAGTCAGCCGCCTGAGCGGGATCGATGAGGGCTGTCCACCGTTGAGTCTCCGGAGCCGCTTGCCAATCCGGGCTTTTTAGAAAATCAACCAACGGTAGGGCCAGGTGCTCGTAGGGCAACTCTCCATCTAAAGTATTGGCGACGTTGGCATTTGCCCGTTCCCAGGTGGCTATAGTTGTCTCCCAGGTGCGCCCAGGCGTTAGGTTAAAGAGCGTCCGAATCACGGGTGAGAACTCTGCGGCGGCCTCCGTTTGGAAGAAAGCGGCACGTCGGGCCTGGGTAGCAGTTTTCAGTTTCAAGGTATGATAACCGGCATCCTGCTCAATCTCAAAGAGGGCCTGTTCTCCAGAAGGCAGAGTGATAACCAGGTCCGGACGGATAACTTGAGCCTCTCCGTAGGGGAGCTCCTTCTCAACGACTACTGAGAGGCCTTGCTCGCGCGCAGCTAACGCCACCGTCACAATGGCGCGAGCATGGGCCAGAGTCTTGGGATCCTGCATCTGGCAAGGGCGTATGCGTTTGTATCCCAGTCCGCGAGCCAGCGCCGCACCGGCCGGGCCCAGCGTGTACAAGGTGGGAGGGCGTCCCGGGTACCCGGGTTGCGGTACGGATTGTGACACTTTGTGCAGGATCTGCGCCCCGGCTAACTGTCGGAAATGATGCAACAGTGTGTTAAATTTATGCCGGGTCAAACCGGTTGCCTGATAGACATGTTGCCGGTCTGCCACTCCGGTGAGGGTAAATAGTGCTAAGACGGCCTCGTGTCGCTGATCGGAAAAATCTTGTGTCAGGGTGGCCAACATCTGATTCACGACGGTATTGGAATAATTCATGCTTAACCTCCAAAATTGTAGTATGTATAAAAATAGCTATCTAGAGTACCTCAGTAAGTGGTTTTGGCGGTGAGGTTTTCGCGGTCAGGCCTCCCGAGCAGAGAGCGCTGACTGTTGTTGCACAATGATCTCGTTAAGCTGCCGGATCTCTTTTTGCAGCCGCGCGCGCTCCTGCTGTTCCCGCTGGAGGGCTTGAGAGAGTTCGCGGGCCACGGCGTGCTGCTGCTGTGCGCGCTCCTCGGCCTCTGTCCGCCAGTGATCGTGTTCCTGGCGCAGCGCCGTCACCTGCCCTTGGAGCGGGTCTTGCTCGTAGGAGCGACAGCGTGCTTGTAAAGCCTCACATTGCTCCTGCAGCGCGCCGACTTGCCACGCCGCCTCCGCATCTAAGTACCGTTCCTCCAGCAGTTGGAGCAGCGCTACACTAAAAGCGCGCAGCCAGTCATGGGGCGTAGCAGCTGTTTGTAAGAGCTGACAGGCCGCGTGTACTTGCTGCCGAGCTTCTCGGTGCCCCAGGCCTTGCGTAAACAGGGCTTGTAGCTGCTGGATAAGCCGCCATTGTGCCTTCATCAAATCTTCCTCCGCACAACCCCACACAATACGAATTGACATACTAATCCTCCTTAATCCAGAAACAAGCTCGCGTCTAAATTGGCCAGAAACTCTTCTCTCTCTAAAGTAGCCTCTGGTTCCGAGGCTGACATCTCATGAGTAATTTTATTCTTAGCCTAAATTAACGTAAGCTAACAGTTGTGTACCGGTAGTCCCGCGGAATTCCAGCGAGCTGGAAAAACTAGGTCTGAAATTCATCAAGCGCTTCGCCGGCAGCCAGCAATTGGATGCCCTTAGGGAGCGTCTCTGCCTCACGCAGTAAAGCGAACAACCCCTCAAACTCTGGACGCGGTTCCACCGCCACTACCGGACCGTCATCCACATCCAGGTACACACTAGTGAGCAACGTATGAGCTAGCTCGCGTTGTTCCTCACGTGTCGCGGTAGCCCACAAAGTCCCAAAATCCTGTAAGAGCTCGGCCGCCTGTTCCATGTCTGGCAACTCCGGCGGTTTCAAGGCCTGTAACTGCAACTGTAAAGCCCGATACTGACGCTCAAACTCCCGCTTGGACATCTCGGTAACTTGAAAAATAGTGGTCAATTTATCTGCAGCGCGTTTGAGACGCTGTTTCTCCCTCTGTATATCTTGGGGCCTGCCAAAGTCTGCCTCGATCCGAGTGATGACCTGGGCCTGCCAATCCTCCGGTAGTACCACTTGGTCCAGAAATTCACCTAGCGCCAGTTCCGCGTCTAAGGCTCGCACCATCAATTGATCACAGTCAATGCCCTTATCGCGGGCGGGGTCGCGATAATAACGCCGCCCCGAAGAACCGCTGCCCCGCATCCGTTCACCACACCGGGCACAGCGAGCCAACCCGGCAAGCGGATAGACACGGCTGCCCCGGCGGGCGGTGGTGCCATGGCGAGAGCGACGCCGCTCCCGTGCTTGTTGACAACGAGCGAATAACTCTGGGGTAATAATAGCTGGATGTTTCCCTGGATACCACTCTCCGTGATAACTGACTTTACCCAAGTAAAAACGATTTTTCAGCATATCATCCACGGTATCTTTGCTGAAGTGTGCCAAGGCCCTTTTCCCGCGCCCTCTAGGTTGATAGCCCGCCTGGTTGAGCTCAGCAGCTACGTCTCGGAAGGAATGGGTACCACTAGCATAAGTTTCAAAGGCCAATTGCACGCCGTCCACAGCGGCGGGGTCCGGATAAGGCACTCCATTACCACCATCTTTCTTATAATGAACCGCATATCCAAAGGGCACGGCGCCATTCCACAACTGGCGCTGCTTGACACGCGCTTCTTTTGATATGGTGACCTTCTCAGCGAGTTGATCGGTATAGAATTGGTTGAAGACTGAGATCATACCCAGATGCGCCCTGCCGCTGGCCTCACTCCGATCGATACTTTCGGTGACAGACAAGATCTCTACGCCGGCTTGATCCAGGCGATAGAGAAAATTCTCCATAACCCGCCGATTGCGTGCAAACCGGCTGAAATCTATGAGAATAACGACGTCAAATTTCCCCTGCTCGGCATCCTGAATCATCTGCTGGAACTGCGGTCGGTCAGCAGTGGTAGCACTTTTTGCTTCATCCGCATACAAGGCCACCACTTTCAGTCCCTGACGAGCGGCGTATTCACGGCTTTTATGCTCTTGATCAGCTAGTGAATAACCTTGTAATTGCATCTCAGAGGAGACGCGCTTATAAATTGCGGCCCTCGGGGCGCTATCCTCGTTGAGTTTGTGTTTCATGTCTAGCTACTCCTTGTTCTAGCGCTAGGCAGCGGAGTAAATTAGCTTCGCTGCCTGACCAGTTAATTACTAACTTTCCTGTTGCAATACACGGCTCACAATCGCTGTCAGCACATTTAACAAATGTTGTTCTCCCACTACTTCGGTGGGTACGTTAAGCCGATGGTTTAGGGTAGTTCTGGTAACACGCCGAGCTTGTCGTTGTATGCGTCGCTGACGTCGGCGCTGCGCCCGCGAGTGTCGTACTTGTGTAGTCATATCTACTAGCTCCTCCCCACAGCGGCAGTTGCTCCCCTGGCAGGTCTGGTAACTGTACCAACCAAGCTTCTACTTCAGACGAGGGAAAACCTAAGGCGGCGGCGAAGTTCTCACCTGGGCCGCGCAACCAACGGCGGGCCTCCCCAGAAATTTGTGGATCCTCGCCCTGCGCATCGCGCACTGCACGGACCAGTATTGCGGCCAGTAAGCGTCGCCAGCTGTATGGTAACATCATATTTCTTACTAACTCTCAGCGCTGGTCTCTGCAGCCGGGAAATGGTATAAACGTTTGCGCCCTTCCAGCTCACCCCGGATCACTAATCCTTGTTCTACCAGGTGCGCTAGCACCCGCGACACTTGACCTGTGTCACGAGACACGTGGTTTGCCAATTCGGAAGTATAACTAGTGCCCCCCAATGACTGGAAGGCCTCCAAAAGAGCCTGTTCCATATCAGAATGCGCTACTTGCTCAGCTTCCCCGACTAATTGCCAACTCAGGGTCTCCGTATCCAGCTCCAACATCAGTTTTTGGTCGCTCAAATCGCGCCCGGTGATGACGAAGCGCGAACGTGTGGAACGCCGCTTTGTAAATAAACCTAGAATGGCATCCGCTACCGCCACCTTCCCCGTGCTACCTAACATGTCCTCGATAACATCAAAGGAGTCCTCACCTCCACGGCTGCGTTTACGGAGGTGGTCAATGATGAGCAATGTCGTGTGGTGCTCCAAGGCCAATCGCTGTAGATTCCCCAATACATAACTGGCATCCGCCACCGAATTCTGGTTAAAATCCGCGGCACGGCTCAAAGTGTCAATAACGACCAGTTTGTAGGCTTTATCCTCCAAAGCGCGGGCTAATTGAGCGTATCCTTTAAGTCCCAAATCAGGCCACTCGAATTCGATATCTACTTGAGCCGCAGCTGACCACTTTTGCTTAAAGGACCGTGCGCGAAAACGCCGGGCGTTATCTTCCAAGGCCAGGTAGAGAACTGCCCCCTGTTCCACGTTTTGTTTTAAAAATGGGGAACCTTCTCCTACGCTTTTTGCCGCCGCCATGGCTAACAAACTCTTCCCAACTTTAGGACGTCCGCCCAGGAGACAAATTCCCTCTGGGAGTATCTGCGACACAGTCCAACGGATGGGCGGCAAGGCGGCGTCATGTAAAGCCTGATATGACCAACTGGTGCGTTGCCCATTCGTCTCCATCTGACGCAGCACCTGTTGCACAGCGTGATTCAGTTGAGAATTAGCCATTAGTTTACGCTGCACGGCAAAATATAATACGCTCCCGGTGGCCTCTTCCTGGATATCTGTAAAGATATCCAGGATCGGCCGCCGTTGTTCAGCCGTGACCTGCCCTAGTGTGTACTGGCAGTAAGCCAGAGACTCGAGTGTGGCTTGACTAACAACGTTATTTTCGTTACAATAAGAATGAGTCGATAAAGACTTTCCCTGAAGTGGGTAGCTATTTATAGGCTCATTTGCCGCCGGCGTTGCCGCGTCGGCGGTCTTTGTATTAATAGCTTGTAAAACGGTCATCTTAAAACCTCCTAAAAGTTGCTTAACGGACAGTATCAGATTTCAATGCCCCCTCCCTAGCTAAACAAAAAAGGCTTCGACACATTTAACTCGATATCACCCAACCAATAATTCTACTGGTTATCGATGTGTAATGTGTCGAAGCCCAATACGCTTCGAATAAATTATTGCTCTTCGCTCCGTTGCCACGGGAAAGAGTTGATATATCGCTTGTTATCGTAAGTGGATTTGCGTAATTGTATCTAGTAAGTGGATTTGTGTAATTGCATCTATCTTTTCTGATATTCAGGAAAAGATAAAATAAATGGATAATTACCTTAAATGTAACACTAAAAAGCATTATACCACACCCCAAGATAATGTCAAGGTAAATTTTCATAAAATGAGTCTTCATTATGTAGTCTCTTCTTACCAAGAACCGCTCATCATCAGGTCTCTAATAACAATACATCGCTATTTATGCTTTTGCTCCAGTTTGACCTAGTTTGACCTAGTTTGACCAGTTTGACCGTTTGACCACAAACCCCGTAATTTGGGCGTTAGGTAACGCGCATTCTTCCGCTGTGGATCCTTTTGCACCCAGCCGCGCAACTCCCATGCCTTGAGCAATTTCCGTGCGGGTTTCTCAGTCAGCCCCCACTGCACCAACAGCGGGATAGAAGTGCGCCCCCCACTCTCCGCTAAGGCACGTTGAATGATTGCTTGTTCCTCCGTGGAGAAGCGCGTAGCAGCCTGCTGCCGTCCCTGTTGGATCAGCAATTCTTTCTCCAGATAGTAAATCTGCACCGGCCCCCAGCGATCCGTCACGGCGAGGCCGGGGCGGGAGGCGGGGATGCGCACGGCGTCCGGACAGCCCACGTGGCGGGCCACCGCCTGACTGCGCACCCGGAAAGAGATG
>JAYELZ010000243.1:0-8850 GCA_034717835.1 Chloroflexota bacterium
ACGGCGCTAGCTCTGGTGTTTTTGCCCTTACTTAAGGGTTTCCCGGTGAGGGCGTACTCCTTAGCCGTGGAGGCGACTGCCCCGCCACAGAATTCTCTCATTTCGATGGGAAGTTCCTCTCCTGACCGCTCTTTTGATGGGCCGCCTTACTGGCGAGCGCCTTTTATGGAAAACCCGGCGGTCAATTTTGGCTCCTCGGCGGCGCTTTTCATTCAACAATTTGCTGCTACCGCTGATGACGGGGCGACTACCGTCTACAATGGTGAGTTGGTAACGTATACGCTGCTTTTCGAGAATCAGAGCACTGAGGTTATTACCGATGTATTGATCATAGATTCGTTACCCAAAAATGCGTTGGATGAATTATCCTGTTCTCCTGCGTGTACACGGATTTACACCTCGAAAACAATCCCGGAGCCTTCAGGGGGCACTATCGTAGTTACGACCACTAGTTCCCTCAACTGGGAAGTATCTTCTCTGGGCGCCGGTGAAATTCTAACCGTATCTTTTACCGGACGTGTCATTGGTCAACCCGAAGGCTCCAAGATCACCAATCAAGTATTTGCGCATTATTATTTGGGAGGCAGCGGCAGTGCCGCCGGCGGTGAGGATTTAACCTTGATGGTGCAGGTTCGTATTCAAGCAGGAGGAGCTAGCATTTCCTCGGTGCCCACTTGGTTTTCGGAGGATGCCGGCGGCACTATCAGCCAAGATTGGGGCGATTTTGATCGTGATGGCGACCTAGACCTCGCATTAGGTTCCTCATTGGGGGCTTCAGTGTACCGCAACGCGGGTGATCATTTGGAGCATCTGTGGAGCACTGCCGAAAACCGGGAGGAGGAAGGCTACCGTCTCTCCTACGGGGTGCGGTGGGCCGATGTGATTCCTGATGCTCAACAGTATCTCGAATTACTGTTGGTGGGCCCCAGCGCTGATGGCCAGGCGATGACGGAAGGGCAAAACTATATCTATAGTTACGTGGCCGCCGAGCAGATTTTTGAGCAGGCGCGCACCTTCAACACTCACTACCAATTAGTACGGCTGGCTCCGGGAGATTACGATGGCGATGGTGATATCGACTTGGTTGCCAGCACAAATGCTATCAATGGGACAGTTGAGACCCAGTACCAGCAGCTCTGCCCGGTGAATCTTTACCGGAACGACGGCGCGGGGAACTTTACCGGCATGGTCACGGTTACTGCAACTCATGATATTGAATGCCTCAGCGAAAAAGCCACCGCGGCTTTGGAAGCCGCCGATTATGATAACGATGGTGATTTGGATCTGGCCCTGGGCGCGTTCCCCGGTGATTTACAGCTCCTGGAAAATCGCAGCGACACGCGCGCAACTGGAGTTTTAACTACTGCTAATCCCTTGACGGTTACGTGGCTACTGGAGAGTGATTTAGAATACATTCCCTATGATCTGTCGTGGGGTGATTTTGACGGCGACGGCAAGTTAGATCTGGCTGCGGCTTATCCTTTACAACGCCAAGCCCATATCTATCAACAGGGTGACGGGACTTTCGCCACGGTAGCCCGTATCCGCACGAACGCTTTTATGACGCCCCTCGCTATTGATTGGGGTGATTTTGATGGTGACGGTAACTTAGATCTGGCGGTAGCCGATGCTCCGCCCAAGTTTTACCGCCACGCTCCTGCCGCCAACGCCTTCCAACAAATTAGTAATCTCAAGCTGGATTCCCAGGCCAATTTGGGACAAATTTGGAGTATGCGGGGGATTGAGCTTCAGCCTAAGGGCAATCTGGACTTGTTGGTGAGCAATCGCGACGGACCTAGCCAGATATTTACCGTGATTTCGCCCAAACTACAAAAGACGCTCACCGCCATCAGCGAGCGCGGCGCCAGCAGCGTAGCCTGGGGGGATGCGGATAATGACGGTGATCTAGACCTCTTGTTTGGCAGCGCTACTTTCCCGGAATTGGGTGCTTATCTACGTCGCAACCGGCAAGGTCAATTCCCGGATAGTATCGAGCAGAAATTTACGGCGACCGGTTTTGGACCGCACGCTATCGCCTTGGGGAACGTTGATCAAGATGCTGCGTTAGAAGTCGCCATCGGCACCCCGCTTAAAGTGCAACTTTATCAGGATGGGGAGTTCGACACGCCGGTCTGGCAGGTCAATACTACTCACGCTGTTCGCAGTTTGGCCTGGAATGATGCGAACGATGATGGTAAGTTGGATTTGCTGGTAGGAGCTGCTGCCGGCCCCTTGCAACTCTATCTAAACCAGGGAACTACGCTCGCTGCCACCGCCGTTTTTTCCACCGCGGAGGAGGGGGATGCCCGCAGTTTGATTTGGGGCGATTACGACGCCGATTACTATCAAGATTTCGCCGTCGGGATGTACAACGGTCCGGTGCGTGTCTATCACAACCACGGCGATCTGACTTTTGACTTGGCCTGGCAATCTCCCCTCTCGCTGCCTACCACCGCAATTGCCTGGGCCGATTATGACGCGGATGGCGACCTCGATCTTGCGGTGGGCACCAAGGGCAGTGACGATAGCCTCTGGGAAAACCAGGACGGTGATTTTGGCACGCAGCCTCTCTGGATGGCGGGAGTGCCCACGGGTAAAACTGTGGCGCTCGCTTGGGGCGATTGGGACAACGACGGCTATCCGGATCTCGCCGTGGGACGGGCTAATGAGGCGGATTGCGTGTATGCAAATATCAGCAGTCAGCCGGGAGTGCCTCGGCTCGTCGAGGTCTGGGCCTCGGCTGAACTTTCCGCCACGACGGGCATCGCTTGGGGGGATGCCGACTGTGATGGCGATCTTGATTTAGCCGTCAGTCAGCAGCCGGGTGGGAAGAGCGGCTATTACGAAAACACTTTGGTTGCGCCAACGCATTTGCCGGCTGTCACGACGTCCGTCCTCACCGATAATCCCCCCTACGTGATGCTCACCCGTCCCGGTGCCACCGCGTCCGCTTATTCTTATTCGTCACCGGAGATTCTTGCTGAACCAGAAAGCCCCACGGTGACGGTGCAGTATCGTGTCTATGATCCTGAGGGCGATCCCTTGACCGATGCTCATTTCGAATACTCGTTCAATGGAGGGGGGCTGTGGTACCTGGCGACGCCGGCTCAGGGAACTCCCGCGTTGATCACCCAGACCAGTGCGAGCGGTGTGGCGAGTACCTTTATCTGGGATGCTGCCGCAGACGACGTCATCGGTGACGAGACTCGGTTCCGCGTCCGCGTCTCAACGCAAAATCAGAGTGGTAATCTGCAAGATATCTCTGGTGGTGGTATCAGTCCCCCGTTCCGCGTGCGAGCGATGGATTGTTACTGGCCGGCTGGCGTGTCGATTACCATGCAGCCGGAGCAACCCCAAATCAATGCGGAGGTGGCTTTTGAAGCGCGGGTAACTTCCGCCAATGGCCCGATTACTTATCATTGGGATTTTGGTGACGGTACGGAGGCCTCCGGTTGGCAGACCACTCACACCTACGCTACCAGCGGGTCATGGCAAGTAACTTTGCGGGTACAGGGACCGTTTTGTCCGGTGGCACGCCCCGCCTACGCGCATAAGACTTTTACTGTCGTTGGCAGCGTCATCTACTTGCCGCTGGTGACCAAGGAATACACGGCTGGAAACACGCTCGCCACCACGCAGATAGTCAAGCTGGAGCAGCCCCGGATAGCCACCGTCGCCACCCCGGCAGTGACAGTGCCGCCGGTTAGCTATCCTCTCCGCCCGGCGCAACCAATGGCGGAAGTGCTCCCCGTCGGCTCAGAAATGCAGCTTGTCGGCGCCTCAACCCAGGAGGTACAGCAGCTAACCAACTACGCCCTGGGCATCAACCACCAACCCGCCATCAATGAGGATGGCAGCCGCATCGCTTTTTGGTCCACCGGTCGTCTGACTGGGCAGAATCCCGATGGCAATATAGAAATTTTCCTGGCTGCACCGCAGTCTGATGGCTCCATAAAATACACGCAACTCACCAGTTCCACCGGCACCATTTTGGGTGGATTTAACCTCTTACCGAATTTGGATGCCTCTGGCGACCGGATTGTCTTCTTCTCGGACCGCGATCTTAAGTCCGGGTTCAATGAAGATCGCAACTTTGAAATTTTCCTCTCTGAGATTCAAGGGGATAGCACTCCGGCTCTCTACCAGCTCACAGAGACCGGCCACGGTCTCAATATCCTGCCGGACATCTCGGATGATGGGAAATTTATCACCTTCGCCAGTGACAATGACTTCACTAACACGGGAGCCGAGTTCATCGGACAGACCAAGATTTTCCGCGCCGCGATCAGCGATCCGGCCAACGTGCAGTTTACACAGGTGACTACTAACACCACCAATTCGCTAAATACCTTTGATGATCTACCGGCTATTAACGCGGATGGTAGTTTGATTGTTTTTGTCTCCAACCAGGATTTGGTAGGCACTAACGCTGATGGCAATCGTGAAATTTTCCTGGCCGCAGTGGGTGCCGATGATACTATCACCTACACGCAAGTCACCAGCACCACCGTAGGGGAGAACGAACAACCTGATATTGACGCAGCTGGTTCCCGTATTGTTTATCTCTCCACCGTCGGCGACCCTAACGGATACCAACAGGTGCTGCTCGCGGAACTCAATCCTACCACGGGTGTCATCAGCAGCACCCGCGCGCTCACCGCCGACTCTGGCGATAAAGATCGACCTTCTGTCAATGCCGAAGGTTCACGGGTAGCCTATCATGCTACCCAAGATCGGGACGTTTATCTCTACGATCTGGTTGAAGAGCAGCGCAAAAGCGGCAGTGGTGAGACCAGCTCCTATCCGGCCCTCAGCACCGGTGGTACGATGTTAGCGTTTGCCTCCCACGGCAACATCTTTCTCAAGCCTTATCCTTTGACCGACCTATCCTTAGCTAAAAGTGGACGTCCAGAAGTGGTTTCGGTCGGTGACCACTTGACCTACACGTTGACGATTACCAATAACGGTCCTTCTGCGGCTACGCAGGCTATACTTGAGGATATTTTGCCGGCAGGCTTGGAGCCGCTATTTCACTCTCTCGCTGATACTACCGTCTTTTCGCCCTGGAAAACCATCAGCGATATTGGTAATTTCCCGCTAGCTCTTCCTGATCATTCTGAAGAGACGACCGGCTGGACGGATATGGTAGGTAACACCCTCCTCTTGCACCTGGATCAGTATACCCTGCACGACGACTCCGCAGAACAGCATGCTATTGGCTACGCGTATCCTTATCCTGCCCCAGATCCAGCAGGTAAAATTGATGGAGCGCTGACCTTCAATGGGTACACCGGACTGGAGATCGCCCACGACGAGAGTCTCAATTTCCTTGATGCTGAGAGTTTCACCTTGATGACCTGGTTCAAAACTGAGCAAGGTTCTGCGGGTGGAAATTCCAAGCTCATCAGCAAACAGGACCCTGGCAACAGCCAATGGTATAGTTTGCATCTGGCTGACCAACGAGTGGCTTGTCTGGAACTCTCGGGCTATAGTCTCTGTGGCGGCCCAGATTTGCGAGACAATCTTTGGCATCAGCTGGTAGGAGTGGTGGATCGCGGAGCCTCCGAGGCGCGACTCTACTTGGATGGCAGATTATTGGTCAGCAGTAGTTACTTACCCTCCGTCTATAGCGACGCGCCGGTGCGCATCGGTACTTTCTGGGTCGCGCACGAGTGCTTTGCAGGGGAGATGGACGAGGTGGCGATCTTTGAACGCGCTTTAAGCGGCACCGAGATCGCCTTTATTTATGCGCAACAAGCCCCTCAGCAGAGTGCCTACTTTGATTCTGATGTCTTGACGGAGACGTTGGGGCTAGGGCAATGGGGGTCTTTGGCTTGGTTGCCAGAACAGATTATCAATGAGGAGCTCCCCGATAAGAGAGGTGCAGATCACTATCCAACGAGCGTCTCTGGCGCTATTTCCATGCTCGATAATCTCCTCCTCTTGCACCTCAACGAGCCGGCCGGCGCCACCGATTTCTTAGATGCCTCGGGCCAGGGACACGATGGCAAATGCGATGGTGCCAGTTGCCCCGAGAGCGGTGTCGTCGGTCAGTTTGACACCAGCTTGAGATTTGATGGCTTAGACGATTACCTCGCGCTACCTTCTTCTTTCCTCTCCAATGTGGAAGATTTCACCTTTGCCTCCTGGGTTTATGGGGAGGGCATGGGTTCCTGGCAACGAATTTTCGATTTCGGGCAGGATGATGGCAATTATCTTCGCCTTACCTACCACGATATAAATGGTAAATTGCAATTTAGTGCCAGGCATAACGGCGAAGAAGACGAACGGTTGATAGCCCCGGAGCCATTGCCTAACGGCACCTGGGTACATGTCGCGGTTACTTTGCAGGGGGACGTGGGCACGCTCTGGGTGAACGGCACCGCACAAGTTACCGGCACTATCTCCATAGATCCACAGGACGTGATTGGTCAGAATACCTGGTTGGGACGTTCTCAATATGATGTGGACCCATATTTCCAGGGGCACTTGGATGAGGTAGCAATTTTCTCCCGCGCGCGCTCTCCGGACGAACTCCGCAAGCTCTATCTACGTGGCGCCCAACGGTTGCAATTCCAAGTACGCAGTTGTAGCACCTTAGACTGCGGCATGGAGCCATTCGTGGGGCCTGATGGTACGCGCCACACAACTTACACCGCATTGGAGGATAGCGGTTCCACGCGCCCCGCGTTCTCTCTTCAGGATGTTGAAGATAATCCTTATTTCCAATATCGGACATTTTTAAGTAGCTATACATTCACCTCACCGAGTTTGGTTAGTGTCACAGTGCAACCTCAAGTCACTTGTGATGAGCAGAATATCGCTGGTAACAAGCCTCTCACGATCACTTGCCGGTTGGATACACCGGTCTCCCCTCTCCCGGTGGGAGAGATGTTGACCTTAGAATTCCCGACCCTGGTAAATAGTCAGGTTTACCAAAATGCGGGCAGGACAAGTAGTGGCACGCCTGTGTTTACTAATACAGCGCAGCTCAGTAGCCAGGAATCTGATCACCAGATGGGCGACAATCAGGCCGAGGTCATAACTTATCTAGATTCCATCCCCGTGCAGGGAGTGACAATTAGTGGAGTGGATGACTGTGCAACTTCTTCTCCAACCACCTTTACTGCTACTATCACCCCAGAGAACGCCTCCCCGCCCATCACCTACACCTGGACGACGACCGGGGTGAGCGATACGGTGATACATAGCCATTACGCACATACGGACACCGCCACCTTTACCTGGACTGTAGCCGGACGTCAGATCATCACCGTTACGGCTAAAAATGATCTCGACGTAGTGACTGCAACTCATCAGATCACAGTAGTTGTGCCCCTCCAGAATTTGCAGGTGAGCAATGCTAGCCCGACGGTGATCGGCCAGACTACGAATCTAACGGCTACTCTGGGGGCCGGGACTGACGTGCAATACGAATGGCAGTTCGGTGACGGCCAATCGCTGGTGGCTGCGCCGACCGCGTCGCTTACCAGTACTATCACCCACACCTATACGGCGGCCGGCAACTACACCGTGACGGTGCGCTCCTACAACCCGGTGAGCGCGCTCACAAAAACCATGCTGGTGACGCTGACAGAGGTGCCGGCAACGAACTTGCGTCTCATTAATGATAGCCCCACTGAGTTAGGTAGTAGCACGCTATTCACGACTACCTTAAATACGGGAACTGACGTTGTCTATCAGTGGGCTTTTGGAGACGGCAGCACCGCGACCACGGCCCCCATTGACGCGCCCCAGGTTGTCACGCTGACCCATGGCTACTTGCAGACCGGGCGCTACACGGCTATAGTCACGGCGACTAACTTTGGCAATCAGCCGGTCAGCACGACCACCTCCATTACCATCACCGACGTGCCCATTGCTGGCCTACAGGTCAGCAATGATAGCCCCACGCAGTATGACAACCAGACCATATTGACCGCTACCATCTCTGCGGGCACCAATGTCAGCTATACTTGTGATTTTGGTGATGGCACTGCGTTGACCAGTACTGTGGTCTTCACTAACCCCACCACAGCAATTTTCACCCATCGCTATGCCCCCACCCAACCCACCACGATTTTCACCGCAGTGATCACAGCTACTAACAGCCGGGGGGCGCTTACGCAAACTCAATCCGTCACCATTACGCGCGCGTGCTGGGTTGCATTAAATAGTGATGCTCACTATGTGAGCGTCCAGGCGGCAGTAGCTGCCAGCCAGAGTCCCACTGATCTGATCAAAGTAGCGGGAACCTGTACCGGAGTAGAAACTCACGCTGGTCTGAACCAGACTGTCTATCTCTCCAAGAGCCTCACGTTGCGTGGCGGATACACTTATACTTGGGGCGTTTCCAATCCCATCTCCTACCCCACCACGCTGGACGCTCAAGCGCAAGGCCGCGTGCTCTACATCACCGGAGAGATCTCGCCTAACATCGAAAATTTGACGCTCACCAACGGCGATGCTAGTGGCTTAGGCGGTAACTTGGAATCGTCTGCTGATGCGGGTGGCGCACTCTACGTCATCACGGCCACCGCCACTATCAGCAATAATGCTGTGACCGCGAGCGTGGCCGACTACGGCGGCGGCTACTATTTGGCGCGGGCGACGCAGGTCTTGCTCTTCGCTAACCGCGTCACCACTAATACCGCCAACGTCCGGGGCGGCGGAGGCTATATCTACACCAGCACCGCCACGCTTACCCAGAACGAGATTGCCGGGAACACGGCAAGCGGTACCAACCAGGATGGCGGGGGATTGTGTTTGAACGAGAGCACCGTCACCATTAAAGATAACACTATCGCGCATAATACCGCTCACGATAACGGCGGCGGCCTAGTCTCCTAC
>JAYELZ010000244.1:0-1665 GCA_034717835.1 Chloroflexota bacterium
GTGCGTGGCGTATTGATGGAGGAGTAAAATGAGTAACAAAGAGACACCAAACGCCAGAAACAATCCCCAAATCCAGGAAGACCTGATTCTCACCGTCGAACAGCAAGGTGGTTTTTTCAGCCTTCCAATGGTACGTCAGGGCACCGTCGCGGTCATCCTGCGCAACGGGCGGGTAGATCAAATCATCGGTCCCGGACGTTCGTTGATGTTCCGCCTCCCTTTCCAGAGCGTAGAAACTTTCCTGGTGGATACCAAGATTCGCAACTTGAACATCATCTCCCAGGGGGAGTTTCTCACCGCCGACCACTGGCGCGTCAACATCTCTCTCTGGCTCTCCTACCGCGTCACCGACCCGGCCCGCATCGCCGTCGAGTACGCCCAGCCGGTGCATGCCCTCTACAGCACGGTCAAGGATTTACTGGGACGGGTCATCAGCCGGCAGGATTTTCAGACGTTGAGCCAGACGGGACGCCAGATCGTGCGCCAGGAAGTACTGGCCGGGAACTCCCAGCTCGAGCAGACGTTAGGCATCGCGTTGACCGACGTGCGGATAGATGACCTGACGCTGCCGGAGCGGGTCGGGACGGCCCTCGACGGGCGGCAGGTAGCCCAGATGGAAGGGGAAGCGGAGCAGTGGCGGCTGCGCGGCAAGTGGCAGGATATGCCTGAGTCGGTGCGGCGCAGCCACTTCCAGGAACACTTAGTTGAGGGCGCGATGTTCGTCAACCCGCCGCTGCCCGGTGCCGTGATGGGACAGGGCATGCCGGGCGCGCCCCAGCTGCTTCCGCCTGCGCCGGGTGTATCGCCGCCGGGCGGACAGATCATCGAAGGGCAGGCCGCCCCCACGCGCATGTTGAGCGCGAAAGTGTGGGGCCAGTTGGTCGTCGTGAGCGGTCCCAAACAGGGCGTCATCTTCCCGTTGCGCTCTCCCCTAGTGACCCTGGGCCGCGCTGGCGACAACGACATCGTCTTGCAAGACTCCTCCGTCTCCGGCCACCACGCCCGCATTGAGCAGCGGGGGGCGCAATCGTTCGTTGTGGATGCGAACAGTTCCAACGGCACCTTCGTCAACGGGCAACGTATCACGCAAGCGCAATTGACCGGCGGAGAGGTGATCCTGATGGGGGATACCCATTTGCGGTTTGAGATACTGTAGGCGTGTGGATGCGGACGGACTTGGACAAGAGGAGGTAAATAATGCTGACCACTGGCACCGTGCTGCAAAATCGTTATCGTATCGTCTCCCTGCTGGGGCAGGGAGGGATGGGAGCCGTCTATCGCGCCTGGGACATTCGCCTGAAGGGGCCAGTCGCTCTCAAAGAAATGACCCCCCAGCCGGGGCTGGATCCGTACACACTCACTCAATTGCGCCAACAATTTGAGCAAGAGGCCATCGTTCTGGCGCGGTTGAATCACCTCCACCTGGTAAATGTTACTGATTTCTTTGAGGAAGGCGGCAACACTTATCTGGTGATGGACTTCGTTAAAGGGGAGAGTCTGGCCGACCGCATTGAGCGACAAGGGGCGCTGCCGGAGAGAGAAGTGCTGGTCTGGGCCGGCCAGTTGCTGGACGCGCTGGAGTACTGTCATGCTCAAGGCATCATTCACCGCGACGTGAAGCCACAAAACGTCATCATCACGCCGGAGGGGGAGGCGGTGTTGGTG
>JAYELZ010000245.1:0-1654 GCA_034717835.1 Chloroflexota bacterium
CGGTGCGACGGCCCACATGGAGCGCTGGTACAATACCTTGCGACAGCGGTTGGCACGCTTCGTTCGCAAAACCTGGTCCTTTTCCAAGTCGGATGCCTATCATAACATGGTCACTAAGTGGTATATTGCAGAGTATCACTTACCACTTAACCACCACCCCATTTTCAACCATGCCCAGGGGCCCAATGCCTATTATCTTGTTGACTAATACAAAAAATGGGATTTACCCTATGGAAAGAAGAAAACTTACCGCAAAACCGCTAAAATTGGTTGGATAAGCGATAAATCCCATTTATACTTTTGACCAGCCAATGGAATTCCGTTGAAGGGCGAATTAGTCCAGGAGCCCCCCCGTGGGATATCTCGCTAACAATAATGAAAATGCTGCACTTCCGCCAACATCTGGGGCTTGCAGCAGCCTTTAGACTTGCGACTTTAGACTTATTTTCAGAGGAGGAACCCAAGATGAAAGTTCACGTGCTACAAAATGCACACATCTATACCGGAGATCCGGGTCGCCCGTGGGCGCACACGCTGGCAATTGCCGCGGATCGCATTGTAGCCCTTGAGCAGGAGGCCGCACGGTGGGAGGATGTTCCCGGCGCAGTCGTCACGGATATGGAAGGCGTCACCATTATCCCCGGCCTGATTGATTCGCACCTGCATTTGATGTGGTATGCGTTGGCGCAGAACGAACTCGCGCTACGCGATTTGACGCGGGAAGAGCTCTTGCAGCAGGTGGCAGAGAAAGCGTCGGAGGTACCGCCGGGGACATGGATCCAAGGGCGTAACTGGGACCAGAATTTATGGGCTGATAGCCGGTTCCCCACGGCGGCTGAGTTGGATCGCGTGGCGCCACATCACCCTGTTGTATTGACTGCCAAAAGCGCTCACGCAGTCGTCGCCAACAGCATGGCGCTGCACGCGGCCGGTATCAGTGCGGGGACGCCTAATCCAATCGGGGGCGAACTGGGACGCCGTGCCGACGGTTCTCCCAACGGGATGCTCTTTGAACATGCTATGCAGCTGGTACTAGCGGCGGTGCCGGAACCGACCCTAGACGAGGTAATCGCTGCGCTGCGCGGAGCACAAGAGCAATTACTCGCGGTAGGCTTGACCGGTATCCATGACATGGACGGTACCCCGGCTTTCACGGCGTTCCAGGCATTGCACCGCGAGCACGCGCTGCGCGTGCGGGTCGTCAAATACGTCTGGCAAGATGCGCTGGCCGACACACTCGCCGCGGGGTTGCGCTCTGGTCGCGGGGATGATTGGCTCCGTTTCGGCGGCCTCAAGCTCTTTGCCGATGGCGCGCTGGGCGCGCGGACGGCCGCACTCTGCGCGCCCTATACTGGGGAACCGGATAACACGGGGATACTCACTCTAGAACCTGAAGAATTACAGGATATCGCCCAGCGCGCGGTCGCGGGCGGTGTGGCGCTAGCCATCCACGCCATCGGAGACCGAGCCAACCGGATGGTACTGGATGCGCTGGAAAAGGTACGTCCGCTCGATCAAGCGCTGCGACATCGTATAGAACACGTGCAATTGATTGACCCGGCAGACCAACCCTGCTTGGCGGAGTTGGGGATCGTGGCGGCGATGCAACCCCTCCACGCGCCACATGACCAATTCATGGCGGAACGCTATTGGG
>JAYELZ010000246.1:0-8569 GCA_034717835.1 Chloroflexota bacterium
GTTCCTCCGCAGTCCAGGGAGACGACTCCGCAGCACGTTGTAGCAACAAGGTTCCCAGTCGTAAACCACGAGAGAAGACCTCCATGTTCAAATTGTGACTGGCTGGCATATCCATGACCGGAGGCACATCCTCTGCGACTACCTCCCTGCCGGCATAGTGATAGGTAACAGTGCGCGCCTGCATTTGTTCCCGCCACGCAGCTTGACTCTGTTCTTGATACACTCTTTCCAAATCTCGAAGTGCTTCCTGGCTACTCCGTAACAAACGCGCGTTTTCAATCGCCAACGCCAACTGATCAGTCATAGTCTGAAGAACATTGACATCTTCCTCTGAGAAAGCGTTCCGTTCCCTGGATTGCACATCCAATACACCCAACACCCTACCCGACACTGACAACGGCAGACCTATCTCTGAGTGGGTCTCAGGTAAATCTGGATTGTTGAAGAAATCCAAATCTGCCCCTACATCCAGTACAATCCGCGGTTCATTATGCAGTACCACATTGCCTACGATGCCCTGCCCCACCCGTAACTTATGCTGGCGCGCTAACATCTGCCGCCCGCCTTCAGAGGAGGCCGCGCTCAAGAGCACGTATTCGCCGCGTCCATCCACCAGAAAAATGCCCGCATGGTAAAAGCCGAACTGCTCAGAGATAAATTGTACACTTGAGGATAACAAAGCATCCGTATCGCGGATGGAAGCAGTATTCCGCGCAACTTTAGCTGCCGCCTCCAGCTGGATGGAACGCTTTTCCAATTCCGCAGTACGTGTAGCCACTCGGTCTTCCAAGGTGCGGTACGAGCGCGCTAGTTGTGCAGCCATCTGGTTGAAAGAGTTGGTCAGAGCACTCAACTCATCCTGGATCGCCGCCTCGACAGGTAAGGCTACATCCAGCTCCCCACGTCCGAAGGCTTCGGTCCCGCCCCGCAATGCAATGATCGGTTTCGTAATGGACCGCTCCACCAGAAGAGCGAAACCGGCTATGCCACCACCTAACAAGAGATAGAGTCCTGTTATACCCCAGATCCGACGTTGTGATGTAGATAGCATTGCAGCCCAAGATTCAGCGGTATGCTGTTCGCCCTCTTCCACGATAAAAGCAATACGGGTCCCGATGTCTTGACTCAACCGCTGTGCATCTTGCTCCAATCCAGCGGTCGAGACTCCCGGTTCACTCCGCCGCTCTGTCTCAATCTCGACGACGGCAGTTTTATACTGAGAAAGAGCACTCATCACTATGCCAATGGAGGCGCGTTGTGGGCCTGCCGTAGTAAGCTGCTGCGCCCTAATCAGCAAGTCTTGAGCTTGCCCCAAATCATCCAGGGCTTCGTAAGAAGAAGGCACCAAGCCTTCCGTGTAACGCAATAGATTTAACCGCGAGGAAGATATATACACGGAAGCCTTCAATAACAATTGCTCTATCCGTGAATCCACATTTACGAAACGCTGGAAAGCATTTTCAGAGGTCTGTCGATTGGCCACGATAATGATAAAAGAAACAGCAACCACCAAAATGAGCGCCGCCACACTCGTCAGGATGCGCTGCCGAACAGAAAAACGCCGTAGAAAACGAATCATCATGGCTCCTCCACTTGGCTCTTACTGCGTCGCGTCAAGTTGTGCCCCTTCCCAAATTTCATTGGTGTACACTTGCTCCGGAGCCAAATTTTCCGTGATTACCCCGTAGGTCGTCAGCGCCTTGAGCATACGCAGCACGTCTTGACGCTCTGTATAACCTAACGGACGCACGGTGTTGACACGCACTAACTTGGCTATTTCCTCCATCATTGCCAACTGATGCTCATATTTCTGTGTGTCCGTTTGATCGTATTTCAAGACAATCCGCACCGTCTCTTCAGGATGGTCAATAGCATATTTCCAGCCCCGTAAAGTGGCGTGTAACATCCGCCCAGCAAGTTCTGGCTGTTGCGTAATCATCTCGCGCGTGGTAAAAAGCGTATCCCCAGGAAAATCCAACCCGTAATCAGCATAATCAATGATATTCAATTCCTCAGCTGCAAGGCCACTCTCCAAAACGGTGTGGTATTCATTGTAGATCATGGCCGAAGCCACGTCCAACTCCCCGGCGATGAACGGTGTCATCTCGTATCCCTGCGCCACCAGCTCAAAATCTTGCCGCGAAAGCCCTTCCAGCGCCAACAGCGCGTCAAACTGCGTTTCCCACGAACCTAACCAGATTCCCACTCGCTGATCCACAAAATCAGCGGGGGTCTCAATGCCGGAAGATTTCCTAGCCAACAACAATAACCCATTTTCTTGTTGGATCTGCGCAATGCTAACCAATGGGGCATCCTCTTCAGAGATAACCCGCGCTAGATCGGCTAACATTATGGAACCAAAGTCACTCCCGCCATGCAACACCACATCAGTGGAGTAGATATCCGGCGCGCCGGGCCTAATGGTTAAGTCCAGACCCTCTTCCCGATACCAGCCTTTATCCAAAGCCACATAGTAGCCAGCAAACTGCGCCTGCGTCACCCAGGGCAACTGTAACGTAACTGCTGTCAGTTCGGGATGAGCGGGGGTCGCCCCCCCTCCACTAGAAGAACAAGCGGACATAAGCAATATCAGTACCAACAGTAATAGTACAATTCCTAATCCGCGTTTCTGCCACCGTGCGTTGTGCGTCATTTTACCTCCCCCTACGCTCACTAACTCGATTAATACAGCCCTCAGCGAGCTGTCTTGTCTAGTCAGGCAACGTTACTCTTCTGCCTCAATATCTAACCAGACCCAACTCTCGGCCCCCATGGCACGCCCAATCTCTCGCGCAGTAGTCTGCAATACCTGCGACACGGCGGTTGAGGCCCGCATCCGGGCCGTGATATCGCCAATCAACTCCTCACGCTCGGCACGTTGGCGCGTCTCTTGATGCAGCCGCGCGCTATCCAGCGCCATGCCCAATTGTTCTCCCAGCCGAGTTAAGGCTGCCCGCTCAGCTGCGCTCCAAGCCCCACCTTGCTTGAACTTCCGCACGTCAATCACGCCAATCAGATGATCATGCACACTGATCGGCAAGGCTAACGCACCTTCATCCTCACTGTCCACCACCAAAGTCCGTTGCTGCGCTGCCTCCATCATCCGTACCCGCTCCAAGTTACCCGTCGGAGAAAGCCCCTGTCGATTACGGATATACCCTAGCGTTTTTTGCCCTTGCATCCACTCCTGCCATTCCTCACGGCTCAACTCCCCGTAGGAACGGCGTTCCGCCGTCAAGCGCTCTTCTACCTGCTGGAAAAGTTGCGCGTTAGCTAGCACCAACGACAGCTGATCAGCCAAAGTTTGCAGCACCTGCACATCCTCTTCCGAGAAAGCATCCAATTGAGTAGATTGGACATCCAATACCCCAATCACCCGCGCCTGCGTCCGCAATGGGAGCGCGATCTCTGACCGCGTCTGCGATAAGTCTGGATTATCAAAATAGGCAGCATCCTCACCCACATCCCGCGCGATGCGTGATTCGCCCTGCCCGGCAACATAGCCCACCACCCCGGTCTGACCAACCCGCAAACGGTGACCACGCTCCAGCATTTTCTGCCCACCGGGGGAGGAGGCCGCACGCAATTCGGCATATTCTCCTAATGAGTCAATCAGAAAGATCCCGGCATGATAAAAACCGAACCTTGTGGAGATCAAATTGACCGCTTCGGGCAGCAACTGCCGCACATCATGGATCGAGGCAGCTTCTCGCGCCACCTGCGCAGCAGTTTCTAGCTGCATTGAGCGCCGTTCCAAATCAGCCGTGCGCTCTGCCACCCAACGTTCCAACTGTTCACTGCGGATTTCTAACTCCCAGGTCAAGTGACGGCTCTGTTGCAAACTGCTGGTCAGACGTGGCAGCAAGTAGTTCACCGAGATAACTAAGAGCGCACCCAACATCCCAAAAACAATACTACCACTCGTCCAAGCCGACGCACTGGCCGTATTCGCCTGCATCGCTACAGGGAGGTATAGTTTCCCCGTAGAAAATGCCCAACCAAAAGCGACCAGATTCAAAAGAACGAAGATCAAAGCACCAATTCCCGCCTTCCGTCCCAAGAAAACCGCGGCCAAGAAGGGTAAAGTTAAGAGAAAAACCCGCCCATCACCACTCAGGCCAGATTCATATAACCCTAAGCTCCCCAAACCGTAAACCAGGAATAGTACGACCCAGACCTGCACCGCATACGGGGTCTTGGGCAAAAAGGTGATTAACAGAAGTAACGTATAAGCTCCTACATAAAAGGGAATCAACCAATACTCTCGGCCTAGGTAAGCCCCGTAAGAACCAGCCAACACACCCAATACTCCTAGTGCGACCAACGCCCGGAGTATTCCTCGCACCAAGTCCTGCCGCCAAACCCAGAGGCTGGTAGGAACTTCTTCCAATTGCGTAGGCGGCGTTTTCTCCCTAGCGATGCGTTCACTATCATTAGCCATAGAAAACACTCCCCCTACTTTTTCTGACCAGCGGCCCAGCAGACATCTAAATATCCTCTACTAATTGAATAACTACTTCTTCCAAATCCAACGTTCGATAGAGATTATCCGCAGCCGTCTGTAGAACCATCTTAACATCTAATGTTTCTCGCGCTCGGGTCATTACCTCACTCATAAAGCGCTCCTGAGTAGCCTGCCGTTGCGTTTCATCCAACAAGCGTAAACTCTCAGCTATCTGGGCCATCCGTTCAGTGACCGCACTGACCAACTCTTGTTCCGTCTCACTCCACCGGCGCTCGCCGTCATCGTCCAGTAGGAGCAAATTACCAATCACCTCACCACGGATAGTCAACGGCGCGCTAAGCAGCGAACGCGACTCTCCATCCGGGCCTTTATCTACCGCTGTGGTAACTCGCTCTCGGGACAGAGTTTGCAAGATTCGTTGCCAGTTTTCGTCATCGCGGGGAGTCATTCCAGGTCGAGCCACGGTGTAAGTTGAGGCCGGAGTGCTTTCCAGCTGTTGTTGCCAAGATTGCTGCACATAACGGCGTTGAATAGCCTGCATCTCGCTCAACGCCAGTTGCGCTTCCTTGAACAATTGTGCATTTTCAATCGCAATCGCCACCTGCGTCGCCATCGTTTGTAAGATATTGATATCTTCAGCGTTAAAAGCTGCTGCTGCTGTGGATTGAATGGTCAGAGCACCAATGGTCTGCCCGCGACTGAGCAACGGCAACGCCATTTCGGAACGAGTTAGGGGAAGGAGTGGATTATCAAAGCGAACCGGTTCTTGTCCCACATCCAATGCTATCCGGGCTTCTTGGTGAGCGACAGACCAACCAATCATGGAATCCCCGCCAACTTCCAGCCGGTGAGCGAGGGATAACATCTTCTCTCCCGCCTCGCCGGTTCCCGCGCGCAAGACCGCCCACTGCTTCCGTTCTCCCAGTCGCTCCCCGGTGCGCTCAACCAGGAAAAGCCCCACATAATAGAGCTCAAACCGTTCTTGGATTAATTCTACAACTCTCTGAATTAGCGTCTCCTGCTCTAAAATTGTACTCACCGCACCGGCGACTTCACTGGCCGTTTGAATTCGGGTTGCGCGACGTTCCAGACGCTCTAAATAAAGCACGTTTTTTAAGGCACTGCTCAGATAATTCTGCAAACGCTGTTGCACCTCGCCTTGTGAAGGCCTCAACTCCAAGAGCGCGAAACCTAATTGCTCTTTGCGGAAATAAAGTGGCGTCACCACCAAATGATAATACGAGGGCAAAACTCCTTCTGGTGCCAGAAGCGCAGTGGGGAAACGTGATTCCTCAGATAGCAAATCTTTACGCCCGTCCTCGTCATAAGCTAACAGCAGCTTCGCCCTCGCACTGGGAGTTTCTGGATGCTCATAGAGGGAAAGGTAGCAACGTTGGACATCAAGCGTGTCACCCTCCTGTACTATTAAAGTCAGCAAGGCGGGCAAATCTGCGGCATTGAGTAGCCGCTGCGAGACCGCGTTTAAGTGATTTTCCTGTTGCTGCAGCTGCAGATATTGGGAAGCCTGCTGACGATACAGGTGTTCACCAATTACCAGCTGGGACTGCTGCCAGAGGGTCTCTGCCCTCTGACATTCTTCCACTTTTAAGCTCGGGAGTAGATAGCCACGCATGATAGCCAGTAAATTCTGCCATTGCAGCAGCTCTTCTGTGGTAGCCGCTTGACTCAACATCCCTCTTAAAGCCTGGTCAAAGCCACCAGGCGCCTGCCCTGCCAACTCGGTCATAAAAGATTGGAGCAATTTCTCCGACCAATTGGTCGGGAGAAATTGATTATCAACGATATTCGGGACCGCCTGCATAGCTGCCAATAAATCCTCTGGCACCTCAGAAACAATACTCCGCGTTGAAGCCACTGAAGCCCAGGAAGCTTGCCTCGCAGAAGAAGAAAGGCAACCACAAGATTGACGCACCACCAACTGAGTAGGAAGAACAAGGCGTTCTGGTAATTCTCGCCCTTGGAATGCGTCTGACAAGAGTTCTACCGCGCGCCGGCCCAAAGTGCGCCACGATTGCGCCACGGTAGTCAGGGGCGGCGAGGAGAAATTGGCTTCAGGGCGATTGTCAAAACCCACTACAGCCACATCGCTAGGAACCCGCAAGCCCTCTGCGCGGAGATAGGTCATAGCGTCCATAGCCGCCTGATCGTTTACAGCTACTACGGCTTCAAACTTGGTTCCATCTGCCAACAAATGCCGCACGGCCACATCACCTGCGCCCTTATCAAAGCTGCCCGGTTGCACCAACGCGGAATCAAAAGGAAGGCCATGCGTAGCCAACGCTTCACGGTAGGCCCGATAACGCTCTTCCGCCTCTGGGTGCCCTTCTGGGCCACGGATGAAAGCGATTTGTCGATAGCCATGCTCTACAATCAGATGTTCGACAGCAGCGTACATGCCACGATAATTATCAAAGAGCAACGTCGGGATGCCAGGCAGGGGCAAAGAAATACTTACAATAGGTAGAGGTTGATAGCGCTGGTAGAAGGCCAGTAATTCCTCCCGCCCGACGTGGTGCGCTAATACCCCTCCCCAAATCACCAACCCAGCTACTCGTTCCGCGCTCACCAAATCATAGAGCACGTTAGCTTGAGCCAAGAAACCCAGCGGAGAACGCAAGGCCTCCCCCGGGAAGACAATTGAATTTAGTCCCAAATCACGAGCGGCGGCATCCACACCCGCCCAGAGATCCTGACTGGCGGGGTCTCCTCCGGCGTAAGTCAGCAAACCTACCGTCGGACGATTTGACCGCTCTCGTGCTCGTTGCTCCGCTAACACCTGCTTAGGCATCTCCGCTCTCCCCTGTTGCTTCGAGTGCTGCCGCCACCTTCAACTCCACATGTACCTGGGAGCCATCCAAGGCATCCAACAACTCTTGTGAAGCAATGCGCATTAACGCTTCTAGATCAGTGGCCCGCTGCATCTGAGTGGTTATATTCTGTACTAAATGTTCGCGTACTGCCCGCCGTTGAGTAACACCCATTAGCCGTAAATTCTCAATCGTGAGGGCCGTTTGCTCAGTCACATTTTCCACCATTGCGAGTTCTTCAGCTCGCCAGGAATGCCGGCCTGGATCATGTAACGCTAGCGTACCAATCACCTGTTCTCGTAATTTCAAGGGCACTACCAGAATATCATCCTCCGAAGTCTCTCCCTCCACGGATTGCGCTTTCACAAGCCGTCCCTGTGAGCCGGCCTGCTGACGTATCTTGCACAGTTGCTCCTCTGCAATACCTTTTTCTCCTGACCGCAAATAGTTAAAGCGGCTGGTAGGTTTCCTGCTCAGATACTTTTGCCACTCCTCAACCAGATAATGTCGATGTACAGCGCGCACTTCCTCCAAGGCGGCCTCCGTCCGGGTGAAGAGCTGCGCATTGTCAATAGCTAGCGCGACCTGATCAGCAAGAGTCTGGAAGACCTCCTTGCTACCCTCGTCCAAAGCAGCAGACTGTTCACCATAAACGCTCAGCGCGCCCAACAACCGTTCCCGGGAAAGCAATGGCAGTACCAGTTGCGAGTACTCCGGCCCAACCACCAAGTGCGATTCTTGACGTGACAAACACCAACCAACGGTGGAATCTTCAGCCACCGTCACTGTTTCTCCCACTACCAGCGGCTCTCGCTCCGCATCACCAGCGGCAACCCGCAACGTAGCCACCGTTTCACCATCAGGGAGCAAGTACAAGCCCACGAAATAAACACCCAGGGGAGAGAATTCATCGTAGAGCGTGTCAACTAACTCTGTTTTCAGTTTCACCGGGTCCAGAGTTGATGAACCAGCCCGCGCCACACGGGTAGCGGCTTGTAACCGCGCGGTCTGTTGTCGTAATTGACGGTTGCTCTCGCTGATATCAACCAACACGGCCTGCCAATCGCGGCTAAAAGCCCAGAGGAGTACAGACAATATCAACACTACCAACAAAAAAGAGGCTCCCTCTGACACCCAAGTGGAGAGCGCTAAAGGATCTTCCTCTATAAGCGGCCTGAGAAAACCTTGAGAAAAGAGTATCGCGAATACAAGGTAGGAGAAAACAGCCAGCCCGCCTCCCCACATTCCAATCTCAACCCCCACCAGAATAAACGAG
>JAYELZ010000247.1:0-1614 GCA_034717835.1 Chloroflexota bacterium
TGATGTCTCCTCCAGCAGCGGCTTGACGACCCGTGCCATCGTCCCCGGCGCGATGGTGGATTCCACGATGACCAGCGCGCCCTCCTGCAGCACCGGCCCCAGTGAGCGCAGCGCGCTCCGCAAGGCGACGTAGCGCGGCACGTGCTTCTCGTCCACCGGCGTCTCCACGTTGATGGTGAGCACGTCGCAGTCCGCCAGTTCCGCGTAGCCGGTGGTGGCGTGGAATTTGCCAGCTTGCACCACCTGCGCCAGTAATTCCGCTAACCCCGGCTCTTTTCCCTCAATGGGGGAAACGCCAGCGTTGATTTTAGCGATCCGCTCCACCTGGATGTCCACGCCGATAACGTCGAAACCCGCCTCGGCGAACAGACAGGCTACCGGCAGCCCCACGTACCCCAGCCCGATCACGCCTAAACGCGCCGTTTTCGCCGTAATCTTGCTTTGCAGTGTATTCACTCATTCCCTCGCTTTGGGGAAACCACAGAGGTTCCCCCTACATCGGGAAACCACGGAGGGTTCCCCCTACATCGGGAAACCACGGAGGGTTTCCCCTACTACATTTCGCTTTCTCGCTCACTCGCTTTCTCTATCTCAGCTGCACAATCTGGTGCGTTTTCCCCGACTCCACCACCGCCAACGCTAATCTCAGCGCGGCCAAACCGTCCGCACCGCTGATGGGTACTGGCGTGTCGTCCAAGACCGCGTCAGCAAACGCCTTCAACTCCGCCCGCAACGGCTCGTGGCGCTGGATGGGATAGCGAATCATCTTCCCTTCGCTGACTCCTTTGAGCAAACTTAGATGCCCCCAGTCCAATTCCTGAGCCTCAGCGTTTTCGTAAAAATAGAGGTCTTGGGTTAGATCGTCGGCGCGGAACATGCCGTGTTCCCCCAAAACCAACGTCTCCCGCACCTTGACCGGAGTCAGCCAGTTGATCTCCAACATCCCCGTGCTCTCGTTAGCAAAACGGAGCTGCGCGGTCACTAGATCCTCGTGCGCGGTATGGATCTGCTGCTCGGTCTCGGCATAGAGGCGCAGCGGTTCTGCGCCGGTGAGAAAGCGCATCAAATCCAGGTCGTGCGGGGCCAGATCAACCACTACGCCCACATCGCGGATCCGAGAGGGGAACGGCCCCACGCGCCGGCAGATGATCTGAAAGATGCGCCCTAATTCGCCGGCGTCCAAGTGTGCCTTTAGGGCCTGAATCACCGGGCTGAAGCGGACAATATGCCCCACCATCAACTTGCGGTTCGCTGCCTCGGCGCGCGCGATCAGCTCTTCGCCCTCGGCAACCGTTGCCGCGATAGGTTTCTCTACCAGAACGTGCGCTCCAGCCGCTAACGCAGCACTCGCTATCTCGTGATGGTGTTGCGTGGGCACCACCACACTGACAATGTCTGGGGCCACCTCTGATAACAAATCCTGGTACTGCGCATAAATTGGCACATCGTATTTGGCCCCAAGTCGCTCCCGCGTCTGAGCGTCTAGATCGGAGACTGCGACTAATTCCGTCTGAGGCAATTCCGTGTAAACGCGCGCGTGATGACGCCCCATCGCGCCCACACCGATGACAGCCGCGCGCAGTCTAGTATTCGTTGCATTCATTTGACTCCTCT
>JAYELZ010000248.1:0-6224 GCA_034717835.1 Chloroflexota bacterium
TCCCTAACTTGGACTCACGCACTCGGTTTACAACAGGAGGTAAATTATGTCGATCTATGATGACGTGGAAAAAATACTCTATTCCAAAGAGGATATCCAAAAACGTACTCAAGAAGTTGCCCGGGAAATGAATGCGCTTTATAGTGATGCAGACCTCCCTTTGTTAGTCTGCAATCTCAAGGGAGCCTTCATGTTTCTGGCCGACTTGGTGCGTTACCTGAATTTTCGCCATGAGATTGATTTCATCGAGACTTCCAGTTACGGGGCCGCGACGACTAGTAGCGGGGATGTGCGTTTCCTGCTGGATGTGAGCGAGAGCATCCAGGGACGCAACGTGATCATTGTCGAAGATATTGTGGATTCCGGCAACACCTTGAGCTGCGCCCTGGCGCGCTTTGCCGCGCGACAAGCACGGAGCGTGCGCGTGGCCGCCTTGCTCAACAAACCCAGCCGGCGGATGATTGATGTGCCGATAGATTTCTTCGGCTTTGAAGTCCCGGATGAGTTCGTTGTAGGCTACGGGCTGGATTACGATCAACAATATCGCAATCTCCCTTTCATCGGAGTGCTTAAACCGGCGGTTTACCAAGAGAGCTAACGCACGAGACCGCGCCAGCATCATTTGAGGCCTCTTTCAAGATAAGGTATAATGTGTCTTATGGAGAAAGAGGAAAAATGACGTTGCGAGGTTGGAAAATTGCTAATATCTTCATCTGGAGCGGGATCGGGTTACTCCTGCTAGGGATGGGGCTTAACTACTCTCTTTTCCGACCCTATTTTGACACGTTGTTCAAGACTCAGCAACTCGCCGCCGCTCCGCCTTTTGATGAAACATTGGGCCAAGTCAATGCCGGCCAAGATGCGCTAAAGCCCTTCGATAAGCATGACGCGGGGACGTCCACAGTTACCAACCTGCCACCTACGGTAACGGCATCGCCAACTAGCTGCCCCCCCACCGCGACGAGCACTCCTTGGCCGCCCACCGCGACGAGTACACCCCTGCCGCCTACCGCGACTGTTCCGACTCCAATCCCCACACCGACAGGCACTAGCCCTCAATATATCCGCATTCCCACTATCGGATTAGCAGCTACCATTGTTCCAGTCCCAGAAGAAAAACTGGCAGATAATGATACTGGCCAACTAACCTGGGCGGTGCCGGACTGGGAAGCTGTCGGGTGGCATTCCGGCTCGGCATTGCTGGGGGAACCGGGGAATACAGTTCTCAATGGGCACAATACGACGCGGGGCGAGATTTTCCGAGACCTTTACCAAGTAGAGGAAGGGGCACGTATCCTGCTCACGGGGGCGGATCAAAAAATCTATTTCTATCGCGTCGCGCATGTCTATATTTTGGAGGAGCGCGGTCAACCGCTAGAAGTGCGCCGCCAGAATGCTCAATATATTCAAGCCACCACTGATGAAAGGGTGACGTTGGTGACTTGTCATCCCTACGCCAGCACCCGTTACCGTCTAATTGTGATCGCTAAACCAATCTAAGTCCAATTTGGCCGCAGGAAGAGGGAGAATAAAGATGTTACTCAAATTAGCACGTCGTATCCGTCGCAATCACGCCCTGGAGCACGCTACGATTAACTTATTAAGTCATAATCAGGGCGCTTCCCAGACGGTGGGAATTTCTGGCCCTCGGGGATTTACACTCTATACAAATCTCACTCTAGAAGAAGTTTATCCCGCGGTGCAACAAGCCCTTGCCGCGTTGCAGAATGGGCAGGCAGCCTTAGCCATTCATCCCAATTGCGGGACTAATCTCTTGACCACGGCACTACTTACCACGGTCGCAACTATGCTAGGATTGCACGGCAAACGGAAGCAGCGCTCAGAGCGTGTAGAGAACTTCCTGCAATTGGTGCTACTCAACGCATTGATATTGATCCTGTCCCGTCCCGTGGGTTTCTGGGTTCAGGAGAATCTAACGGTGGATTCACACGTACAAGATGTAAAAATCGCGGCCATCTTAAGCCACCAGCAGGGGAACTTACAACGCATCGAAGTTCAAACCGCTCATGGATAAAATTGATTGCACTGGCAGAAGAGACATAGTTACGCTGGTGGATTAAGTAATCAGTATAGGCTACGCTGAAAAAAAGGCAGCTCGTCGTCAAGCCGCTCAGCCAAAATCTGGAGTGTTGTGCCAACGGAGTCGAATTATGTTCTACCTCATTCATGGCGACAATCTCTTGGAGCAGGAGGAGGCTCTGGGAGAGTTACGGTCAGCCCAGGCTAAAAAAGAAGAGTTCGCAGATTTGAATAACGAGACCCTCGCGGCTCCGCTTACATTAGGCGAGCTGCAACATGCTTGCGATACTTTGCCCTTTCTGGGTGGGCACCGGTTGATCGTCGTGAAGAAGGCGCTGGCGGAGAGCAACAAAGATTGGTTGAAAAAAGCGGCGGCTTACCTACCTCGCATCCCCGATTCCACCGTGTTGGTCTTCCTGGAGCAGGTATCGCTACCCAAAAACAATCCCGTCTTGAAATTGGCCCGCCAGCAGGAGCGCCACGCGAAAATTAAGCATTATACACGGCCTAAACCACGGGAGTTGCCCGTTTGGATCATAAAACGCGCTCAGAAGTATAGCTGTCGCATCGAACCGTCCGCGGCTGCGTTGCTGGCACGCAATATCGGCGGCCGGTTGCACCAACTGGATCAAGAGCTCCAAAAACTCCAGCTCTACCACGGGAAGAGCGGCGCGATTACGCTACAGGAGGTGCGCTTGTTAGTGCCCTACGTTCAGAGCGCCGATGTTATCTTCGACTTGGTGGATGCGTTGGGGCAACGTAACCCGCGAACCGCGGCGCGACATCTACATCGTTTGTTGGATACCGACGAACTTCCATTGCGCATCTTTGGCATGATAGTCCGCCAATACCGGTTGCTGATCCAAATCCGTTGGTTAATGCAGCAACGGCAGACCGAGGCAGAGATTGCCGCACGGATTCATTTACATCCCTATGTCACCAAGAAGGTCTGCCGCCAAGCTCCGCTCTTTAACCACGAGCAGCTACTACAAGCTTATGAAATCCTCCAAGCCAGCGATCGGGACATCAAAACCGGTAAATTAAAAGCCGAAACTGCCTTGGATTTATTAGTAGTGCGGTTAACCGAGTTGTGAGCGGTTGATTGATCAGTAAACTTAACTCTTATTTTGCCTAAACATATAAAAAAGGGTAGGGGGCATGAAGAAGATATTGCTTATTGAGGATAATCCGTATGATGCACGTTTGGTTGGACAAATCCTAAAACACCATGATTGTCAATTTAACCACGCTAAAGATGCTTCTTCGGGGCTGGAACTGGCGGTGCGACAGAACCCAGATATCATCTTATTGGATATGGGGTTACCTGACTTAGATGGGCAGACTGTAATGGCGCTATTACAACAGATGGAGGAATTGCAGGATATCCCGGTAGTGGCTGTGACTGCCTGGCCGCCGGATACCGCCCGCGAGATGGCTGAAGCGTATGGTTGCGCTGGTTATATCTCCAAGCCGATTAAGGCCCGTCAGTTTTATGATCAAATTGCGGTTTATTTTAGTGATGATGCGGTTTATTTTAGTGATGCTGAAGAGTAGGGATATCCGCCTATGACCCTCAAAAAATGTCCTGTAGAATTATTCCCTGCTACTGATTTCAGTATGGCAACTTTGACCGAGGCTTACAATCAAGCGCGGATTGATTATATCGTCCCCATGCCCATGAACGTAGCTCGCATGCGAGCCTATATTCATAACTACGATGTGACGTTGGAATCTTCCGTGGTGGCTACCATAGAACACGAAATAGTTGGCTTGGGGATGCTGGGAATACGCGAGCAGCGGGCTTGGATCACGCGGTTAGGTATATCGCCTAACAAACGCCGTAATACTGCGGGGCAAGCTATCATGGAGTACCTAATCCAAGAATCTCGAGAGCGTGGAGCGCAGAAAATAATTCTAGAAGTGATTAAAGGCAACGAACCGGCTTACCATCTCTTCAAAAAATTGGGCTTTTATGTGACTAGAGAGTTGTTAGTATTGCGACGTCCTCCTCTCAAAGCACCTAGTAAATATAAACCCTACACAGTCACTTACCTGAATGAAGCCACCACCAGCGACTTGTTGGAGCAACGCCACAGTAAACCTTCTTGGCTGGATGAGGCTCCTTCACTACGCCATGCGGGGGGCTTGGAGGGCTTGAGCGTCAGGTTGATAGATGGCAGTCACGGGTGGATAGCTTATCAACATGCTCTCTATCAGCTGGGGCGGATTGTATTACAACCAGAAACTGGCGATAAAATAGCGGTGGCTCAGGCTCTATTGCACGCGCTACACACACGGCATCTGTTGCACGACACCAAATTTGAGAATTTGCCGGCACTTGATCCTTACTGGGAAGTCTTTGAAGAATGTGGCTATATCGTCTCTTTCAAGCGGCTGGAGATGAATTTGGATTTACGTTGAGTAATTCTAGTGACAAATTGACGGCGAATTACTACTGCTGTTCTCATTCACCTTGTGCGCGATGTAAAGCTTCTTCATAACTCCGTTGCACAAAAGGGATCACAAAACTCAGCTCTTCTCGCTGCTGGATTTTGACCAGTCCCCAACGAGGTAACGTGCGTTCCCCGGCTTGAAAAGCATCCACTTGGAAACGGCGACTGAGAATTTCACGTTCTGTTTTATAGAGATGCGTGATTACTACTCCTGTATCTACCAAAAAAGCGAAGAGATAATCTTGCACTTGATAGCTAGGGCAACCAAACATGGGCCGCTTGGTAACATTAGGCCATTGGAGCACCTCGGCTTCAAATGCCTCTCGCAATTTCGTTGATTTTTCCTCTGAATAGTACTTCATATTTCCACCGTAGATTAATCGTATTGTAAGAGTTAAGTATATATATTTTACGTAAAGATGCGGTATTTGCAATTGACCTGTTGGTTGATTGTCTAACTAATGGTATATGGTATAATACTTCGGTTGCGGGCGTCGTGTAATGGTAACGCCTTGGCCTTCCAAGCCATTGATACGGGTTCGATTCCCGTCGCCCGCTTACAAGGGCCTATAGCTCAACGGTTAGAGCAGCCGGCTCATAACCGGTCGGTTCCAGGTTCGAATCCCGGTAGGCCCATCAACAGTACAAATCTACGGCCCGTAATTACGGGCCGTTTGCTATAGCAGCTAGTACGTAGGAGTGTAAAAATGTTAGAGCGTTTGGATGCGCTAGAAGCGCGCTTTGATGAATTAACCCGGTTGATGTCCGACCCTGAAATAGCCCGAGATTATGTTAAAGTAACCCAATATGCCAAAGAGCGCGCCTCTTTTGAGAAAACGGTAGAGACATATCGGCGTTACAAGGGTACCGTGGAGGAGTTGGTCGCCACAGAGGAGATGTTGGCTGAAGTAGAAGATGCCGAGATGTTGGAGTTGACTCATGCAGAGATTAAACAGCTCACGGCAACTAAACAAACTTTGACTGAACGCCTTAAGCAATTGCTCATCCCCAAAGATCCGCGCGACGAGAAAAACGTCATTGTTGAGATTAGAGCAGGCGCGGGCGGGGACGAGGCCGGGTTGTTCGCCGCAGAACTTTTCCGCATGTATGCGCGCTATGTTGAGCATCAAGGCGGATGGCAACTACGCATCATCAACGAAAACCGTACGGGTATAGGCGGCCTAAAAGAAATCATCTTCCAGGTGAAAGGGAAACGGGCTTTTTCGCACCTAAAGTACGAGAGTGGTGTGCATCGCGTGCAACGAGTCCCCACAACAGAATCTAGCGGACGCATCCATACTTCAACCGTCACCGTGGCGGTGCTGCCAGAAGTGGATACGGTGGAAATTAATATCAATCCCAACGATTTGGATATCAGCACCTATGGTTCTTCTGGCCCTGGTGGGCAGCACATGCAGAAGAACGATACCGCGGTACGCATCGTCTACAAGCCCACCGAGATGGTGGTGACTTGTGAGAGTGAGCGTTCGCTGACGCAGAACAAGCTCCAAGCGCTGGCTGTGTTGCGTGCCCGGCTCTATGAGCTCGAGCGCCGCCGGCAGGAAGAGGAGATTGGTTCCGCCCGGCGCGCTCAAGTGGGAACCGGTGAGCGCAGCGAGAAGATTCGCACTTACAACTTCCCGCAGAACCGCGTGACCGACCATCGCATCGGCAAATCCATCTATGATTTACCATCTGTCATGGAAGGGGAGATCGGGAAATTTATCGAGG
>JAYELZ010000248.1:6324-8541 GCA_034717835.1 Chloroflexota bacterium
GGATGGCATAGCGAGCTTGTTGCTCCTCGGTAACGCGCCCATAGACGGCGGGCAACCCTTCAGGGACAACATTGCTATTCAGCTCGGTGAGCCAGATAGGTTTAGCGGCATCTCCATTAGCGACCATCAAGTCACGGATCCAGCGAGGCCGGGAGAAGTTGGTCAGATTGGGGCGCATCCGGCGATCGGTAGGCCCGGACCAGAGCATATAATCGTTGACTGCCATGATATCGAAGCAATCCCCGGCCCCCGCTTGATACATGCGTTGTAAAAAGACTAGATCCATCAGGGCATTCCCGCCATCTGGCCGGGGCGTACCCAGCGCCACGGTGGGTGCCAATGCGCCACTGATCACTACGGCTTGCGGATCGGCGGCTTTGATGCGCGCGTAGGCCAGACAGAGTAGCCGGGTGTAGGCCTCGGGATCAACTGGCCGGTTGCCCCATTCGGGATAGATGTTCGGCTCATTCCAGACTTGATAGAAGCGGATGCGTCCCCGGTAGCGAGATGCCACGGCTGCCACAAAATCGCCGTAATCGGCAAAATCATCGGGAGGAGCATAGACGCCAAGCTCATCGCCGGCGGCCCGGCTCCAAGTTGGCGGATTGCTCAACCGGACAATGATTCCCAGCTGGTATTGTTCCGCGCCAGCAACTAGCTGATCGTATTTCTCCCACGCGGAGCGATAGGGTTCGTGGCGGCGATCCTCGAAATCGCCTTTCCCGTGAATCTCAATATCTTCCCAGGGGAATTCCTGCCGGATCCAGCGGAAACCGGCCGCACTAATCATCTGGAGAGAACGCGCGCGTTTTTCAGGCTCCACTTCCTGTTCCAAGAAGGTATTGACGCCAAAGGGGGACAAATCTGTGTAAACAACAGGGACTTCATCCGCAGTTTGCGGTAAGGGACGTGCTAGGGTAGCCCCCCACTGGAGCAAGCCGCGCAACTGCGCCATGCGATCTTCTTCGCCGGTGAGCTGGTAGGGCCACTCCGGAAAAAGGATTACACTGGAGGCTATCCCCCAGCATGCCACCAGCAGGAGCAGCCACCCCAGCCTGGACTTGCGAAGGAATGACAAGCAAGTCACCTATGGCGGGGTTGAATCGGGGTTGCTTTGAGCATAATCTCTGTGGAGAACGATATTTTAGGATTGCTGATATATTTGCGCACTTGGGCCAAGTGCTTTTGGTAATCTGCCAACAACTCCTCGTCGTTGCCTTTGTACCCGCTGATGCTGCGTTGCGCGCAAGTACAACATCCTAAAGAGGCCCGGTAGCTATCTAGGCTGCAAGTTAGGCAGCTGCTTTCATCAATTATCAGTAAACCAAAGGCCAATACCTCTTCGTGATTATTGGGCAAAGTGAGAATGTGATCTATTAATTCGTGCCACTGATCGCCGCGTAATCCACGGAGAGATTTGATACAACTGGGGGGAAAAAGAATTTCGCTATCAGGATACATATTATTCCTATTGGTTAAACATTAGTCAATATAGTTGTACTGGGGTGCCTGATTAAAACCGTCTAATAATAGCATATTCAAGGCGGTTTTTCAAGGGTATTTTACACGAAAAACTTGTGTGTCAGCTTGCAACTGGTAGAATGGAGCCTAGTTGTGAGTCTTTTTTAATTTCGAGAGCAGACTTTTTAGGTTTTCTCCCAAGAAAGTCTTTTCAGCGTGTCTTTTCGTGCTCGCCAGTGTTCTATTGGGGAGAGCTGTTAGGCACTAAGGATGTAATAGAGCGCGCATGAACGAGAGTCAGGTCAATCAACGTTACGCCCGGCAGCTGGCGATACCTCAAATCGGTGTGGTGGGACAGACCAGGTTGCACGCGGCGCGCGTTCTAGTGATCGGAGCCGGGGGGTTAGGTTCCCCGGCGCTCTTTTATCTGGCGGCTGCGGGGGTGGGCACGCTGGGAATTGTCGATAATGATAGAGTTTCTCTTTCTAATTTAAACCGCCAGCTACTCTACACGCCAGCGGAACTAGGTCAAAGTAAAGTGGAGCAAGCGGCGCGGCGCCTACGAGCTTTTAACCCAGAGCTCACTATCAACCCGTATATGACCCGCGTCTCACGTGAGAACGGCCTCTCTCTAGTTGCAGCTTATGACCTGGTGGTGGAAGCCACCGACAATCTGGCTACCAAGGATTTGATCAACGAGCTTTGCGTGCGGGCTGAAGTTCCTCTGGTCTGGGCGGGTGTGCAGCGTTTTGAGGG
>JAYELZ010000249.1:0-8536 GCA_034717835.1 Chloroflexota bacterium
TACTAATAATACAAAAAAGAATAACGACTATGAATAAGAAAAAATCTACAAAAGCGAATTCCCCACAGGGGGAACCGTTAACGATAGTTGCAGTACACTTCCGGCTCACCGGCACTCCGTACTATTTTGGGGCCTCGCCAGAAATGGCCTTGGGAACTCATGATTGGGTGGTGGTAGAAACAGCACGTGGTCAGCAAATAGGACAAATTATTGCCATAGGCATCGCTTTGCCAGAGAGCTTGGCGATCAAGGATTTGAAGCCGGTGGTACGTCTGGCCACCAGTCTGGATATGGCGCGCCGCCAATTCTTGAGCAAGCGAGCCGCAGGACTGGTCGCAGCAGCCAAAGAGCAGCTGGCGGCTATGGAAGAAGGGAGAAGTGTCAAAGTAATTTCTGCAGAGTTCACTCTGGATGGTCTCCAAGCCATCCTTTTCTACAGTGGGAAAATGGTGGATGAGCAATCTTTTGTCGCTTGGCAACACCAGTTAAGCGCGAAGTTCAACTGCCCGGTGGAATTGCACTCCCTGGGTTCCCGTGACGAGGCGAAGAGTTTAGGCGGGTATGGCGTCTGTGGAGAACCGCGTTGTTGTGCGCGGTTTCTCACCTCCTTTAAACCTATTTCCATCCACATGGCTAAGAGCCAATCAATCTCACTCTCTCCCACGGATATTACCGGGATGTGTGGGCGACTCCGCTGTTGTCTGGATTTCGAGCATCAAGTCTATCAAGAAGCCAGCCAAGGCTTCCCTCGGCGCAAATCGCATGTGAACACGCCACAAGGGCCGGGACGAGTGATAGATTGGGATACACTCAAGGGTGAGATTGTTGTAGAAATTCCTCCCGACGGTCCACGTCGGACACGCAAACGGCATCGCTTTGCAGTGGATGAATTAGAGGTCATTCCGCAAAAGAGCAAAAAAGCGAGGAGTTGAGTGAGCGAGAAGGCGAGATCCAATAGCCCCTCTACGGGGTTGCCGCTACGGTTGAATTTGTAAAGACGTCAGCAAGATGTACCCGGATTCCGGCACGGCACCCTCGCCGGCAACGGTCAGGCGCTGTCCATCCGCCACTGTGTACATCCCCACTGTGAGTTGATATTCGCCCGGCGGCGCCGTGGGTGGAATAGCTAGCTCATAATGGTCTGCCAGCGGGATCTGGGGCAGCCATTGATTGGTAGGATAAGCACCTTCCAACGGGATCTGGTCATCTTGCGCCCAGAGTGGCCCATTGGTAGCTGGATTGTACTCCGTCCCCACCAGATGCGTGAAGATTTTATAGCTGCGTTCAACCGTCTCTTGACTCTGCCAGTATAACGTCAACTCCACCGTCTCGCTGGGATGCGCTATCAGAGGGTCCCCGCGCTGCACGCCGGCCAGCCGGTAGCCGAGTAGCTCAAATTCTCCCCCTACAGTTGCCGCCAGTGGATGGGGAATCCGTTCTACCTTGCCCGCCGGCTCGGTATGTGTAACCTCAAAATCGGCCAGCTCTAGCATGTTCCCCACGGCGTCAGCTAGCTCAAAATGGTAACTTTGCGCCGGCGTGTAGGGTGTGACCTTCATCGTTACCTGACGGCGTATAACCCCCGCTTGGGACACTAGCGCTAGCTGCTCTTCTCCCGCCGTGCGCCCATCTGCCCCCACTTGCATCATCTCCAGTGTGGCCGCTTCTTCCACATGCAGATAAAGACCCAGCCGCACTACATCGCCAGCGCGGAACTCGGAAGTCAACAGATCGTAACCCAGTAGCTCGACGCCCGGCGCCAGCTCTGCGGAGAGAGTGTATTGCGGGCGCAAGTTGAGAATGGGAACTGCCGGCTTGTCGGCGGTGGGAGCAAAGAGGCTGAGGTTATTGTAACCAAAATCGTAAGAGAGCGGACGTTCATAATGCTCCACAAACCAGGCGGCGGTCAAACTATCCGGGTCTTGCAAAGCGCGCTCTACTTGTACCAACCAGATGCGTTGGTACTCCGCTTGCAACTCCGGGAGTATTTCTGCCACGTAGGCGGCATTGAGCTGACCCTCTCCAGGGGGATTGGGCATTAGGAAGACCGACGGGCGATTGGCCGGCGCGGGACGGCGGTCGTAATAGGTGAGAAAGAGCGGGTAGCGATTGCCAGAAACCAATACCACCACGTCATCCGGTTCTGCGTAAGTCCAAATTAGTTTGGTCAGCGTACTGTACTCATCGCGGAAGTAACGCGGCTGGTAATGTTGCGGCAACGTCCAACCGGCCAGGAGCAATACTCCGCCGCTCAATAGATAGCCGCCCCACTTTAACTGTGGAGTGGAAAGCCATCCGCTCACGGCCCAAGCTAACAAGAGGTAGAAAACCGGGGCGAAGGGCAACAAATAACGCGCTTCCACGCGCGGGGTGTAGAAGAAGGAGCGCGGTTGGGTCAACAGCCAGATAAGGAACGGTGGCGTGAGGACGCTCGCCAGCAGGAGGAATAACTTCTCTCCCAGAGCAATTTTAGCCTCAGAGCCGTTCTCTCTTCTGCGGAGTAGGAATAGACCGCCCAGCATTCCCACCAGCAGCGTCAAGCTGGGGAGCAGATAGCGTCCGATATCGGTGGAGATGCCTAGTGAGAGCAGCACCGCGTTCAATTCCAGCACAAAGGAAAGCGAGGCCGGCGCCTGCACCACCGACCAACTGCGCATCCGGGGTAACGCCAACGCCAACCAGGGGAGCATTAGCAGGGCTACCCCCAACTGCCAAGCGAGCCATCGTCCCCAGAAAGACCAGCGGTCGCGGCGGCGCCAACCCACAAGTAGCATAAAGAGATTTTCAATGATGACCAGCACGATTGAGGAGTAGATGGTGTAGAGCGCGCCAGTGGTGGCTAACAGCCAGCCCCACCAACCGCGACGCTCAGTGCGTCCGGTTGCCAGCCTGGTCACAAAATAGAGCGAGAGCAGAGAGCAAAATCCGGCCAGGATATACATACGCATCTCCTGCGACCACCAGATATGGAATCGCGAGAGCGCCAGCAACCAGAGCGCGCCAATTCCCACAGCTGGACGTGCCAGCCGGCGGCCCCAGGGATAGAGTAAGGCCCCGGTCAACATGGATGCTATCACGGTGATATACCGTAACGCGAACTCCGTCTCTCCAGCCAGACGTTGCCAGCCCCAGAGCAGCCAGAAATAGAGCGGCGGGTGGACATCCGCCGCCGTCCAGAGCGTGATTCCTGCAAAAGTTTTGCGGGCGGCCAGCACCGAGAGACCCTCGTCCCACCAGATATTTTGATCCCCCAACTTGTACACGCGGAGCAGAAACGCCACCAGTAAACCCAGAATAATGAAAATACGTCGGCGCCCACGATCACTCATCAAAAACTCCTCCACGCAAGTTGTTTTTCTCTCAAACCGATTATACCTGGGAGTTGAATGGTTGAGTAGCCATTTAATTAGGCAAAAAATCCTTTTGAATTTGGTAAAAGTTTATATAGTTTGTATAATGAAGACAGAGTAAACTTGATTTGACTGAAGAACCCAGTAATTTTACTGCTAAGCTAATTTTTAGGAAAACCTTTTGACTGGTATTGTCAAATACTCTTAACCCGAACCCGAATTTTTTTCTTAGCGTCTTCGTGGCGAACTGGTTTATTTCAGTAGATTTAAATTTATCCTCAACACACGTTATACATACATAAAGGAGGTCGCTCATGTCTGTGATAACTATTTCCCGACAATGTGGTAGTGGCGGCGACGAGATCGCTAGATTCATCACCCAGTCGCTTGACTACCGATATTTTGATAAAAATCTCATGGCGCAAGTAGCTTCACAAATTGGATATCCCCAGGAAAAAGTAGTGGATTTCCCCGAAACCAACTATCGGACACGAGGATTCTTCGAGCGGCTGCTAGACAATCCCCGCATCATCGCGGAGATAGAGACGTGGCAGCCCAACACAGCGGGAGCGCAGCGCATCACCGTGGCGGAGTTGGATGAACAACAATGCATTCAACTGGTCCAAAGCTGCATTTACGCCGCTGCCCAACTGGATCGTGTGATCATCTTAGGACGTGGGGGGCAAGCAGTGCTCAAAGACCAGCCAGGAGTACTGCATGTGCGCGTGGAAGCTCCCTTAGCAAAGCGCATCATGCGCATCCAGGAGACGGAGAACCTAAGTCTTAGCGCGGCAAAAGAATGGGCTTTAACCCACGACAAATTCGCCGCCGCTTATCTCAAGCGTTTCTACCACCTGGATTGGTCAGATCCACTACACTACCATCTGGTACTTAATACCGGCCATTGGGAAATCAAGACGGCGGCACAGCTCGTCATAAGTGCCCTTAATCACCTGAACCAGTGACCCTGTAGCTCTAGTCAATTAGCAACCACCAAGGAGGCTATCATGGCAGTGATCACGATCTCACGACAGTATGGCAGCAAAGGTGACGAGATAGCACAGCGCTTAACCGCGATTTTGGGGTATCGGTATTTTAATAAGCAACTGCTGGCCGAAGTTGCCTCAGAAGTAGGGCTATCGCCAGAAGAGCTGCTGGATTTTTCGGATGAAGATTACAAAGTGCGTGGGTTTTTAGATCGACTGCGCAATCGCTCGCGAGCCTTAGCGGAGATAGATGATTGGGCAGAGTCTCAGGTCTTAAAAAAGAATCGCTGGATGCGCGATCTCAACGAGGAACAGGGAGTTACCCTTACCCGTATGGCTCTCCAGGCCGCTTACAAACATGGAAACGTGGTGATCGTGGGGCGCGGAGGACAAGTTGTCCTCCAGGATTACCCGCAGGTCTTGCACATTCGTATCGAGGCCACTTTAGGCTCGCGCGTGATGCGGATCAAATCCAAGAGAAATATCAGCGTCGGCGAAGCCGAGCGACTCACGCGCGAACGTGATCGAGCTTCTTCTGCCTACCTCAACCGTTTTTACAGGACCGATTGGGCCGATCCTTTGCTGTACCATTTGGTGATCAATACCTCCAAATGGGATGTCGAGGCAGCTCTACAAATTATTGTAAATGCGGTAGGCAATCTAGCCCGCGCTACATAGCCTCGGCAGGATAATCTCATGTGCTCACAAGAAGAAAATGCTGCGCCGTCCCTCTTGGCCGATGCCATGCTGGGCAAGCTCGCCCGTTGGTTGCGCTTGCTGGGGTACGACACACTTTATCTGCAGGTGGATGACGCGCTACTCGCTCACCGCGCGCGCAGCGAAGGGCGCATCCTACTCACCCGCGATCGTGAACTGGTTAAGCGACGAGGGTTGCACTTTCTGCTCATCTCCTCCGAAATTTTGGAGGAGCAACTCGTCCAAGTTCTGCAAGCCGTCGGCCCGCCGCCGGAACCGGCCGGCCCGCGCTGCATGGAGTGCAACACGCCCCTGAGAGAGATCCCGTTGGCGGAGGCTCGCAGTCAAGTACCCATCTACGTCGCCCAAACACAGACGGAATTCCGCCAATGCCCCACCTGCCAGAGAATTACCTGGCCTGGCACACATTGGGACGGCATTCAACAACGTTTGGAACGCGTGCGAGATCAGCTCGCCGGAAGCAAATAGCAAATCGGCAAATGGCGAATGAACAAATAGCGAATGATGAATGAAGAAGGGCAAATCATTCACCCAGAGCCAGAATGTGACGGAGTACCTGATCCCGCATTACTGATCACTGTGCTCTCGCCTGGCTACCTGCTTGAGTCACCCGCGGCCACCGCTCGCCCTAAAGACCACGGGCTACGGAGCCACGCCCCATAAATGGGGCTATAACACAGTCATCCTCTCGCTTTCTCACCCTTTCGCTTTCTCGCTCACTCGCTTTCTCACAGTGGTTGACAATTTTAGCCTGAACGTTATAATTGCCAGATAGCCGAACCCTGATGGTTCGGTTTCTTATTGTGTATCTGGGGAGGCGGTATCGTGTACGCAGTCGTAAAATCAGGCGCGCATCAATATAAAGCAAAAGTTAATCATGATCTCATTGTGGAAAAGCTCTCTGAGCCAGTGGGCGCACAAGTCGAGATTGACGAGGTTTATCTAATCGCTGATGGAGAGGAAATTTTGGTTGGGCAGCCCACTGTGCCAGGAGCTAAGGTACATGCAACCATCATAGAAGAAGTACGTGGTCCGAAAATCAGAATTCTAAAACACCACGCTCGCAAGAATTATCGTCGGCGGAAGGGGCATCGACAGACCTATATGCGTCTGCGAGTCAATGAGATCGTGAAAGGAACGGAGGCGTAAATGGGACGCAAAAATGTAACCGGCGTCAATGGCCGCGATAGCAACGCCAAACGTCGTGGTATTAAAAAATACAGTGGGGAACGAGTCCGCACGGGACATATCTTGGTTAGGCAAGTCGGGATGCACATCCGGCCCGGGCAGAACGTAGGTATGGGGAAGGATTACACGCTCTTCGCGTTGTCTGATGGCAAGGTTAAGTACGACGTTGTCCACGGACGCAAACGAGTCAACATCAGCCCCAAAGGAGAATCCTCGATATGAAACCTAACATTCATCCTAAATGGTATCCAGAAGCTAAAGTAACTTGTGCTTGCGGCCGTGAATGGACTGTCGGCGCTACTAAACCCGAAATTCGCGTTGATATTTGCTCGAATTGTCATCCTTTCTTCACCGGCGAACAACGCATCGTAGATACTGAAGGCCGGGTTGATCGCTTCATGCGCCGGCTCAAGGCACGCGAAGATATACGCCAAGTAGCTCAACAACGGGTGGACGAACGCACTTCACCTGATTTGGCCCTTAGTGAGTTGGGGCTGGGGGCGCGCATCGAGCATCTGCTCGCGGGAGAAGGATTGAAGAAAGTTAAGGATGTGCTGGACTTGCTAAAAGAATCCGGCGAGGACGGGCTAACCGATATTCGCGGTTTTGGCCTGAAATATTTGGCTAACTTGAAAAAGTCATTGCGCGCCAGAGGCTATGTCTTGCCTGGCGATGAGCCAGCAGCAGAAAGTGCGTAACCGCAACTACGCGGGGCGGGGAGCTAATCCCTGCCCCGCTTTTTTTATGCCCCCCTCGTAATCCTCTTTTACTCCCAGGAGAGCTACACATGTATGGTAAGCCCAGTGGTGGTTGGATAGAAGTCATTTGCGGTAGTATGTTCAGCGGCAAAACCGAGGAATTAATCCGCCGCTTGCACCGCGCTCAAATTGCCCGCCAGAAAATCCAAGTTTTTAAGCCCATCCTCGATCAGCGTTATAGCCAGAGTGCTATCGCCTCACACAATGGATTGCAGGCAGCGGCCATTCCGGTGCAAGCTAGCACGGAGTTGCGGCAACACATTGATCCCACCGCAGACCTCATCGCTATTGATGAGGTGCAATTTTTCGACATGGAGATCGTGTCATTATGTAGCGAACTCGCAGATCAAGGCAAACGGGTCATTTGTGCCGGGCTGGATATGGATTTTCGTGGGGAACCGTTCGGGCCACTCCCCAAATTGTTGGCTATCGCGGAGCACGTGCGCAAGCTACAGGCGATCTGCATGGTCTGTGGCGGCCCGGCCAGTCGCTCGCAGCGGCTGATCAATGGTGAACCGGCAGCCTACGACGATCCTATCGTGCTAGTAGGAGCCGCAGAAGTTTATGAAGCCCGATGTCGGGGTTGTCATCGCGTTCCCCGCCGCCCGGCAGCTCGACCAGAGGAGGAATAGGATGAATCAGCGGGCACTTCCTGGTTCAGTACAGCGGGTGTTGTTGACTAAAGAGACTATTAGGCAACGCGTTCAGGAATTAGCTGCTCAGATCAGCGCTGGTTATGCCGGTGTCCGCAACGAGGACTTTATTTTGATCGGGGTGTTGCAAGGTTCTTTCATTATTTATGGCCGATCTAGCGCGTCGTTTGACAGTCCCTCACCGGGTAGATTTCATGGCTCTTTCCAGCTACCAGAATAGCGCTGAAAACTCCGGCACGGTGCGTTTGATTATGGATACCCGCGCCGATATAGCTGGTTGTCATGTTCTCATTGTGGAAGATATCGTGGATACTGGATACACGCTAGCCTATCTGCAGCGACTCTTTCAGGCACGGAATCCGGCCTCGTTGCGTACTTGCGTCTTACTCAACAAACCAGCACGTCACGAAGTAGAGATTGAAGTTGACTATTTAGGTTTTGAGATACCTGATGTCTGGGTCGTGGGCTACGGGTTAGATTTTGCCGACCGTTTCCGCACGTTGCCCTACATTGGAGAACTAAAACCCAGTGCCTATCAGGCCTGAATGAGAACTAAAAGTTAATCCCTAACTTGGACTCACGCACTCGGTTTACAACAGGAGGTAAATTATGTCGATCTATGATGACGTGGAAAAAATACTCTATTCCAAAGAGGATATCCAAAAACGTACTCAAGAAGTTGCCCGGGAGATGAATGCGCTTTATAGTGATGCAGACCTCCCTTTGTTAGTCTGCAATCTCAAGGGAGCCTTCATGTTTCTGGCCGACTTGGTGCGTTACCTGAATTTCCGCCATGAGATTGATTTCATCGAGACTTCCAGTTACGGGGCCGCGACGACTAGTAGCGGGGATGTGCGTTTCCTGCTGGATGTGAGCGAGAGCAT
>JAYELZ010000250.1:0-8496 GCA_034717835.1 Chloroflexota bacterium
CCTATCCACCAGCATTTTCAAGAATGGCTGCCAGGTTCTGCTATCACCAGTACGATATGAGGAGAGGATACAAAATAACGAATTGCGTACCTTCTGCCCCAGCTCAGTCGCTAGTTCATCTGAGTTGAGCCTCTCTTTGTTATTGTTATCGAGGCGATGATGGCGAAAGTTCTTAACCTCAATCAGATAGAGTTTCTCACGCTCATTCAATTCATCTGCAAATACCCCTACGAAATCAACTCCTTTGGTGTTCTCGATCGTATCTGATAATTTCCTGTAATCAGGATGCCCGTCAAAATCAATGATCGGCTGCCATTGCTTCCCAAAAGAGAATTCCAAACGACTTTCCTCAAAATGTCTCACCGCTCGCTCCCTGCGCTCGCTGAGACGCGACTGGAGAGAAATAGCTCTTGCTCGCGGTCATAATGAGCCGCAAATTCGGCCAGGATGGGGTCATTTTCGATATCCACCAGCGTGTTGCCGACCTCTATTGCTGTACCCTGACCTGGTTCTGGCCGGTGGAGGGCGAAGAATTTAATTGCCGCATCGGGATTATATTCTGCTGCCAGCGAGAGCTCCTGGCTCAACAGATAATCATGGGTCGCCACAAAGATCTGCATACCTGCTTGGGCCATAGCGCGTAACACCTTGACTATCACCGTCACTAAGTTCGGGTTTAGATTAGAAGCCGGTTCATCCCAGAAAAGGATACCCCTCTGGGATAATGACCCATTGATAATCAGCTGCATAAGAGTACCAATCTTGCGGTATCCTTCCGCCACCAACTGTGATTCTAAACTTCCTTCTGGCAGGTCAAGATAGAATCTATCATTTTTCCGCTCCACCCTGCCATAGATGGCTGCCTCTAACGGCTTCACCAAAGTGTTAACTTCCTCAGCTCGGCGACCACGCAAAGGAGCCGCATTAAGAGCCAGACTAAGATCATAGTAAGTCTCATCAAAAGCCAGCTCGCGTTTTTCATAGAGCGCTATAAAACCCTCGTACAGAGTTAGAAACTCCCTCACTGGCAGATAGATGATTGGTTCAGGAGCTATCAGAGTTTCATATTCTAATTTCACATTCCCCAGCGTGGTTAGCTCAAGGGCTAACGCCTGTCCATTGTAAATCACTTTCAACCTAGCCGCACCACGTCCCGGAGCACGCCGCACCAGACGCCCTAGCGTATCCGGCTTGAACACCCCTTGTAGCTTCTCCTGCATCCGCATCTGTAAGCGTTCTGGAGTATCTTGTTTAAGTTGCGCTTCTTCAGAGGCTTTGAGCAAAGTATAGAGAGCTTTCATCACATGCGATTTCCCCGTTGAATTAGCCCCGATCAATACGTTTATTCCCGGCGAAAAGTCAAAGATAACCGACTGCCCAATAGCAGTGAATTGCTCCATAGTAAATTTCTCTACTTGCATCTCTATTCTCCTAACCGGAACAAGCCAGAACCAAAAGAGAAACTCACCACAGAGAACGCTGAGCACGCCGAGACAAACGAGGAAGAAAATCTCTGTGCTCTCGCTGTCCTCCGTGGTAAAATTCTTGTTTCTTGTGCCAGGATTTGATTATTAAGTGCCTAACGTACTAAACTAGCTGACGAAACAATAGACCCGCGAGACAGCCAGGCAATATAGATTCCCTACTTCTTACTCACGGTGGGATAATACGGCATCTCCTCTTCCAGAAGCAGATTCATGGTGCTGTTGGTCAAGCGCCACCCCTCGGCGGTGCGGACGACCTCCCAGAGTACTTCCCAGGTACGCGCTATGACGTGGCCAGCCTCGTTATCCCAGGCAAGCACTTGTGTGGCGACGCGCGCGTGGTTCTCGTCGCCCACGCCGGGAACTTGATGTACGGCGCCCGTATCCACGCGCAGGGTGGAGGCGAACCCGTTCGCCCACGCGGCGTAGGGGCGCGCTGCCTGCGTCTCGGCGGCCAGCAGCGCGTAAGCGCCGGGTAGATCGCGGTCGTCCACCGCCAGGTAGAAGGAGATCACGGCGTAGCTGGGTTTGTGCGTGAGATAAGCGTGCGGGCGATCCAAATAGTACCACGCCCAGCGATCGGTAGTCCAACCGTAGGTCTGCTGCCCATCCCAGGTGAAGATGATTTCCCAGGTCAGGGAGGGTGCAGCGGTATCCAGATGTCCTTCGATGATTTCCTCCGCCAGATCGCCATCCCGATCCTCGAAGTAAACGCCCGCCGTGCCGCGAAAGGCGCCCAAGAGGCGATATTCCCCTCGCTCCCAGACGTAGACGTGTAAGAACGTCTCGTGCTGCTCAGCGTGCCCGAAGATCGCTATCTCCGGCTGCCCGTCGGCGTTGATGTCGCGGATTTCCAGCTCGCAGGTAGCGTACTGCCCCAGTCCAATGTCTGGCTCGCCCGGCTTGGGATGCGCGGCTGGCAAGGCATAGAACTCCTCACCGTCCAGGATAAAGGCGCTCAAGCGCGGCCCGGCCGCCGGTTGATGGATGAGCGCGAGCCATTCCGGTTCCGCGTCGCCGTCGGTGTCCTCGTGGCGCAGACAGACCAGATCGGCTTCGCCGGCCGCCGCTCGCACGCGCGCCAGCCCGCGCTTCGCCGCATCCGCCGCCAATGCCGGATCGGGCGTGGCATAAGGCGTAGCAGTCGGCGTGAAACTCATAGTGGGAGTCGCGGGCGGGGCGGTGGCCGGCGCCACCGGCGGCGTGCAAGTCGCCGTGGGCGCTATAACGCCAGGAGCCGGAGAAGCCACGCAACCGAGCAAACTAAAGCCGATTAGGAACACCAATATCAAATCTCGCACGTTCTCTTCTCCCTTACATCTACAGATTACGCAGATTGCACAACTCGTTTGACTGCTTCTGTCAACTAATGAATCCCAACATATCCGACCACCCGACCACCCGACTATTTGACTAACGACTACTCACTCTCCAGTCGCAACGCTTTCCGCAACAACCACCGTTCCCACCGCTCCAACGCCTCAGTCAAAAGTTCCGCCGGCTGCACCAACGAGATGCGCACGTAACCTTCTCCGTATTCGCCAAAAGCACTCCCCGGCGAGACGGAGACACCGGCCTCTGCCAATAGTTCCTGGGCAAAAACGGCGCTAGAGGCAAACTGCGGAGGAATCTCGGCCCAGACGTAGAGTGTGGCCTCGTAAGGCGCGTACCAGAGATTCATCCGGTCCAGGGCACGGGTAATGATCTCGCGCCGCCGTTGGTAGACAGCATTGCGTTCAGTGTACCAGGCTGCCGGCAAATCCAACGCCACCGCCGCCGCGCGCTGAATGGGGCGAAAGATACCCGTATCGCTATTGGTCTTCACCCGCGCGATGGCGGAGATAGCCTCCGCGTTGCCCACCACCATACCCACGCGCCAACCGGCCATATTCGCTAACTTGGAGAGCGAGTTGAACTCAATCGCCACGTCCTTAGCCCCTGGAACCTGCAAGATGCTGGGCGGCTGGCTCCCGTCCCAGATCACCTCGCTGTATGGGTTATCGTAAGCTAAGAGCAGATCATGCTGTCGAGCAAAAGCCACGGCTTCCACCAAAAAATCCAACTCAGCGATAGCGGAGGTCGGGTTGTTGGGATAGTTGAGCCAGAGCACCCGCGCCTTACGCAACACCTCGGCGGGAATGGAGTCGAAATCGGGGAGGAACTCATTTTCGCGCAGCAGCGGCATCTGATATAACTCCGCCCCCACCAGCATAGCGGGATTACTATAGGTCGGGTAGCCAGGGTTGGGAACCAACACCACGCTACCCCGATCCAAAAAAGCGGTGGGAAGATGTTGAATCCCCTCTTTGGAGCCGATCAGCGCCAATACCTCACTCTCCGGATCCAACTCCACCCCAAAACGCCGTTGGTAGAAATGCGCCACGGCGCGCCGGAACTCTGGATCGCCGTAAAAGCCCGCGTAACCGTGATTCTCCGGTTGGCGAGCGGCCTCGTTCAGCACAGCGATGACTGGCTCAGGAGGCGGCATGTCGGGGCTGCCGATATCCAGGCGGATTACATCAACGCCCGCAGCCCGCAGCTCGGCGATACGTTTGCCCAGGGTAGCAAAGATATAGGTCGGTAAATTTTCGAGACGTGTTGCAATTTTCATGATTATTACTCTCCTTGGTTAAAAGTTAAGACCTAAATTGGATGACTTTTTCCAAAATATATTTCTTGCCTGGCGGCTTAGCGAAGAACTAACTTTCTTCATCTGCGCCTCCCGGGTAAGCTGACAAGTCAACTCCTCAATAATACCCCAGCCCGCACTTTTTGCGCACATCTATTAAGAATCTCAGCACCGGTAAAACTGAACGCTGGCAACCGGATTTCTGCCATTGCTCACTCGTCTCCTACACGAAAAAAAGTATAATGTTATTTTAGTTGATTGGTATCTACTCGGTCACCTTACCGAACTCCAGAGCGGACGCAGATTCTCGCAGATTTTCGCAGATAAAATATAAAATCTGCACCCTAAAAAATTTACCGGTCAAGAAGTTTAGCTCACTTTAGAGAAGGAGATTATCATGGCTCACATCACCCGGCTAGCTTTCGTGCGACACCTGCGTGCAGAACCCAATCAGTATATTCTACACTACCGCGCGGGCAATCTAGTGCGCAGTGGAGCAGGTCTGGCCTACTGGTTCCATCCGCTCTCAGCCGCAGTGGCACAGGTGCCAGTAGAAGACATCGGAACCACCTTTATCTTGCGGGAGCGGTCTGCTGACCTTCAGGAAATCGCGGTGCAAGTGACCCTGATCTACCGGCTTATTGATCCCCAACAGGCCGCGCAGCGCATCAACTTTAACATCTCGCTTGATAGCGGGGTCTGGATCAAGCAACCGCTGCAACAACTGGACAGCATGTGGGCTAGTTGGGCCCGGCATCCAGCGCGGGCCTGCTTGATCGTCATGCCCCTAGTCGAGGCCGTGCGTTCTGGGGCCGATCAAGTCCAAAATGTGCTTGCAGCAGCATTAAAAAGCAACCCCGAGATCCAAAACACGGGCCTATCTTTGGTAAGTGTGCAGGTGGATCAAATAGCCCCCACCGCCGAGTTGGAGAAGGCGTTGCAGACCCCGGCCCGCGAAGGGATCCAGCAAAAGGCTGATGAGGCGACATTCCAGCGTCGCGCAATGGCGGTGGAAAAGGAACGGGCTATCAAGGAAAACGAACTGGCTACCGAGATTGAACTCGCGCGGCGGCAGGAAGAGCTGGTGCGCCAGGAGGGGGCGAACCAGATGTTGACGGTCCACCAGCAGGCCGCGCGGCAAAAATTCAGTGTTGAGGCCGAGGCCAAGCGTAAAACAATTTCCGCCCAGGGAAAAGCTGAGGAGACGCGCATCCAAGCCGAAGCAGAAACCGCAGCCCGGCGGATGCTTTTGGAGGTTGAAACGGAGGCCGAGGCCCGCCGCGTCGAGTTGTGGAAGAAAGCCCCGCCGGCGGTCATATTCGGACTGGCTGCACAACGTTTTGCGGACAAGGTGCAGACAATCCAGCATCTCAACCTGACGCCCGATCTCCTGGGTGACACCCTCCAACGGTTGCTATTGGATCAGACCACTCCGGATGTGTACCGGATGTGTAGATGAAGGACCTCCGCCTTCCCCGTATCGTGCTAGTCACCCGGAAGACACCGGTGAAATTGTTGCTGGAACAGCACGGCACGCTGGCACAAGCACGCTTCTACCTCGAGTCCCGAGGGCAGGATATCTTGGAGTACGAGGAGATCCATGAGCGTTTTCAGGCTGCGATGGAAAAAGTTCTGCCGGCCATCCCGCCCGATCAACGTCGCGTGCATCTGGATCGCGGCGACCTTGACCGCTTTCTCTTTGCTCCTGATGACGTGATCGTGATCATTGGTCAGGATGGGCTGGTGCCAAACGCCGCCAAATACCTGCACGGCCAGTTGACCATCGGCATCAATCCAGACGCGGATCGGTACGACGGCGTTCTCTGCCCGCATCCTCCCGACGACGCGGCCAAATTGCTGGACTGGGCAGGGCGGCGGGAAGGGAAAGGTTACCACATTGAGTGCAGAATTATGGCCGTAGCAGAGAGGGAAGATGGTCAACGGCTGCTCGCGCTAAACGAAGTTTTCGTCGGCCACCGGTCACACCAATCGGCGCGCTACCGCATTCGAGTACCAGACCACGAAGAACGCCAATCCTCTTCCGGGGTGATCTGTGCCACCGGCACCGGCAGCACTGGCTGGGCCAGATCAATTTCCGAGCAGCGCGGCCTCAACGTTTCCTTGCCAGACCCCGAACAACGCCGCCTCGCCTGGTTTGTGCGAGAACCTTTCCCGTCGGTGTACACGGGTACTAGACTCAACTTTGGCTTTGTGGAACCGGGTGGCCAGCTGGTGGTCATCTCCGAGATGGGCGCAGGTGGAGTGATTTTTGCCGACGGGATTGAATCCGACCGCATCGAGTTTCTGGACGGTCACGAGGTAAGTATTCATATCGCCCACGACACCTTGAATCTACTGGTTCCCACCAAATAAGAGAGGCAACCCGATTATGGACAATCGTCGCCAGGTGAAATAGGTTCATATCAAAATTTATTTTTTTCTTAGCGGCCTTTGCGTCTTTGCTGTGAACTAATTTTCTTCAGCGGAATCAACTCTTCAATGATACACTAGCCCGCATTTTTCGCGTACTTCTCTTGACAGAACGCCGGGGAAACTGCCCGCTGGCAACCGTATTTCTGCCATTTATCACTCGTCACCTGCTCACAAAAAAGTATAATGCTATGTTAGTTGCTTGACCGATAAAATTCCGGATTTAGTCTGAAAGTCAGAAATCGAGCACAGATTTTCGCAGGTTCTCTGCCCATAAAACAAAAAATCGGCATTTATCTACATTAATCTGCGTCCCAAAAAATTTGTCGGTCAAGCAGGTTGTTTTAGTTAATCTATCTCATGGAGGTATGTTGAATGATAACCACTTACGCTGATTTATTACGCCCCCAAACCCAGCGATTAGCCTGGGCCTACGATCTGGCTCTGGTGACATTAGGCACGGCCCTGATCGCGGTGAGCGCGCAATTCGCTGTGCGTTTGCCCTTCAGCCCGGTGCCGGTCACCGGGCAAACGCTGATGGTACTCTTGATCGGAGCATCGTTGGGCCGCAAGCGCGGAACCGCAACGCTACTAGCCTATCTGGCCGAGGGCTTGGTCGGATTGCCTGTCTTCGCTCAAGGAGGCCTGGGCTGGGCTTACTTGCTAGGTCCGACTGGCGGGTATCTATTCGGGATGGTCGCCGCCGCCTATCTGGTCGGCTGGTTAGCGGAACGCGGTTGGGATCGCAAGCCCAGCACCACCGCCGTGGCGATGTTGGGAGGCAATCTCGCCATCTACGCGCTGGGCGTGACCTGGTTGGCGCTCTTCACCGGCTGGAACGCGGCTCTACCGCTGGGACTTCTCCCCTTCATCCCCGGCGATCTGCTAAAAATCGTGCTGGCGACCCTGCTCCTGCCTGCGGGTTGGAAGCTATTGGGCAAATAACCCCACCGGCAGCTTTCCCACGGGACGCGCTCTCACGGGCGCGTCCTTTTTTTATCTGAAATCCTAATGGTATAATGAGTTAAATGGAGTTTGCCAACTGGAAAGAGAGGTATCAGATGTCACCGATGGAAACTCGAACTATAAAAACAGAGACTCTGTTTAGTAATACTGCGGCAACCTTGCAGGTTTCTGAAGAAGACCTATTGAGAGAGGGACTACGAGCTCTCCTGGAACAACGGCTCCGCGACGTGAAAGCCCAAATTTTTAAACTGACAGGTCACTACGCAGTTTCCTCTGTTACGGAAATAGAGCAACGATATCGAGCCGGGACGTTAGAAGAAGCTGACTCCTGGCAAGACCTACAGCGCTTGGATCACTTGGAATATAAGCGCGATCGCTTGCAAGAACTCATAAGAACGTTACCATGAGACGTCTGGTCAATACAAAATAGTTGCGTGAAATCGCTGAGGTTGAGTTCGCGGATATTGTAATTGAGGCCCAGACTCCCGATGCTAATGAACTGCGGATTATACTAAGAGAGGGCAGCTTTGTAGACGTCTGGTACTCGTTGAAGCTCTCTGGGCGGTACAGCTACCATTGGGAACGGAGGGCCATTAACGAGACAATATATCGACATGACAATGCCCCCCATAGACGTTGGCGAGCAGTAGAGACTTTCCCGAGGCATTTCCATGCGGGTAATGAGAACCATGTGTTGGCAAGTTATATCAGCGTTGTCCCCACAGAAGTCTTGCGCGAGTTTTTAACCTTCGTGCGAGGAGAAATACATTCCTCGGACTGTACCCAATATGAAGCAGATTAAAATTAGTTGGCATGGCCATTACCACGGGACGCGCCCACAAGGGCGCGTCCCGTTTTGCATGGGGAGAACAAATGCCACTCTGTTTTGGTTATTGGATTGTGTGGTATTCTCTAACTGCAAACAGTAAGAGGAAGGCAACCTATGAGAAATAATACGTCAAATTCGTTGGATAGAAGAGAATTCCT
>JAYELZ010000251.1:0-1592 GCA_034717835.1 Chloroflexota bacterium
GGTGCTCTCTCCCTTGTACTCATGTAGCTCGTCTACCACTAAGAATTGGAAGAAATTCTGATAATGGTCCTTGATGTAGTCCGCGATACTCCACTTCTTATACCGCGCCCCAAACTCGATAAGTGTGGTGCCACAGCGTGGCGCTGTGAGCTGCTCCGGAGCGGGAACCGCGTGCGGACCCTCGCCCTCAGCGTCGTTCTCTATTTGGAATTGGTGATATCCATTGACGGTGGGTGCTTGCTGCTGATCGACCCAGAGCCAGACGGGTTTACCGTCAGCGTCATAATAATGCTCGCCAGTTTCTTTATCCATGGCCCAGCCCGAATACGGGCGGGTGCAGCGGAGCGCTTTGCGTTCAAAAGCACGAAAGAAAGTTACTGGTATCGGGTCCTCGTCCTGCCGTGGTTGTTCATAATGTACATAACCACAGTGCGGGCAGACGGGATAAGCGTGGGCCGCATCTAAAACACGACGGCGCATTTTCGCTACATACGCTCGGAAATCGTCCAGATGTTCAGTGATCTCCGGAGAGGGAGCCCGTAATTGGGTCCGTAACTCCCGATAGGTCTGCATTAGTTGTAAGTATTTCTCGCGTCCCTCTCGTTCGTTGCTGGGAACGCGATAGCGCGTCGCTACTGCTCCTGCCCAGCCCGGCCCGGCTTTGGCACCGGTGGAGGAAACAATAGCAATAGCCTTTTCTCCTAAGCGGCCTGCTTGGTAATCCGCCGCGAATTTGGCGACATCATTGACCTGCCAACCAGGAGCTGGCGCCCGCGACTGGGGTAACTCCCCAATGCGATCTAAAATCCGCACCTGCACGCCGGGAATTACTTCCTGGGCCTCACGCTGCCATTTGCGGGTTACCTGCGGCGGACAAATAACCAACGCAGGGTAATTGTGCCGCAGCTCCGTGAGCGCCAGCGCGACCGTCGTTTTACCCAACCCCATTTCCCCTTGGATGATCCCAAATTTGTGTTTCTCCAGGGAGTGCCAGAGGGCTAACGCTGCATGTTTCTGCAACGGTAACAGGCCGGGTTTAGCGCCCGGTAACGCAGGACGTTGTAGCCCTAATTGGCCTAACTGCTGCCAACGGGCGGGAGCTGGTTTGAGATTGTAGAGCGGGGCATGCCCTAAGACCTCCCGGGCCAAGGCATTCCCGTACTGTCCCATAAATTCCTTCAACGCGGGGGTGGTGTTGAGCACCTCGGTTTCTCCAGTGCTGCGCACTACGCCAATGGCGGTCTGCCATTTGTCGCGCAGATAAGTGATCACGCGATCAGTCTCCTCATCAACGGTCGTGGACTTCTCCACTACCTTGATGGCTTGACCCTTCAGATAAATGGTCTCGCCGTCCTGCTCCACGAACATCCGGTCCTGTACCCCGGATGAGGCCAAGAGTGCGGTGGTCCCCTTCTTCAGGGGCCACACCGGCTGCGGCGGGGTGTACTGCGGCGCGGAGAGCGCGGAGATTAAGGAGTCTGGCCAGCCCACGGCATACGCGTGGGCTACCTTTTCCCGGCTGCTAATGTGCCAGCGCCGGAAGGTAGCGTCCACCGGTGCGGTGGGAAGTGAGAGCGGCCAGGGGAAGCCAG
>JAYELZ010000252.1:0-8369 GCA_034717835.1 Chloroflexota bacterium
CACAGATTACACGGATTACACTGATTTTTTACTTTTTTCCGTGCTAATCCGTGAAATCCGTGGTTAATTTTAACTCAACCCCGTGAACTCCCAAAGAGCCTTTTGTGTTTAGGATAGTCGGTGATATACTAATCACGTTTTCCGTTTCCAATGTCAAATCTCATACGATACAAGGAGGATATACCTATGGCAATCGAATATTACTTGCGCGAGAACCCGCTAACCTCAGACCCGGACGATTACATGGCAGTCGTCCAACAGGGGGCCACAGCTTCCGAAAAGGAACTGGCCCAGCGCATGGTCGAGCAGGGCAGCACGCTCACCATGGAAGACATCATAGCTACCTTTGAGGCTATGCGCAAGGCCGCGCTCAGTTTGATGACCGAAGGCCGCCCGCTCTGTGGCCCGCTGGCCAAAGTGAAACCGGCCCTGCCCGGTGTCTTCGCCGGTGAGGATGATAGCTACGACCACACCCGCCATCAGGCCGAGGTCAACGCCACCGTTTCCTCCATTCTCCTCAAGGCTTTCCGCCGCGCGGCCTCATTCGCCAAGGTGGATCGGAGTCGCGCTATTCCCCTGCCAGAGAACTACTACGACATCGTCTCCGACACACGCAACAACACCATCACCCCGGGCGGTGTGTCCCGGCTCACCGGCGTCAATCTCAAGTTCGAGCCGGGGGACGCGGAAGTGGGCGTCTTCTTCTTAGCGGCGGATGGTAGCGCGACGCGGGCGGAGACCTACGCGCGCATCAAACCCGGCGAGTTGATCTTCGTCGTGCCGGTCGGTCTGGCAGCCGGCGAATATGGCCTGGAAGTGCATGCCCACGTGTATGGCAGCCGTCGGGCGCGCCGCGGAGACCTGGAGAAGACCCTGACCGTCGCGTGAGGTTGATAGGCTCAACTCCTGAGAGCTCTTAAATCTCTGCGGACTTGCGGCTACCTGGGAACCGGGGAACGTTTGACTGGCTTCTCAGGTAGCCGTTGTTTTTTCCCAGGAGGCTTACCGCGAACACTTAGCAAGCTTACCTCCGCAGCTAAGGTAAGCTACCTTAGCCGCCTGGATAAGTTAGCTCAGCATCCGGGGTAGGCTACCTTAGCCTTCGGGGTAAGCTATACTGACAGCGAACATAACTTGGTGGGGCAGACATTCCTCTCTACCAAAGCTGGCTGGAAAGCCTGTGCTACATTTTCGTCCTTGGTGGTGAGCCAAGGACCATGACAACTTCTCAAAAAGTGGGGGCAAATCACGGGACGCAGCAAAAATCAGCCGCGAATTTGTGTGTACTGCCTGCCCACACTGCGCACAATTTCACGGGTTGGGTAAAAGATAAGAGAAAATCCGTGAAAATCTGTGTAATCCGTGGTTAGATTTTTGGTTCTGGTTGGTCCAGGTATAAAAAAGCGCAACCGTGTCTTCATCGGCGGCGTGAAGGAAAGTCGAGGAAACGGTGAAAACCATGTCAAAACCCAGTCAAGTCTTGCTCACACCCCTGGCCATCGCGGATGACCAGGGACATTTTGTTTGTATCGCCATCCGCGATCCTAAGACCGAAGAAATCGTAGACACCGTCGTCACCAGCCATGCTCTGGCGGAGAAGGCGGGGATACCGCTGGATGAGGCCCGGCACATCTTCCAGGCCGCGCAGGACGCCGCCGACCAGCGACTGGCGAGGGAATAGAACGCAGATCGGCGCAGACAAACGCTGATTTTTGGTTTTATCTGCGAGCACCTGCGAAAATCTGCGTCCTAATTGGCTTTTATGGGGACGCTGACCCACTGTGCCGATTGATTTCAAGGAGAGTTGCATGTATAATCAGGCCAGTCGAGAAAATCAGGAGGTGCTGGAGATGCATAGGATAGCTACGTTAGGGAGCGAGACCGTTGCTCTACCAATGCCAGCGCAGGCCGAAGTGCGCTACCGGATCGAGGTCACATTTAGTTATACCATTACCCCTTTCGTGGCCCGCCAGAATGCGAATGTTTATCTGTTGATGAATGTGGGCAATATGTTGTCTGCTGATGAGCCGATTCTCTTCCTCGGTGAGCGACCTTACTGGAAAGTGCCGGTGTTCTGCGCCTTCCCGGAGTTCAACCGCCGTGAGAAGATCGGCGAACTGGCCGTAGATATAGACAGTGGGGCCATTCTGCTGGAACAGTCTTATCCTTCTTCGTCAGAGGAAATAGAACGTCATGCCGAAACAGTCTATCATGCACTTGTCACATCAGCAGCAGGAACATAGCGCCAGTTGTCTGGCCGCCTGCGTGGTGATGGTTTTAGCGCGTTGGCAGGTAGAGGTCGCCGAAGCGGAGGTGCGCCGTGTCATCAAGACGAAACTCTATTCCGGCACGCATCCTGTTAATCTGCTCCGTTTGAGCGAATTGGGTTTCCGCGCTTGGCCCTTTGAGGGGACTGTTGATGGCCTGCAGCAGCGAGTCCGTAGCGGAATGCCCGCTATCGTATTCCTCTGGACAGGGGGGCTTGAGTATTGGGTTGAGCGGGAGGGCGAGGACTATTTGCACGCTGTCGTTGTGGTGGGTTGGACTGAGACGTCCGTCTGGGCGCATGACCCGGTGTTACGGGAAGGCCCTACCGAAATCCCATGGGCCGAATTCAAAGATGCCTGGCGGTACTCTAGGCACATGATGGCCACAATTGAACCACGTGAAATGTCTTGAGCGGCGCCATCAAATGCAGTTTTGACTTCAGCGTCAGCTTGCTGGGACTGCGTGCTTGGGCGCTCTGCGCGGCACGCTGCCCGTCACTGAGTCCGTGGCGCAGCGGACGATAGCACTGCCCTTCCACAATAACTTGAGCGCGGAGCAGGTGGAGTATGTGTGCGATACACTGATTGGGACGCGGGTTAGGATTGGGACGCAGATTAACGCAGAAAAACGCTGATTTTTGAAATTAATCAGGGCGCTGACTTTGTTGTTTTTATCTGCGGAAATCTGCGTGCATCTGCGTCCGTTTGGCTTTTATGGGGACGCTGATTTTGGTTTTATCTGCGAATATCATGGGGGCCTACCGCCCCAAACTTACCGACCGCATGAGGCCGACTCCCCAGGCGACGCCAACTTTCAACTTGTAACTCTCCCCCCCCCACTTATAACTTGATTTTTGCTTTTGGAAGTAGAAGGAGTTATAATGAGGCTGTAGCGGGCAGCTGAGATCGAATTGGAGGTGACGACCATGAGTGAAGTGATATTGCGAGAACGCACGTGCCAGTTTCTGGAAGAACCGCTATGGGGTAAGCAAGACGTGGATAGCAAGATTTGTTCTTTACTTGAGGCGGAGTACCTGCGTCGTCTCAGCCAGTATCGCCATCTGGACCGGGTCCTGACTCAGAAGTATGAAATGATCTTTGAGGAATTCATAGAGCGTCGGGTTGTTCAGCAAAAGGGATATGCCTGGGATGTGGAACAGGATGCGATGGATTGGGAAACGGCACTAGGCGGGATGAAAACGCTGAGGCGCAAGCTTCAGAAACTGCGGGAAACGGAGCGTGTATAGCAGAACGGATCTTCTGCCAGAAGCGCAAGAAGCGCTGGATAGGGTATGGTTTGTGCAACGGGTGGAGGAAGTAGAGCGTACAGACCTCACCGTTTCCTTGCGTTTGTACATTCGCCACGATTTATTTGTCCAGGTTTTCTTGGGCGAATGGTCAGGCTCTCTCTACTTCGCATTAATTGAAGGCCGGCGGCGTATCTTCGGCATAGATCAGGAAGCCGGGGAATGGCATCTTCATCCTTATGACGCCCCGAATGAACACCAGCCGTTACCCGAAGGATTGGAGGCCAAACCCCTGTTGAGATTCCTGGCGTGGGTGGAGGACCTGTTACTGGCGCACAACTTGTTGTAGGAGTCTTTAACCTTGCGCCCCCGGACACCTCATCTCCCCGATATTCTGCTCTCTTGAGGAAGAAGCGGGGGAAAGTTCGGGCGATCTCCGCTTCGCGCCGATCCACACGCAACCCTACATCCGCGACCGTTTCGGCGACCTCTCCGGCACGCTGCCCGTCACCGAGTCCGTGGCGCAGCGTGCGATAGCGCTGTCCTTCCACAACAACCTGAGCGCGGAGCAGGTGGAGTACGTGTGTGACACACTGATTGGGACGCAGGTTAGGATTGGGGACGCAGATTAACGCAGAAAAACGCTGATTTTTGAAATTAATCAAGGTGCTGGTTTTTCTATTTTCATCTGCGTCCGCTTGGCTTTTATGGGGACGCTGATTTTGGTTTTATCTGTGAGCACTGGCGGAAATTTGCGTTCTATAAATGAGCGGGGCCACCGAGACGCTGGCCCCGTTTCCTGCGCAGCCCCAGCCTGGACGCAGAAGGCTCTGGTGGCGGTTGATTTTGCAGGATAGACGTTTATAATCAAGCGTGTTGAGAAAACCAGAGAGGACTCAGATAGAAGATAACTGCCGAATATCAAAGCGGAGGCAAATGAAATGGAGATCGGCGTTGAAACGCAAGTAGAGAAAATCTTCTTAGCACTTCCCCGCGAGGAGCGAGAGGCCATCATCAGCCACGGAGCGGTCCTCAGATTGTCTAACTTGAGGAAACGGCTTTTCCTGGCTCAGAGCAAGGTGCGGTTTTTTGAGGAGCAATACGGGACAAGTCTGACCCAACTGGATGCCGAGGGTCTCCCTGAATCTGCCGGCTACGAGATGCACGAGGATTATATTATGTGGCATCATTGGGCCGAGGTTGTCGAGAAACTCAAGGAGGATATCGTCTCTCTGGAGAAGATAGCAGAGCGCGGTCTCTATCTGGGAGAACTATCCCATGCTGGCTACTGAGAGGCTGCTGGAGATTGGGGAAACATGCGGTGAGGAAGTGCAGAGTATCGTTCCCCGGGAGCTTGAAGGAAGGGACGCTGATTAACGCAGACAAACGCTGATTTTTGAAATTAATCAAGGTACTGGTTTTTCTATTTTTATCTGCGGAAATCTGTGTGCATCTGCGTCCGCTTGAGAGATTTGTTAGGACGCAGATTAACGTTGCGCCGTCGCGACGCTTCTTTTCAACCTGTAACTTTCCAACTTGCAACGGGTGCGTTTCACGACCGAGCTACTTATGGAGTAGTTGACTCATGCGGGCAACTGAAGCAGAGACTCGATCTCTTTGAGCACGGTGTCCAGATCGGGTGCAGACGAGGAGGCGACGTTGCTCTCGCTACCTGCGTGTTTGTGATGCGGATAGGTGGGGAGTTTCAGTTTTCGATGATGGCCGGTATTGTCGTAGCGAAATATCAAGTGTTGAGCAGAATCCATATACTGGTAGGTGTAGACCAGCCGGTCAACAGTGCTCTCGACGTCCACGAACTCTCGTAGGTGCAGGGTTGAGCCATCAATTAAATAAGCCTCACCCCGAATAAAGCCTTCATGGGTTCCGCGCTTGTCGAAAGTGACGTTGAAAGTTTGCATGACGGGACAGGCCTCGATGATTTCGCGCACCTGCTGGAAGTAGGCTTCAATCCGCAAAGCGAATCTCCTGTAGGGTTTTTGCCTTTTCGCGAAGCCGCTCCTGTAACCGTTGCTCGCCGATCCACTCGGCAAACTCCAGCGTCTCTGGCAATTCGTCATTCTCGTAGCGCCGGAGGAATTCCTGCGAAGAGAGAGCATACTCCATCTCAAAAGCTTGTAGTCGTTCCTCGGTACGCCGGATACCTGCCTGCAGGAGCCGTAGTTCATTTTGAAGCGCAGCCTCTACCAGGGGGCGCAGAGGACGACGGCGGGTGGAAGTCAACGTAAGCGCAGTCATAGATACCTCCTTAAAATGAGCATTTTGATATAGTAAGAACCCATGTATAAATTATAACCTAAAGGTAAGGGTAAGCAAAAATGATTTCACTGAGAAGAAGGATGTAGATAAACAGAGGCTGTGCTTGAAATCAAGAACAATAGCTCCATATTTAGCTGCGGAAATCCGCGTCCGCTTGAGAGATTTATCAGGACGCAGAAAAACGCTGATTTTTGGTTTTATCTGCGTGTACCGGCGAAAATCTGCGTCCGCTCTGGTTTTATGGGGACGCTGATTCCCTCGGCTCTCCAATAGCAGCATCTTATAAATATGCTACAATGATGAGCGGTTCAGTAATCCAGCGTATGGGTTACTTCCGCTCATCTTTTTTGACGGTAAGGAGTGGGCGTGTCCGTTCACGGCCACCCGCGTGGATGAAAACCAACGCTGAGCGAGACTGGTAAATTGCGAAAATCTCAGCGTATCATCTCAATGTTTGGGGGCGGTGAGGGCTTTCAGAGGAGAAGCGAGCATGAAAAAACGTTCTTTATTAAGATGGGTGCGCGGGAAGGTATTACAGGTGCGTAATCGTTATTTGATGTTGACGGATATATTGACGCTCTCGCTAGTTATCTATTCCGCTTTTCTTTTGCGCTTGGAACATTTTCCCCGAGGACAGTATGCTCAAACAGCATTCTACTTTACCTTGAGCTCGGTTCTCATCAAAATTTTTACCTTCTTTATCCTGGGTGGTTATTCCCGTTATTGGCTTTTCACCGGTATGTCGGAGCTAATGCTGATTCTCAAGGGAACAGTGCTGGGGGTTTCGCTCTCGGCTGCGGCGATTTGGGTGGGAGCCGCCTGGTTGGATTTCCCACCCCCGCCACGGTCTATTCCCTTGATAGATTTATGTCTCACCTGTGCGGCATTGGCGGTTCCTCGGTTAGGGCTGCGTTGGTTTAATACTTTATGGACTGCAGAACAGGGTACTGTTCCGTTGCAGCGGGCGTTAATCGTAGGGGCCGGTGAGGCGGGCTGGTGGGTGCTCAGGGAAATTCGTAAAAATTACGAGCTGGGTTTGCGTGTGGTAGGTTTCGTGGATGATGATCCCGCTAAACAACGGTTGAATGTTAATGGGGTGCGGATTTTGGGTGTAATTGATACCTTGCCTCAGATAGTAAAGGAACAGCGGGTGGAGCAAGTGTTGGTGGCTATTCCCAGTGCCACTGCGGCTGAGATGCGGCAGATCGTGGAGATATGCCATGAATCTCAGGTGGAAGTATTGACTTTGCCGGGTATGTACGAGATGATCGCCGGGGATGTGCAGATTCAGCGGTTCCGCCCGGTGCAGGTGGAGGATCTGTTGGCGCGGGAGCTGATTGAGACGGACACGACGCAGGTTATGCTGTTGCTCAAAGGTAAAGAGGTGCTGGTGACGGGGGCGGGAGGGTCTATTGGCACGGAACTTTGCCGGCAAGTTGCGCGGTGCCAGCCGGCGGAGATATTGTTGTTGGGACATGGGGAGAACTCGATATTCAATATCCTCCACGAGCTGCGAGCTACGTTTCCCGATTTGGCGGTTGAGCCGTTGATCGCTGATATCCGGGATGAGGAACGTATCCAGCAACTCTTTGAGAGCTATCGACCGGAAGTTGTTTTTCACGCTGCGGCGCATAAGCATGTTCCCTTGATGGAAGCCAACCCTATAGAAGCAGTGACTAACAATGTGGGGGGGACGTGGAATGTTTTGCGTGCAGCGGAGCAGTCCGGTTGTTCGCGCTTGGTGATGATTTCCACCGATAAGGCGGTTAATCCGACGAGTATCATGGGTGCGACCAAGCGGGTGGCTGAGCATTTATTACAGGATGCGGCGCAGCGCACTGGTAGATGTTTTGTGGCGGTGCGTTTTGGTAATGTGCTGGGCAGTCGGGGGAGTGTGGTACCTTTTTTCGAGAGACAGATTAAAGCTGGCGGCCCGGTGACGGTGACGCATCCGGAAGTCAAGCGCTACTTCATGACGATTCCCGAAGCGGTACAGCTAGTCTTGCAAGCCGCCGCACTGGGTGAGGGTGGTGAGGTATTTGTCTTGGATATGGGCGAGCCGCTGAAGATTGTGGATTTGGCGCAGGATATGATCCGGCTCTCTGGACGCGAGGGTATTGAGATTAAGTTTGTTGGCTTGCGGCCTGGCGAGAAGCTTTTCGAGGAGCTCTTTCTGGATGAGGAGTCCTATCAACGGACTAGACATGAGAAGATTTTTGTTTCACGCAACGGTCATGGGCCGGAGCAATCGTTAGCCAGACAGGTTGCAAGGCTATTGGCTTTGGCGCAACAAGGGGATGAAGCGGGGATATACTGGGCAGTTAAGGAGATTGTGCCAGAATGTTATCCCTCATTTCTGGCACGGGAGTGAGAAGAGGGGCAGTCAGCTTGCATGCTGTATGCGGACTGTTGAGTAAATGATAGCTGACGTAAATTTTTCACCACAGATTACACGGATTACACTGATTTTTTACTTTTCTCCGTGCTAAGCTGTGAAATCCGTGGTTAATTTTAACTCAACCCCGCGAATTCCCAAAGAGCCTCATTTTATCAAGATAAAACAAGGAAACCTCAGCGA
>JAYELZ010000253.1:0-1396 GCA_034717835.1 Chloroflexota bacterium
CTCTGTAGTCTACACGCACACCTTGACCAATGGGAGTAACGCCGCAGACACCTTTGATTTGGTGGAGAGCAGTAGCCAGGGCTGGCCGGTGGTGTTGAGCACGATTTCGGTGACGTTAGATGCCTATGAGGCGGCGCAGGTCGTAGTCATAGTCACGGTACCAAGTAGTGCCACCGTGGGATCGGTGGATACTACTATTGTCACGGCGACCTCGCAGTTCGACCCGGCGTATTTTGCGCTGGTGACTGATACGACTTCAGCCGTACCTCACCGCGATTTAATCTTCACCCCGGATTACCAACGTGCTGTTGATCCCGGCGCGGTTGAATACTACCGGCATACCTTGACGAACACCGGTGATATCACAGACACCTTCGTTATCACCTGGACGGACGCGGCTGTTTGGACATCCGTGGAGCCGGAACAGGTGGTGGAATTGCCGGCTGGCGTGTCCGCTCCGGTGACGGTGACAGTGACGGTGCCGGCAGGCACACTTAGTGGAACTAGCGCCACGGCTTGGATAACGGCGACCTCGGAAAATGATCTTGCAGCCAATGCGAGCGTGGTGGACGTCACCACGGTGCAGCTGGTGCGTGAATTTACGTTGAGCGCGGGGATGTCCCAGAACGCTATCGCGGGCGATTTGGTGAGTTATGTGCATCAAGTGACGAATAGTGGAAATTACACCGATACTTTCTCAGCGGCGCTTACCTCCACTCAGGTTTGGACGGTTACTGTCGCGCCAGAAATACTTTCTCTTGCCGCTGGGGCGACCGCTCAGCTCACTCTCTCGGTTCAGGCGCCGGAAGACGCGCTAACTGATACGGTGGAAGAGACCGCCCTGACGGTGAGTACACAGTCCCTCCCTGTTCTTTCGAAGACTGTCACTGATACCACCACGATAGTGGAGGCTCCCACTTGGACAGTTTATCTTCCGTTAATCATGCGGAATTACAATTCAGACGCGCCGGATCTGGTGGTCACCGCGCTGGACGCGGTTCTAGACGGCGGAAATTACTTGATTAGCGTGACGGTCAAGAATCAGGGTCCGCAACCAGTCGCTTACGGCAATAACTTCTACGTGGATTTCTACGTGGACAATATCCCGGAGCGTGCTTTGCCCGGTGCCTATTCTTGGGGCGTGCAGGGGGATTGGTTCGGCGTAGGGGAGAGCCGAGTATTGACTACTACCTATCACTTAGCGGTGGGTACACATCAGCTCTATGCCCAGGCGGATACGGATAACACGGTGGTGGAAGCCAATGAGGCTAACAACGTGCTGGGGCCGCGGGCGATTGTGGTTACGAGCAGCGTTCAAGTCGGGAACGACGAATCGGAATTGCAACCTGTTGTAACACCGCTGCCTGGCCCGCGCCCGACGCCCACGGCGATACCG
>JAYELZ010000253.1:1496-30367 GCA_034717835.1 Chloroflexota bacterium
TAACAACGTGCTGGGGCCGCGGGCGATTGTGGTTACGAGCAGCGTTCAAGTCGGGAACGACGAATCGGAATTGCAACCTGTTGTAACACCGCTGCCTGGCCCGCGCCCGACGCCCACGGCGATACCGTAGCGCCTGAGGTGGAATCTTAATTCTTGGACGTAGATTCACACACGGATAAATACGGCTCTACCATTTCTGCTAGGAAAGATAGCTTGCCACTTAGACGCTAAGTGAGAAAATAAAATTCGATTCTGCTAAGTCTTTGTGGCGAGCTAACCTTTTTGCGAGACAGCCGAGTTATGCTAAAATGAAGGCTACTAGACAACTTTTTCGGGGAGGAATTATGAAACAGTCGGTGGCAAAGCGTTCTCCTATATTTATCTGGGGCATGATGTTACTGGTGATATTAACTCTGATGCGTTTGGGGCCTGGCGCGACTTTTTCTGTGCAGGCGCAAGAGGCGACGCCGCGCGCTACACCGACCAACATTCGACCTACCGCTACTTCCGCTCCGCCGACGGATACTCCGGTACCAGTTCCCCCTACGGACACCCCGGAGCCTGTGCATCCCACGGTTACCTCATTCCCGCCGGAACCAACGTCGGACCCGCCGGAACCAACGTCGGACCCGCCGGAACCAACTTCGGTCCCGCCAACACCAACTTCACCACCTGCAGACGAACTACCTGCCGCTACTCCAGAGTCAGCAGGTGGAGCGGTCGCTGCCGGCGAACGGTTGCCGTTGACGGGGATGAGTCTCTCTTTGATATTGTTGGCCTTAGTGTTGCTGTTGCTGGTAGTAGTGGTGCGCCCGTTACGTAAGCATTTACAAAGACCGGAAGATAGGGAGGAGGTATAGTTAATGCAATACTTTGATATTTTGAAGCGCGCATGGAAAATTACTTGGGGCTATAAAGCGTTATGGATTTTTGGGATTTTGGTGGCGCTGGTTTCCGGCGGGGGAGGAAGCGGGAGCGGCGGCGGGAACTCCGGTGCGCAGGGGAATTGGTCTCAGCATGGCGGTTGGGAGCGTGTGCCTCATATTCCTACCGGGTTGATAATTTGGATGATAGTGCTGTTGTTGATTTTGCTCTTCCTTTTCTTTATTGCTAGCACTCTGGCTCGCTATGTGGGTGAGAATGCTCTGATCAAGATGGTCGATGATTATGAGGAGACCGAGCGTTGTTATACGTTGCCGGAGGGATTCCGCTTGGCTTGGTCGCCGGCGGCGGCACGTCTTTTTTTGTTAGACTTGATCGTGAGGATTCCGTTGGCCATGCTCGTTTTGGGATATCTCCTGCTGATCGGGGCGCCACTCTTGCTCTGGTTTGCGGATAGTACCGCCGCGGGCATTGTGGGGACTTTGTTCAGCGGGGGCTTGTTCCTGGCGGGATTACCGTTGTTCTTTATCATTGGTGGGCTGGTGACGTGGCTGCAACATTTCTTCCGCCGGGTCTGTGTGCTGGCGGATGTTGGCGTCTTCGCTGCGTTGCAAGGTGGCGCGACGTTGGTTTTTCAGCATTTCAACGAGGTTTTCTGGATGGGGTTGCTAATGTGGGGGGTCAATCTACTGGGTGGGTTGGGTGTGCTCTTGGTCGTGTTGTGCCTGTTCTTGCTGGCGATGATAGTGGGAGGTCTCCCCGCGCTGTTGGTGGGTGGATTGGCGACGGTGTTCTTTAAGGGGGCTTTCGCGTGGGTGCTGGGCGGTTTGGCCTTTTTGCCGTCTTTCTTCGCACTGGTGATCTTCCCGTCGCTGTTGTTGCGGGGTATCTGCGAGACGTTCAAATCTACGGTATGGACCTTAGTTTACCGTGAATTGAACCAATAAAGTCTTCCCGGTTCCAATAGCGAGGCGCGCCAGGTTGGTAAATCTGGCGCGCCTTTTTGCGTGTCAAGACTCTGATTGGTCAAGGAACTATTGTTTGTCAATCCCCACGGGTGGAGGGGATTCCAGAGGTCGCGGCGTTGACGTGGTGCGCTGACTTACTTAGTAGATTCCCTGAAAAAGAGTCAGGTGGTTTTTCTCTTGAGGACTTTACTGATGCTCAGCTCTTCTTTGTTGATAAGGCGGCGGATGTTGGAGCGGTGTTTATAGAAGATGATGCTGGAGAGAACGACTGATAGTCCCACGACTAGCGGCGGCTGGCCTAGTAGCAGGGTGATGAGGGGGAAGGCGGTGAAGACTGCCAGTGAGCCATACACGACGTAATTGGAGGATAAGGCTATGATGATCATGCTGCCGAGGTAGAGCAGCCCCCACCAGAAATTTAGGCCGAAAAACATTCCTATGAGGCAGGCGACGCCTTTGCCACCACGAAAGCTCAGGTAAAACGGGTAGAGATGTCCGAGGATGGCGCCGATGCCGGCCAGGTAGGGGAGGGTTGCGTTGCCGGGGTAGAGGGTTTTGACTAGGAGGACGGCGATGAGGGCCTTGATTGCATCCATTAACCCGGTGATGAAACCGTATTTCAAGCCTAGAATGTCGGTCACGTTGGAGGCGCCAGCGTTGCCGGAACCGTGTTCGCGGATATCGAGCTGTTTGACCAGTCGTCCCATGAAATAGGCAGTCTGGAGGCTGCCCAGGGCGTATCCGATAAGTATAGCGATAAAAATGTGGCTGGTGGTCATGATTTTGCTCCTCTGAAAATAAGTCGAAAGTCGAAAATCGAAAGTCTGTCTCAAGACCCAGGGGTTTGCGTTAGTAAAGTATTTTCAAATCTTTGCGCCTTCGCGGTGAAATTCCCGGTTTTTCAATGGATTCACAGTTAGGATTTCTTTTGTCTCTGCCATTCTGCGCTGATGGTCACCTCAGTTTTGTTGAAGATGCGGTGGATATTGCCCCGGTGCTTGTAGAAGCAGATGGCGGCGAGGAGTGCGGCGAGGAGGATGCAGTATAGCGGCAGCCCTAACAGCCAGGTGACGAGGGGGAAGGCGGCGAAGATGAAGAGTGACCCACCCTCAATGTAGTCGGTGAGCAGCGCCATGATGATCAGCGAGCTGAGGCAGAGTAAGCCCCACCAGGGGTTTAAGCCAAAGAACATCCCCATGAGGCTGGCGACGCCTTTGCCGCCGTGAAAGCCCAGATAAAACGGGTAGATGTGACCGAATATGGCGCCGCTGCCGGCTAAATGTGGTAGCGCGACGTTCCCCGGGAAGAGTACTCTGACGAGCAGTACGGCCAGCGCGGCTTTCCCCATGTCGATTAGCCCGGCGACAAGCCCCGGTTTCCAGCCCAAGACCATCACCGCGTTAGAGGCGCCGGCATTGCCGGAGCCGTATTCGCGGATATCGATTTGTTTGAGCAGCCGTCCCATGAGATACGAAGTCTGGATGTTGCCCAGCGCGTAACCGATGAGCAGTGTAAGCAGAATTTCGACGATGATCAAATTTTCACTCCTTGTCTAAATGATATTAGCTAGAAAATACAGTGAGTCAGATTTGAATTATTTTGGTAAGCGTTCAGCTGTACGTCAGCTGTTCACCGTAGAGCCGCAGAGGACACGGAGGTCTTTTATTTCTTGAGTGCTAACTTGAGCACGGTGTACAAATTCAAGCCGTCGGGATCAACCCCGGAACCGTTCCGCGAACCGGCTGCTACTCGATTGAGTAGCTCCAGAGCGACGGTGCGTCTGTCACTTCTAATCGCGTAAGCTTTCATGGCTGAACCGCCATCCACAAAGGCCGCGTGGAGTAGGGGGCCGCCGAACGCGCCACTTTCCTCCAACCGCTTCAGCAGTCTGGCTACATCCACGATACTTGCCCCGATGCTCAGCTCGTGGCGACCATCAAAGAGCACCCAGCCCAACCGTTCCGCTGTCTGCACCAGTACCCCAGAAGGCTCGCGGATGTGGAGAGCGAAGTTGCGTGATTCGCGCCCGGCCTCGGCGATGGGCGAGCCGACGTTGGCGCATTGTTGCAAGCGCGCTTGGATGTCGGATGCGGTGGCTACGTCGTAGAGGTGCGCGCCATGGAGCACCGCCGGCACCAGTCCTCCTAGGATTTGCGTGTAGGCGTCAAAATTGCTCTCCCCGTAGGGGCGAATACGCACTTGCTGGCCCACAAGTGCATGGCGCGCGGTGTGAGGAAAGAGCTGCTCGAAGTAACCGCGTTCCAGGGAGAGCACGCCGCCAAATGAGGGGAGGGGCGCCGCTCCGCACCAACTTTGCACCACTTTTTCAAGTGGCAGCCGGCCGTTCCCTTCGTTGGCGATGAACAAGTGGACTCGTTCGTCATTGGCGGAGAGCGGAAGGAGCGGCGCGTAGCTCTGCCAGTTGGTTCGGTGCCGGGCGACCTCCGGCGACTGGAATTCTGGGGTGAAAAGTACTACTTTCTCGCCATTGGTGGCGGGGGGATTGATGCTCTCCACGGTCAGCTCTTGCCCGCCTAGTTCCACCCGGTAGCCGGTGATCTGCAAACGGGGGATAATCTCCACTCGGCCATCGCGGCGGATGCCTACGGCGGTGGGATGCGCGCCCTGAAACCCGGCGGTCATTTCTCCGGTGACGGCGTCGGCAGAGAGATGAAAGCCGAGGTAGGATTTGAGGGTGGGCAAGTGAAACTGGGGTAGGTAGCGGTTGTTGTGCGACCAGGCGGCGTGTTCCGCTTGGATCAGGTTTGCGGTCATGTAGTAGCCGATATTGCCGGCCAAGCCCTCAAAGGGGTGCCCTTGTTCCAGCTCCCGGATTAGCTTTTCTCGGAGGGGCGCCAATTCCGCTCCGTTGAAGTGGTAGCCCAACTCCGGCTGGCCGCCGGGCGGAGGGTTGGGAACCAGCGCGATGGTGACTGAAGTGGTGGTGAGCCGTTCTGGGTGAGCGGCGGCGGCGTATTTGGTCGGTAGTTGCAGGTTGTCCGGCGTCCAATAGGGCATCTTGAAGTGGTGGCGGGAGAGAATGATAGCGGGATACGTTTCCCGGAGCCGGTCAAATCGCCCCCTTAACTCGTCCTCAAAAGTGCAGACGGGGTGCAGGGCATTTCCTTGCGGGCCATGCAGTACTTGATAGCCGGTGAGGGCAACTTTCTTGTTGAAGTATAGTTTGCGAGGGATAGTAGTGATTCCCCAATCTGCGGGTTGCATGAAACGCGAGTTGGTTTTGCGCATTGACTCTTCTCCTCTCAGTTCGCCAACGCACATTCTACCACAGGTGACAGAACGCAGATTCGTGTAGATAAAAGCTGATGTGCAGGATAAAGATATTCTATAATTATTCGCCTGAATAGAGTCAATATTTTGGCTATTGGGTAATTCGCGGGGTCGCGTTAAAATTAGCCCCGGATTTCACGGATTAGCACGGAAAAAAGTAAAAAAATCAGTGTAATCTGTGGTGAAAAATTTACGGCGCATGACACTTACCCCGCCCAGTCCCAGAGCCCCAATATTTTGATGATCAGCGTTTATCTGCGTTCCAGCAACAGTTTGCGTCGTCCCACCTCTTCCACATATTCCAGAGACTGATGGCGGAAGTAAGTGTTGTAGAGTTCGGCGTAATGTCCCCCGCACGCCATGAGTGTCTCGTGATTGCCTTCCTCAATAATGCGGCCGGTTCGCAGCACAATGATCCGCTCTACGGCACGGATGGTGGAGAGCCGGTGTGCGATGAGGATGGAGGTGCTGCGCGCCAGAATTAGCGCCGTCGCCTCTTGGATTTGCATCTCGGTGAAGGGATCGATGCTGGCTGTGGCCTCGTCTAAGATGAAGATGGCCGGCTCTTGCACCAGCACCCGCATCAGGGCGACGAGCTGCCGCTGGCCCATGGAGAGTTTGCTGCCGCGTTCGCCGACGTTGGTGTGGAGGCCGTGAGGGAGCGCGGTTAGCCATTCTCCATTCCCAATATGGTACGCGATGTTTTCCACGGCTGAGGGTGTGATCTCGGGGCGCCCGTAGCGGATGTTATCCAGCACCGTGCCGCTAAAAAGGAAGGGCGTTTGGGAGACTATGCCCAGCTGTCGGCGATATTGGTGGAGGTCCAAAGTGCGGATGTCGCGCCCATCGATCAGAATTTGCCCCTGTTGGAACTCGTAGAAGCGGGCGACGAGCTTGGCGAGGCTGCTCTTGCCAGCGCCGGTATGTCCTACCAAAGCCACACTCTCTCCAGGTTGGATGCGGAGGGAGAAATTAGCCAAGATCTGTTCCTGCTCGGTGTAGCGGAAATGCACTTGGTTGAAGGAAATCTCGCCTTGTAATTTGTTCACCGGCTCGCGGGACTGCTGTTGGACGGCGGGACGCGCGTCAATGAGGGCGAAGACGCGCTCGGCAGCAGAAAGCCCGCCCTGGATTTGGCTCCAGAAGGCGGAGAGGTTGAGCATCGGGAACCAGAAACGATCCAGGCTGGAGATGAAGAGATACCAACTGCCGATGGTGATGGCGCCTACCGTGGTCGGCAACCCGCCGTAATAAACCAGGATGGCGGTGCCGATGCCGGAGAGGGCGTTGAGCGCGGGGAACATGCTGGATAGCGAGTAGCCGCGCCAGAGGTTTACCCGGTAGGATTGTTGGTTGACGGCGTTAAATTCCTGGTAAATGGTGGCTTCCTGCCGAAAATTCTTGGCGACGCTGATGCCGGTCACGGCTTCTTGGATGGCGGCGTTGACTTCTGCCAACACTTGAAAGCCCTTGCGGGTTACTTTGCGGGCCAGTTTGCGGAAGCTCCAGGCGGTTAGCATAACAAAAGGTGCCATGCCTAACAGCAACAGCGTGAGCCGCCAAGAAATGGTGAAAAGGTAGCCGGTCAAGATGATGACTTGGAGGATTTGCCCGATTAGCTCGGTAATCATCTGCACCACAGTGGCGAATTCCTCCGTGTCCGTGGTGATGCGGCTGATAATACGTCCGGAGCGGAATTCATCAAAGAAAGACATATCGTGGTTGAGGCAGGCTGTGAATGCCGCGGTGCGCAGTGTGGTCATAATATCCGCGATGATGTGCGCGATGGTGCGCCGCCGTACCCAACTCCCGCCCCAGTTGAGGGTGCCGTAGCCGAGCATGAAGAGGACTATACCCAGAATCACATCCAGACGCTGGCGGTTGACGATCAGCGTATCCAGCGCGCGTGAAATCAACACCGGTTGGAGCGCGGCGATGAACGAGAGCACCGCGATCAAGCCCCCGGTGCTCACCAACTGCTTGCTGTGCGGTTGGAAGTATTGCACTAACCGCAGCGCGAGCTCGCGGTCACTGTACTTGCGATCATAAGATTCACGGTCCAAGCCGTGGAAAAAGCCCATGGGGCCTCCTGATAGTAGACAGTAGACAGTAGACAGTAGACGGTAGACGGGGTTATTGGCTACGGCGTATGCTCCGTATTAGGCCATAGAGCATCCGGCTAACGGTATCGGCGTCAGCCATCAATTCATCAATGTCTGAAACGTAATGCAAGTCCCGTGCTAGGATGAAGTAATATTTCACTTCTTCCAACGAGGCGGCGCTGATATTGTAGAAACGTATCTTGTCAGCCTGCCCATGTCGTTTGAACCCCTCGGCGATATTGGCCGGTATGGAAACCGCCGCCCGGCGCAATTGTGAAACTAACCCATATTTTTCTTCTGGCGGAAAAGCTGGCGTTAGCTGGTACACCGCTAGCACTAACTGATGCGCTTGCTGCCAAACCTTCAAATCCTGAAAACGTAGAATCTTCGCCATTTGTTCATCCTCACCTGTTTACCGTTTCCTGACTACTTCCTGTTTACTGTCTACCGTCTACCATCATCCATACCTCGCAAAAATATCCCGATACGCTTCCGAACTGCGCAGCAACTCTTCGTGAGTGCCGCTGGCGGCGATCTGGCCCTGGCGCAGCACCAGGATTTGATCGGCCCAGCGGATTTGTGAGAGTCGGTGGGTGATAAGAAAGGTGGTGCGGTTGGCAGCGGCGCGTTCAATGGCTCGTTGGATGCGGTCTTCAGTCTCGCTGTCGATGGCGCTGGTGGCATCATCCAAGATGAGAATCGCGGGATCGGTGAGGAAGGCGCGGGCCAGGGCAATCCGCTGCCGTTGCCCGCCGGATAATGTCGCTCCGCGCTCCCCGATGACGGTTTCATAACCCGCGCTGAAATTCATGATAAACTCATCCGCTTGGGCGGCTTGCGCGGCGGCGATGATTTCCTCCGTGCTGGCTGTGGGGCAGCCAAAGGCGATGTTTTCTGCGATGGTGCGTGAGAAGAGATAGAGGTCTTGCTCGATGATAGAAATCTGACGGCGCAGCGCTGCCAAATTCCAAGCTGGCACTTTTACGCCGTCGATGCATACTTCCCCAGTGCGCACATCATAGATGCGGTTAAGTAATTTGGCGATGGTAGATTTTCCAGAGCCGGTTTGTCCCACTATGGCGATAGTCTGGCCCGGCTCTACTTGAAAACTGATATCGGTCAGCGTGGCCTTTGCGGCGGCGGCATAATGAAAGGTTACTTGATCAAAAGTTACTGCCCCGCGCATCGGTTGCTGATAACCAGCTTTATTTTGGTCCAGATCACTGTGCGCGTTGATCAGCTTGAGAATCCGCCGGGCACTGGCGAGGCCAGAAGCCATGCGCGAATAAGCGAACTGCGCCGCCCAGGTGGGAAAACCAAAGAGGAGTAATAGGCCGTTAAAGGCCAATACATCACCGACGTCAATGCCGCCGCCGCGCAGCAGCCAGAGACTGTGCCCCATGCCGGCGGCTTGCAGCAGTCCCAACATCAAGAGTGGTACAAACCGCGCCTCTATCTCCGCTTGGGCGACGTAAGCTTGCCGCCATTTGTCGATGGCGCGCTGGAAACGTGAAGTCTCGTAGGCTTCCTGCGCGGCTCCCTTGACGGTCTCAATCCCTTCCAAGGACTCGGCTAAAGTGGTGTTGACATTCCCGAACTCGTGGCGTACTACTTCGGCGACTGGACGCAGCTGGTGTAGATAGTGATGCACCACAAACCCGTAGGCGATCAAGTAGCTTAGCGGGGTGAGGATGAGTTGCGGATGGATGGTGGGCGCCATAACGAGCGGCATCAAGATGAAGTTGGCCGAACCGACGACCAGGTTGAGGCCGGGATTGAACATCAGGTTGATCTGCCGGACATCGTTGGTGGCGCGGGCCATCAAATCGCCGGTGGGATGGGAGTCGTGGAAGGACATGCTCTTGCCGATCAGGCTCAAATAGAGCTCTTGGCGGATATCTCGCTCCATCCGCTGGCCCAACGTCTCACTACAAAGATTGCGCACCATCTGCAAAATCAGTCCGCGCGCCACCTGGGAGATGACGATGCTCCAGGCGAGCTGTTGGAGGCCGTTCAAATCTGGGGGCGTGGACTGGATGGCGTGGTAAGCTCCCCCCATCAGCAGGGGAACGATGGCGGCCAGCACCGCGTTCCCGGCAGCGCCGCCGAAAATCCCCAAGATCAGCAGTAGCTGACGGCGCGCGTGGGAGAAGACCCACTTCCCCGGGGTCTCGTGGTTGGCTTGCCATTTTTGCTTAACGGTGAACTCACTGTGGTTGGGCATCTGCACTCCCGGCTAAAAAGGTAAGGGACGCTAACTATTTTACCGTGAAAAAGAGTGCCGTCAATGGTTACTCACAACACTATCCCCGGGAAGGATTGCGTCAGGGCGACTGCGACTTCAGTCGCCAGCAGCGCCAATCCGCCCGAAGAAGTAGCAGGCCACGAGATTCACGACAATTGTCAATAGAAAGAGCACCTGGATCCCTAATAAATCCATTAATGCGCCGCCCAGGGTACTGAAAAGTAGTACTCCCCCCAGCAAAGTATTGCTAAATCCCAGATAGAGAGAGCGGTCATCCGTTGGGGCGATTTCCAGCAGCAAGTTTAGTCCCGCCACGTGCCCGACAGGAGCAAATAGCCCGCGCAAGAAGAAGAGTGGGTACGCGATAAAATATGCTGGGAAAGGCAATTCCGCTAACCAACCTGATTGGGCCGCCCACCAAATAGCTAATCCTAAAAACGTGGTCAAGACCCAACTAAGGCTGGCGATCCGTAAGCCCCAACGCATTCCCTTCCGATCCAACAGCCAGCCCCACGGATAATTGCCTAACAAGGCGGTCAGGGTAGTCAACGCCAAATAATCTCCAACTACCTCGTCCGGCGCACCTAACACCTGCCGGGCTAAGACGGTGTAAAAAGGGATGGCGATAAATCCCAAAAAGAGAAATGAACGCCCCACTAAGAGATAGCGGTAGTTATGATTGGCGCGCAGCGCTTGTCCCCCACGTTGAAATTGCTCGGTCAGGGAGGCCGCTTTTCGTGTAGGCCCCTCCGGTTCATGCGTTAGTGAGAAGATGACTAATCCGAATAAGCCTATCAACAACGCTATGAAGATCAACAGGGCGTAATTGCGCGGATAAGGGATGGAACTTTGTAACGCCCATTTGACCACGCGACTGCCTAACAATCCGAACAGGCCGCCCAAAAACATCCGCAGGCCGAAGAGCCGCCCTCGCCGCTCTGGTGAGATAGTCTTAGCCATCACTTCCATGAAGGGTATGCCGGCCAAGCCAGCCATAAGATTCATGATTACATAGGTGACATAGAAAGCAATTAGCAACAAGGTAGTATCCTGCACCAACCAGATAGCCGCTACCAGTAATAGCCAGCTGAGCACTCTGATGCGGGCCACGTTCTTATAAATGGGCAATTGACGAGGTTGGCTCTGTATCCAGCCGGAGATGAAGAGTTGTGGAAGGAACCAGCCCGCGCTGCCGATAGTACTGACCGCTCCAATTAGGAAATTAGAAGCGGTTAACTGACTGACAAACAAAACCAACACCAGGGTAGGATCCATCAGGGTAGAGCTGAAGGTGAAGAACATGCCGTTGGTCACATTCAACCAAAAGGCGCGTCGGTCGTGTTTGAAGGAATACTTGGTTGGTGTTACGGCTGGCGAATCAGACATATACCCTCACAGTAGCTCAAAGCCCCACCTCGGAGTTCTCCGGGGTGGGGCTTTGATGAGATAATCAGCTTAGATTATTAACGTGTGCCGAGGAGCGCATGGAGACTCTCGCACGCCGGGCAAGAACCATCAGGGCGTATGATGGCATAACCTGCTTGCGGATCTTGCACGCCGCCACAATCGCCATAGCAGCTAAAGTCCACGTTCCAGACAATCACTGCGCGCACCATGCCGGTTTGACTGCTCAGACTGACCACTTCGGCCAGCCATTGCGCCTGCTGGGCGACCGTGGTGTTGCCTCCCCAGGCAAAGGTCGCGGGAATCCAACCATAACCTTCTGGGGTGACGTAACCTAACTCGGTGTAGAAGAGCTGCCGCGCGCCACCAAAGGTGTTGTAATAAAGTTGGGTCTGCGGCAAGAAGAACCAGGAGTGGTGGGTGCTGCCCGGATCGGCCGGGTGGCCGCTGGTGGCCGAGGGCGACGTCGCGCCGGCGTTATGATGGGCGCCGATGAAATCCATGCAGTTGGCGGCGCCGGCATTGTACATCCGTTGCAGCCACGGCAAATCGTCACAGCCATGGGCGTGACAGCCGCCAAAGTAGCCGGTCGGCGCGGGGGCGGCACTGATCACGGCGGTGCCAGGATTGGCGGCTTTGATCGAGGCGTAGCTTTTGCAGAGGAGCTGGGTGTAGGCTTCTGGATTGATATGCCCCTCTTGCCATTCGCGCGGCAAGTTGGGTTCGTTCCAGACCTCAATGGCGTCGGCCCCGGCGGCTGCGATACCGGCTAACCAGTTAGCCACCGTGTCATTGAAACCCCCATCCGTCACCATGCCGGCTGGGCCTAACGCGCTAACCTGTATCTTGAAGCCGTTGGCGTGCGCGGCGGCGATGATGCCGTTCGCGTCGCCCGGATAGCGTACCTGGACTTTAGCCCAGTTCATGCCGGCGTAGTGCATTATATTCGCCGACGGGAAGCCGGTGTTTTGAATATGACCGCCTAATTCGAACGATCCCCCGGCAACTGGCGCGGGGGCGGGCGCGGGAGCTGGATTAGGATTTTCGGCGGCTTCTTCACCAGTTTTAATCACCACAAACATAAGCCCATCCGGGATTTGATTGCCATCGATCGTCAAAGCCCATTGACCTCTAAAAGTGCCGTTTTCGTTTGGTGCCATCAGATCTACGCTAATATCTGTTTCGGCACCGGCGGCTACTGCACCGACAGCTACCTCAGAAACCTCGGTCAGCTGATGTTCGGCCAGGAAGGTGAGTTTGGTCTGCTCCGGCCAGGGTTCGCTACCGTTATTCCGAACCCGCCAGGTCTTGACAAATTGTTCACCGTGCTCGTAATGCGTGTTATCCGGCACCGTTACGTCGGTGACGAACTGAGCATTGACGCCCTCCGCCGCCGCGCCGGTAGCTCGGATAACCACTGTGACGAAGGCTTGTGGAATTTGCTCATCCTTGACGGTCAATGCCCAGTATGTCTCGTAGCTGCCAGCATCCTCTGGTACCGTCAGCGGAATGCTAATCTCTTTCTCCGCGCCAGAAGCCACTTTACCCACCGTGATCTCAGAGTCATCGGTCAGCTGTGTCCCCCGGAGGAAGGTGAGTTTGGTGTTTCTGGGCCACTCGATCTCGCCGGTGTTCTTGACGCGCCAGGTTTTGGTGAAGGCCGTTCCGGTCCTTAGAGAGGTATTATCTGGTACGGTTACATCGGTGATGAAGGCGTATTGCAGCTCGTTGGCGGAGACGTCGGGGAGAGGTTCTTCTTCTTCCTCCTCCTCTGTCGCCGCTGCAATCTCAGCCGCTTTAGCAACCTCAACCGTCACTGCATTGCTGGCGTTACCCAATATCTGCGCGCCAATTTGATAAGCGCCTGTAACTTCTGGCGCGGTCCAACTATAAGTAGCTTGTTGCAAGGCCAACGGTTGTTCGGTGGTTGAACCGTCGGGCGCGGTAACTTGCCAAATCACGGTGGGGGAGGCGGGGGCCGCGGCCACTCCGTTGCGGTAGCTATCCAGTGCCGCCAACATACCAGGGAAGTTGCCTTCGTCTAGAAGATCGTTTAATACTACGCCACCCAGGTTGTAGTGAGAGAGTAAATCTAAACGCGCTCGTAGCCAGGAGGCCGTACCTAACCAGTAATTTTTTTCTGTTGTTTGTAGCAATAATGCTCCGGTAGACGCATCCGCTGACATGGTGGTGTCGCCGCCTAATTGGAAGGTTAGCTCGGTGCCCGGTTCAACCGCACTGGTAATCGGTTCGCTGGTTGCTACTTTACCCAGTGAGCTCAACGTCTCAGTGGCGGCTAGATTTGCGGTGCCATCGGTGGAAAGGGTGGAGAAGAGCGGATGGAGTTTGTAACGGTTTACCTGCGTGGTGGCCCAAGAGAGCAATTGCTCTACCTCGCCACCAGGGGCATAAGCAAGGGGAGCGGCGGGCATAACCATGTGAATTTGATCGGCGGCGGCACCCAACGCGGCCCAATCGTAGCCGGCGGTCTCCCAACCGGTTCCCAGTAGTTGTGGCGTTTCCACTGTCACGGCTAACCAGCATTGCTGGGCATGTAAATCTACTGCTAATTCGGCCACGAAGTTACTGTAAGCTGCTCTGTTCTCAGCGACCAGGGCACGATAGTCTAATACCAATCCAGGGTATTGACCTTGTTTTACCAGCTCCACTAAGTGGGTACGCTGTGCCGTGCTGGCAGTCGTATCTAACAACATATCGGCGACCAATAATTGGTTGGGCTGGCGGTTAGGAATCCAGTTGCGCACGGTGGGCACCAGCTCGAATTCAGTCGCCACACTGCCCGGCGGTAAGAGGGCGGCATCGCCATTTAGCTCGCCCAGTGTGCCAATTTTCATGCCGACCAGATCAACTTGGTCTAAAACTCCAGAAAATTGCGCCGTGGGCAGACTCTCCGCCTCAGTGGCGACGTTCATTTTCTGTGCAGCAGTTTGCATGACCATTAGTGAGGATGGTAGAGTGGCTACTTCGGCCACCAACGTCTCCTGTGCGCGATCTAACCGGCTGGGAACCCACTGCCACTCTTCGCCATTCCAACTGTAAAGGTCTAGCGTCTCCCAGGGTTCTGCCTCGTTGGGAATTAGTGCTGTTAGGGATAGCGGTTGAGCGTTTTCACCACGCGCGGCGAGCTGATAGTAGGGACTTTTAGGAGTAAGATATGTGGGCAAAGCCTCATTGGCCGGTTGGAATTCTTTCCCAGCTTCAGTATCCAGGAAGTCAGCCCGGGGGAGAGAGGAGAGTTTTATTTTAATTTTTTCCTCCTCCGCCGGATCGATGGCCAGGGTCAAGCCATCGGGATGCACCAGGGAGGCGTTCTCTGCCGTCAAGGCTGTATAACCGGCACCTTCCAGAAGCTGCTGTCCCAATGAAATGGGGGGGAGGAATAAAAAGAGGAGGAAAAGAATTACCAGTAGTGCAATTGCGAGCCAGCCTCTTCCCCGGAACACTCTGGTGGCACTTTCTACTGCGCCAGCTAGCCCCATACCCAAAGCGGATTTTTCTTTCTTCGGAGCTCTCTCAAGCTCCGATAAACTTACTGCGGAACCACTGGATGGTGTTTCTGCAACTGTCGTGCCTTCACCAAATTCAAGTTGAGGAGGATTTTGCGCCACTTGCGTGTTCCCCCCTGATTGGATCTCATCAGCCATATAACTACCTCCCAAGCCTATAATGTTTGTTTCCCGCCAAGCGGGGCAAAAGCGATACACATTCTATCATAGGGAAAAGGAATCGCAAGGTCTCTGCGAAACTAGGGCCAGGGGGGGGGGGGGGGGGGACAACCAGTACTATTAAAAATGTATTCTTTCTGTATAATGAGTGGGGGGAGAGAAAACGCGCTGGACGCGAGAGTGGCGGCTAACCATTCCCAATTCTGGACGGTAACTGCAGGGGAACCAGAAAACTGATAGTCCCGCAGCCTACGGCAAAATTCCCTACAAGATAAAACCGTAGCGATAAATCCATGTTGATAAATTGAACTATCCTCACAAGGAGAAACTCGATGAATGAGATAATCACCACTATCTTGGATAACCCATTTTATCATAAATTGCTGTTGACGGTGCTGGTTTTGGTACTCCAAGCTGCCATACGACACGTGTTGATCAAAGCCATTATGTCATTGGTGCCCGATGATAGCCCGCATCTTTATACGTTGCATAAAGTTTCCGTTTATTTTCTCAATATGCTTATCGCGTTATATATCTTCGGCATCTGGGTCAAGGAGATGGAAGACCTCTCTATGGCATTGGGGATTTTGGGCGCGGGGATTGCTTTTGCGCTCCAGGAGGTGATTGGGGGAGTTGCCGGCTGGTTTTTGATAATTTTTGGGCATCCGTTTAGCATCGGGGATCGCATTGAATTAAATGATATTCAAGGGGATGTGGTGGATATCGGAGTGCTACGCACCACGGTTATGGAGATGAAAAACTGGCTGCATGGCGACCATAATACCGGGCGTTTGGTGAGCATCTCCAACGCGGCGGTGTTGAAAGCCTCGCTCTTTAACTACTCCGCGCGTCTCCCTTTTATCTGGGATGAGCTCCAAATACCCGTCACCTATGAGACGGATTGGGAGCAGGCGGCGGAGATTTTGCGCCGGGCGGTGCGTGAAAACCCGCGTTATCAGAAATTGATTCCCCTAGCTAAAAAACGACGTACACAGACCCGACGCGAGTTTGCCATCAAGATGACGCCGTTACAACCGCGCGTTTTCGTCAATCCCACCGACAATTGGATTGAGTTAGGTTTGGTGTACCCGGTGGACTTCACCATGCGGCGGGTTTTTCACCATGAGATTAGCTGCCGCATATTGAAAGATCTTAAAGCGGCCGGCATGGGGGTGGCCTCGCAGACCATCGCCATCGTTGAATTCCCCAGCACTAAAAACAACTTACCCCCGGAGGTTAGCGCATGAAAGTAATAGATTTACGGAGCGACACCATCACCCAACCTACTCCGGCCATGCGCGCAGCGATTGCGCAGGCCAAAGTGGGCGATGATGTTTATGGAGAGGACCCTACGATCAACCGGCTGGAAGCCCTGTCGGCGGAGCGGGTGGGGATGGAAGCAGCACTCTTTGTCACCAGCGGCACACAGGGCAATTTGATCGCGCTCTTAGCTCACTGCGGGCGCGGCGAGCAGGTGCTCTTGGGAGATCAGAGCCACACCTATCTCTTTGAGCAGGGCGGCCTGGCTGCGTTGGGAGGCATCATGCCCCACCCGCTCCCCAATCAGCCAGATGGCACGTTGCGTCTGGCGGATATCGAAGCTGCCATCAGCCCTAACAATGTACATTTCCCGCGCACTCGGCTGCTCTGCCTGGAGAACACTCACAACGTTTGCAACGGCACCCCGCTAACGGTGGAGTACACGGCGCAGGCGGCGTTATTGGCCCGCTCACAGGGGCTTAAGCTACATCTGGATGGGGCACGTATCTTCAACGCGGCGGTGGCGCTGGGTGTGGAGGCGCGCGAATTAGTGGCCCCCGCGGATTCCGTGACCTTCTGCCTCTCCAAGGGACTCTGCGCGCCGGTCGGCTCGGTGCTTTGCGGTAGCATGGCCTTCATTGAGGAGGCACGTCGCGCACGCAAGATACTGGGCGGCGGGATGCGACAGGCCGGCTTTTTGGCTGCGGCCGGCATTGTGGCGTTGGAGGAAATGACAGAGCGGTTGAGTGAAGATCATCGCCATGCCAGGGAGTTGTCTGCCGGGTTAGCCGCGCTCCCCGGCCTGGAAGTGAGTCCCGTGAGTAGCAATATCAGCTACTTCCGCCTCACCGACGCGGTGCTGGTCTCCGCACCAGAGGTGGAGCAACGGCTCAAGGCAGAGCAAGTATTGATTTTGGCCCGTAGCGCACGTCATTTCCGCGCTGTTACTCACTATTGGATCCAAGATGAAGATGTGACGCGCACGCTAGCGGTGGTGGAGCGGGTGTTGGAGAGCTGTTAGTAGATTATTTTTTGTGGTGTGGTTTGGGAGTAATATTGCAGGAGAGGGCATTATTCATGCCTACAGATTCGCATAGTTCCCCCCCAGAGCTAATTAGACAAAATTAAAAGGTGTTGTATTATAGCAAATATGAAAGTACAAAACTATGAAATTATTGAGAGACACGCTAATCTCTGTCGCCTGATGGGACATGCTGGCCGTTTAATGATTATGAAGTTTATCTGCGATGAGGAAAAAAGTGTCGGTGAGATTGCGCAGGCTATTGGAGCGTCCGTCAGCACCACTAGTCAGCATCTACGGCTTCTTAGAGACAGTAATGTGGTACATGGGCGCAGGGAGGGGCGAACTATCTACTATAATTTAAAATACCCTAAGTTACTTGAAGCCTGTCAGCTTATTCGTGAAGTAATTCTTGAGGATATGTTGAAGGGTGGGAAAGCAGTGGAAAATATGGATTTCAATAGTCAGGTCAAAGAATAAACATTTAATTACATGGAGGTGAGGAGATGAGAGCAACAGAGGTGCAAGATTTGAAAGCGCAGTTGGAAGCATTGCAGGCCCGGGTGGAGACCCTTGAGGAGAATGCTCCAGAGGATCGTCTGGCCCTGGGGATGATGAGCGGCGATTTGGATTATACGATGGCCGCTTTCATTATCGCCCTGGGGGCCGCAGCCTACGATATGCAGGTGGATATGTTCTTCACTTTCTGGGGGCTATCGATGCTGCGTGATCCGCAGAAGTCGGCACAGAAGGATGCCCTGGGCAAGATGTTCGGCGCGATGCTTCCCCGGGGCGCGGGTAAGTTACCCCTTTCTAAGCTGCAAATGTTGGGAATGGGGCCTCTTATGATCAAAGAGGTAATGAAAAAGCATGGGATCAAGTCATTGGAAGAACTACTCGTGGATGCGGCTGAATTTGGTATAAAAATTTACGTTTGCACGATGGCAATGGATTTGATGGGGTTCAAAAAAGAGGAGTTTATTGATTACCCTAATCTGGAGTATGTGGGAGTGGGAACTTTTGTAGACCTGTTTAGCAAGGCGAAGCAGTGTTGGTTTATGTAGTCCCCCGGGGAAGGTGAATTTCATCGTCAAGATGCTAGGGCCTAGAAGGAGATTGGGGTTTTAGTTTAATAAGCGGCGCAACAGTCCCAGTTAGTTGCTAATTCACGGTGTTTTTTAGCAGGATCTTTTATTAATCTAAGTAGGCAGAATGGGAGAGTAATAACATGAACGTAGATGAACTGAGAGCTTTGGAAGTTAGCAAATTAGTGGATGCTCGAGGGACAGCTTGCCCCGGCCCGTTGCTGGATGCGAGACGTGGGATCGGCGCTTGTCCGGTGGGTGGGGTGATGGAAATCCAATCCTCCGACTCTGGTACACTCATTGACATTCAACGTTGGTGCAAAAAGAAGAAGCATGAATACTTGGGCGATATCGAGAATGATGGATTCTGGAGCATTTATCTGCGCAGGACAAAATAAATGGCTACTGTGAGCGGCAAAGAGACTGTTCCAAAGATACTTGTCTTTTCTAGTAACGCGATTTCTGACCCCGGTATTGATCTGGCCGGCAGCGCTCACATGCACTATTCGACGGCGGTGCAAGTGATTCCCTTACCTTGTTCCAGCGGGATTAAGCCCTCCTGGATTGTTCACGCTCTCGAAGAAGGTTTTGATGGCGTTTTTGTGGCGGCTTGTGGAGGGGATTGCGCGTATCTACCAGATTGCACTGTGCGCACGAGTGCTGTGGTCAATAAGGCCCAGGAGCTACTTAGAGAGCGTAAGATCAGTCCTAAAAGATTGAAGATGTCAGGAATTTGCTCGGTCTGTGCGGATAATTTCGTATCCCACATAAAAAAGTTTCAGGAGGAGTTAAGAAGCTATGACTCCAAAGAGTAACGGTGGAAAACTGGATTACGATGTCATGATCGTGGGCGCTGGCGTGGCAGGGATGGAGACATCCGCGTTACTAGGCGACATGGGTTATGAAGTCTTGTTGGTGGATAAGCAATCGAGTATCGGCGGAAAAGCGATCTTATTGAGCAAGGTTTTCCCCACACTGGATTGCGCGAGTTGTATTGTGACTCCTAAAATGGCTGCTGCCGCGCATCATCCGAAGATCACGCCCCTGGTTTATACCGAAGTGGACGGCTTCACGCGCAATGATGATGGTTCATTCAATGTGGATTTGCACAAAAAGGCTTCCTACGTGGATTTTGACGCTTGCACCGGTTGCGCTCAGTGCGAAGAGGTCTGTACCGTTGCGCTGCCGGATGAGTATAATTATAATTTAATTGCGCGGCGCGCGGCACATATTCCTTTTCCCCAGGCCGTGCCGAAAAAGGCGATCATCAGCCGGTATGGGCAGGCACCTTGTACCAAAGCCTGTCCGGCGGGCGTGAAGCCCAGTGGTTATGTGTCGCTGGTCCGCGCGGGACGCTATGCTGAAGCATTTAGAATGCACCTGGAAGATGCACCGCTGGTCGGTAGTTTGGCCCGCGCCTGTTACGCGCTCTGTGAAAGTGAATGTACCCGGGGAAGTAAGGATGGAACTCTGCATATCCGAGCGATCAAGCGTTTTATGGCGGATCGCTATTACGCAGGACATTCGGAACCTGAATACGGGCCGGTAGCAGAGCAACTGGATTCGCGCGTGGCGATTATTGGCTCGGGGCCTGGCGGCCTGAATGCAGCTTTCCATCTGGCGAAAGCGGGGCATCAGGTAACTATCTTTGAGTCTGAGAAACATGCTGGCGGGATGTTGCGACATGGTATCCCGGCCTATCGTGTGCCGAAAGACGTAGTGGATCGTGATATCCTCAACATCACTGCGCTGGGAGTGGAGATCAAGACTGGCGCGCGGGTGGAGAGTATCGCTGAGCTTAAAGCCGCCGGCTTTCAGGCGATTTTTGTCGGCGTAGGCAATCAGAAGCCGCGTATTATTCCCATTAGGGGACGGGATCTGCCCGGCACCGAGGTGCAGGATTGTATGAAGTTCCTGAAAGAAGTTAGTACCAACGACGAGCTCCCGGATTTTGAGGGGAAGCATATCGTGGTGCTGGGTGGTGGCAACGTGGCGCTAGATGTAGCGCGTACTGCGATCCGCCTGAAATCGGCAGACGTCTCCATTGCCTGCCTGGAGCCGCGCGATAGAATGCCGGCGCACGAATGGGAAGTTAATGAGGCAGATGAAGAGGGTATTCAGATTTTGGCGGGCAGTTCGGCCAAACGGATTTATAAGAACGGGCACGATCAGATGCGCCTGGAATTATTGAGGGTGGCTAAGATTGAATTCTCGCCCGAAGGCCGGATGCAGAGCTTTGAGCTCGCCGAGGGTACGGAATATAACGTTCCGGTGGATATCATTGTGCTGGCGATTGGGTTAGCTCCCAGTACAGAGCCTTTTGCTGCTGAAATAGACCTGGCGCCTAATCAAACCATCAAAGTTGACGCTCAGACTTTACAGACTTCAGATCCACTGGTTTTTGCCGGTGGCGATGCAGTCTTGGGCCCCTCAATCATTGTTAAAGCCATGGGACAAGGACGGCGCGCGGCATTCTATATGGATCGTATGCTCCGAGGTTTATCTATGGAGGTGCCTTTCGGTGATCAACTGGGGGTAGTAGATAAGCAAGCCGTCCTGGCGCGGACTAAGCATTGGAAGACCATGACTCCTGTCCCCCTGCCAATTCGTCCGCCGCGTGAGCGCATTCAGAGCTTTGAAACCTACGAGGGCGTGTTGAGCGAGGAGGAGGCCCGTCAGGAAGCTAATCGCTGCTTAGACTGCGCCGGCTGTTCCCAGTGCCAGCAATGTGTCAACGTCTGCCCGGCGGATTGTATTGATTTCAGCATGCAACCGGAACCTATGAAGTTGCACGTGGGGAGTGTGGTGTTGGCAACCGGTTATGAGATTATGGAGCCAACCAATAAAGCCTTGCTGGGTTACGGCGTAATCCCCGACGTGATCACCGGGCCTCAAATGGATCGGTTATTGGCCCCCACTCGTCCATACAATAGTGTGCTGCGCCCTTCTGACGGTAAAGAACCGGAAGACATTGCGATTGTACTCTGTAATGGCTCTCGGGATCACACTGTTGGTAATCCCCTTTGTTGCCGTATCGGCTGTATGTACGCTATCAAACATGCCGAGCTTATAATGGGCGCCCTCCCCATTGCTGATGTAACTATCTATTACATTGATATTCGCGCTTTTGGCAAGGGTTATGATGAGTTCTATGAACAGTCTAAGGATATGGGCATAGAATATGTCAAAGGGAAGGTGGCGCGTATTGAACAACTTGAGAATGGCAATATGGCGGTGCATTATGAGGATATGTTAGGAGCGGGTGGCCTGCAGACCCGTGAGCATGACCTCGTGGTGCTGACCGTGGGCTTTTTACCGAATACTGAGATATTAGCCCTGTACAAAGGAGGAGAGCTTGAGGTGGATGAATTTAACTATGTCCGCGAGGTGGATCCTATCAATGAGCCGGGCGGCACCAATGTGGCGGGGCTTTTTATCTCCGGCACTGTCAATGGGGTGAAAGATATTCCCGATACGGTATTACATTCTGGCGCGGCGGCGGCTCAAGTGGCTGCTTATCTTGAAAAAGCGAGGACTGCCTAATGGTGGAGAAACGGAGAATCGGCGTTTTCGTCTGTTATTGCGGAGGTAATATCTCCGACTATGTGGATGTGGAAAAGGTGCGGGAGGAAGTGGCTGGGGAGCCTGGGGTTACAATCGCCAGAACTCACATGTTCACTTGCTCTGATGCAGCGCAACAAGAGATGATTGAGGATATTCAGAATGAAGAACTGGATGGGTTGGTGATCGCTTCCTGTGCGCCAGCCCTCCATAAGTTTACCTTTCGCGGCATGGCGGAACGGGCGGGGCTTAATCCCTATCAATACGTACATGTGAATTTGCGCGAGCAATGTTCCTGGGCGCACACCGATGATAAAAAAGGTGCTACAGAGAAGGGCATCCATCTGGTAAGGGCTGGTATTGCCAAATGTGCTTTAACTCATCCGCTCAACGCGTTACGGATAGAAACTAAACCCCGCGCGTTGGTGATTGGTGCGGGGGTGGCTGGGATGCGAGCCAGTCTGTCGCTGGCAGATATGGGATTGACCGTATATTTGATCGAAAAGGAAGCTCAACCTGGCGGCTGGGCGCTGCAGGCCGGCCGTATGGGGCCTGAAGGTCTGAATGGTACGGAAGTAATCGCGGGTTTGCTACAACGGATTCAAGATAATGAGAGGATCATGCTCTACACCCAGGCGGAACTAATTGAAAAAGCTGGCAGCATCGGCGATTTCGATGTAAAAATAGTCGTCAGAGGTGAGGAGACTATCTCTTTGAGCGTGGGAGCCATTGTAGTCACCACTGGTTTTGATACCTACACTCCTAAAAAAGGAGAATATGGTTGGGGCTTAGCTGGCGTAGTAGACCTGGTAGAATTTCGCCAGCTACTGGCAGCTGGGAAGCTTGAATATCAGGGCAGGTTGTTGCGTGACGTGGTATTTATTTACTGTGTGGGCAGCCGGCAGAGTGTCACGGAGGCACATCCCCATCCAAATCGCTACTGTTCCCGTTACTGCTGCACCGCCGCTACCTATACCTCGGTTACACTTCACGAATTAGAGACTGAGAAAAAGCAGACGGTAAATCAGTATCACCTTTACCGCGATATCCGCACCTACGGTCACTATGAAACAGTTTACGAAGAGGCGCGTAATGGAGGGGCGCTCTTCCTCCGTTGGGAGCCGGATAACCAACCGGTAGTGACAGAGGCAGATGGGCGATTATTAGTGACCGTGCAGGATACTCTGGCCGGAGGCGAGGAGATTGAAATTGGTGCCGATCTGGTAGTGTTGGTCGTGGGGATGGAGCCAAGGGAGAATGACCAGCTTAATGAGGTCCTTAAAATACCAGAAAGCGAGGATGGGTTCTATAAGGAGATTCACATAAAATTACGTCCTGTGGAAACCGTAATTGATGGGGTGTTTATTGCTGGCGCGGCCCAAAGCCCCAAGACTATGTCCGAGAGCATTGCTTCTGCCCTAGCGGCAGTCGCCAAGACTGGGGGGCTATTGAAGAAAGGCTATGTAGACCTGGAGCCGTTGATTGCCCAGGTGGACACGGATAAATGCACTTGGTGTGGCGAATGCTTCAAGGCGTGTCCTTATGGCGCGATTGAGAAGACGATTTGCGGCGACAAAGAGGTGGCGATGGTCATTCCTGCCCTCTGCAAAGGTGCCGGTCCCTGTGTGCCCGCCTGTCCCTATGATGCCATTGAAATTGAGGGGTATAGGGATGAGCAGCTTATCGCGATGATAGATGCCAGTCTCAAGGAGGCTGCAGTATGAACAGCCCTGGAAAGATACAACGAGATATACTGGAAATTGTGCATGAAGAAATGCGCATGAAAGATCGCATTGCGGCGGTTCTTAAGGGAGGTCCTCGGACCATCCCCGAGTTAGCCGAGGAGCTGGGCTATCCCAGCTACGAGGTGGTCATCTGGTTGTTCGCCATGCGTCGCTATAGTGAGATTGAGCCGGTTGGTCGCCCTGACTTGGACGGATACTTCAAATATGAGCTGGTTGTCAAAGAGCCGCAGAGCGAGGGGGACTAATGGTAAAAGTATCAGCCGCACTGGCGGCCAAACTAAAAGAATCCGAGGAATTTAACGCCGAAGCTTGCTATCATTGCGGAACCTGTACCGCGCTCTGTCCCCTGGACTATGATATTGTCCCCCGCCAACTGTTCCGTGATGTGTTGTTGGGATTGGAAGAGAAGGTCAAAGCGAGTGTCCCCGCTATTTATTCTTGCCTCCTCTGCCGGATGTGCGAGGAATACTGTCCTGAAGAGGTGCATATTGCGGAAAACATACGTTATCTGCGTAAGCATATTAACCAAGAAGAGTTTAAGCTGCCCTGATTTCACCACTGCGGCACGGAGAGCGCCGGGATTTGAAACTGGTCTTTCAAAAGCTTAATTTTCCTCACTGTTCTCCGTGTCAATGTCATTAAGCAAAGGGCTTGCAACTCGTAACTTGTAACTATCTTCAAAGGAGCTAAAATATGCCATTACCCATAGGCCCCGTTTTGGGAATTTTATCAGATAATCTGACCCAACGCGGTAGTGTTATTCCTCTCTCTAAAAAGAGCATTAGCGGTTGGTCAAAGGGATTGAACATTCCCCGTGGGGGAGAGACTATTTTGTATACCGGTCTGATGTATCAGCTGCTCCCCTTCATTGATACCATGGCCATGCAGATGTCCCTGTTTGAAAACTCGATCATCACCAATTTCTTCGGGCTGGGACGGATAGTCAATAAATTCATCAATCTCTCTTTTTTCATGTCCCTGCTCGCCTCTAAAGAGATGAAACGGGAAAATAACCAAGTTCTCCGTAATATCGCCAGGATATTGCAAAACGCGGGGGTGGAATTTGGGTATCTCTATGATCAAGAATTCTACTCTGGCGCGCTGGTGTACGATGAGGGCCTGGATGAGAGTTTCGCTGCTCATGCCCAACGGGTTTTCGAGGTGTTTCGTAAAAATGGCGTGCGCCGGGTGATCACCGTGGACCCGCACACCACTAATATTCTCCGGGATGTATATCCAAAATTCATCGCCGATTTCGATATCGAGGTGCAAAGTTACCTGGAAGTGTTGGCTGACAAGCAGCTCCCCGTAGTGCAGGCGCAATATCAAGAGGTGGTTATTCACGATTCATGTGTCTACGCGCGCTACGAGGACATAATTGAGCAGCCGCGTAGCCTTTTGACAAACGCTGAGGTGACAGTCAAGGAACCGGAATTACACGGCAAAGCCACGCATTGTTGCGGCGGCCCGATTGAATCGCTCTTCCCCAGTAAGTCCCGTGAGATAGCACATGAGCGCATTGACCAACTTACAGCAGAAGGTTCACACATTGTTACGATGTGTCCTATCTGCCAGGTGAGCTTGAGTAATGTCGCTGGGGAGGGATGTCAGGTTGAGGATATATCCAATATCCTCGCTGAGGCTTATCTGCCTCCAACTTCATCCACAGATTCGCGTGTTGCTCCTCGCTATTATCTTCTGGCCCTGTGGCAGTTCGCCGGTGAATTTATGGCGCGAAAAACAGACAGTTGAAGGCGCCCCGGTAAAAGGGGCAATTCACCACGAGACACCGATGTCCCCATAATGGTTCAACTTGCATTAGGCGGATTGTGGTAAAATAGTAGCTAGGGTGTTACATACTGTAACGGCTGGATGCTCTACTTACATACACAAGCATACACTAAAGGAGTGCAATAAAATGACCATTGATAAGAATGCTCGCTATTTGGAAAGTCACGAATGGGCACGCCAGGAAGGCAACCTATTCACCATCGGCATCAGCGATCATGCGCAGAGCCAACTCTCAGACATAGTTTACGTTGAGTTGCCGGAAGTGGATGACGAATTTGAGGCCGAGGAGCTCTTCGGCGTGGTTGAATCGGTGAAGGCAGCCAGTGACGTCTTTATGCCCCTGAGCGGCACGGTGGTAGAGATCAACGAGGAGTTACTGGACGCGCCAGAGCTGATTAACGGGGACGCTTTCGGTGACGGCTGGATGATCAAGATTGCGGCCGCTGACGAGGCCGAGGGGGATGATCTGATGGACGCCGCCGAATATGCAGAGTTCATTAAATAATTAGATAGTCTAGTAGTCGCTTAGTCTGGCGGTCGGGTGGTCACGTAGGCAGGCAAATCGACAAATCCGCAAAACGACTACCTGACTACTCGACTGATCTTATACAAGGAGTCAAACTATGGTCTATATACCACACACCGAGGCAGAACGCCGCGAGATGTTGGCCGTTATCGGCGTGGGAAGCATGGAAGAGCTTTTCCTTGATATTCCAGCCGCTTACCGCTATCCGCAGTTGGAACTACCAGAACCGCTCTCCGAGCTGGAGATTATGCAGGAACTCCAAGAGCTCTCCGCCGCCAGCCTCAATGCTAATGAAGCACCTACCTTCTTGGGAGCTGGGGCCTATCGTCACTGGGTCCCCAGCGTGGTCAATTTCCTCATCGGGCGGAGTGAGTTTTCCACAGCTTACACGCCCTATCAGCCAGAAATCAGCCAAGGCACGCTGCAAGCGATCTTTGAATATCAGAGCATGATCTGCGATCTGACCGGCATGGAGGTCGCTAACGCTAGTCACTACGATGGCGCGACGGCCACCGCCGAGGCTGTCATTCAAGCTGTCAGTGCCTCGCGGATGAAGCGCAAAAAGGTGATTGTATCGCCCTACGTTAATCCCCAATACCGCCAGGTGATCCGTACTTACACTCAGGGTATGGGCTTGGAAATTGTCGGCGAGGATAGTTCAGGCGAGTTGACCGAACTGGTGCAGTTGGTGGATAAGCAGACGGCTTGCTTCATCGTCCAAAGCCCCAATTTCCTGGGGGAGCTCGAGCCGTTGGAAAACCTGGCGGCTGAAGTTCACGCACGCAACAAAAAGACCTTGCTGGCCGTGGCGACCAACCCCATCAGCCTGGGCCTCTTCACCCCGCCCGGCGCTTACGGTGCCGATATTGTGCTGGGCGAAGGACAACCATTGGGACTGGGACTCAACTTTGGCGGCCCTTACCTCGGTTTCTACGCCACCAGAGAGAAGTACAAGCGCAATTTAGCTGGCCGGCTGGTCGGCCAGACGGTAGATGTGGATGGGCAGCGAGGCTACGTCTTAACGTTGAGCACCCGCGAGCAACACATCCGCCGGGAACGCGCCACTTCCAATATCTGCACGAACCAGGGACTGATGGCGCTCGCCGCGGCGGTCTACCTCTCGACTCTCGGGAAACAGGGGTTGCGCCAGATCGCGGAATTGAATTACCAGAAGGCGCACTACGCCGCCCAACAGCTTGACGCGCTAGAGACCTTTAGCTTGCTGACTACTAAGCCGTTCTTCAACGAATTTGTCGTCCAATGTCCCGCGCCGGCAGCAGAAATCAACGAATTTTTGTTGAATGAATGGGAGTTCGATATTATCGGTGGTTACGATTTAGCGCAGGATTATCCAGAGCGCCCCAACCAACTGCTACTCGCCGTCACCGAGATGAACTCTCGCGCGGAAATCGACGATCTGGTTCACGCTTTAGCTGAATTCGAATCACATAGAGTTTTAGGAGGAGATCATGAGTGAACAACTCATCTACGAGTTATCCGTACCGGGACGCAATGGTACGCAACCGCCCAAACTGGATGTCCCTCCGACCGCGCTACCGACCGCGCTGCTCCGCGACGAATTGCCGCTCCCCGAAGTGAGCGAGATAGACCTGGTCCGGCATTATCTACGGCTCTCCCAGCTCAACTACTCCGTCGATCACAACATGTACCCCCTCGGCTCCTGCACGATGAAGTACAATCCCAAGGTGAACGAGGCCGCCGCAAGCCTGCCCGGCTTCACGGGCTTACATCCCCGACAGGACGCAGCCACCGTTCAGGGCGCGCTCTACATCATGTACCAGTTGCAGGAGCAACTCAAGGAGATCGGCGGCTTTGCCGGCGTGACGTTGCAACCGGCCGCCGGCGCGCATGGCGAGCTGACCGGCGTACTGATCATGCGCAAATACCAGCTGGAGCGCGGCGAGACGCAACGCGACACGATCTTGGTGCCGGATTCAGCGCATGGCACCAACCCCGCCACCACCAGCATGAGCGGGTTGCGCGTTGTCGAGATCCCCTCCGATGAGCGCGGCAACGTGGATTTAGCCGCGCTCAAAAGCCAGCTCTCCGACCGCGTTGTCGGCCTGATGCTCACGAATCCCAATACCTTGGGGCTTTTTGACGAGCATTTAACGGAAATCATCGCGCTAGTCCACGAGTGCGGCGGCCTGGTTTACGGCGACGGGGCCAACATGAACGCGCTGCTGGGCATCATGCGGCCCGGTGACGCCGGGATTGACGTGATGCACTTCAACCTGCACAAGACCTTCAGCACGCCGCACGGCGGCGGCGGGCCAGGCAGCGGGCCGGTTGGTGTCGTAGAACAGTTGGTGGAGTTCTTGCCTGGCCCCGTGGTACATCAGATAGTATCCGCTGAGGACGATGTGCCTCAATTTACGTGGTACACACCGGTCAAATCTATTGGCCCGGTCAAATCCTTCTGGGGACATTTTGGCATCATCGTGCGCGCTTACACCTATATCCGCATGTTGGGCGCGGAGGGCTTGCGGAGAGTGGCCGAACATGCCGTCCTCAACGCCAACTACTTGCTCCGCCGCATTGAGGGCGTCTATCATGTGCCTTATAACCGCATCTGCCAGCATGAATTCGTCGTCGAAGGCCAGCTGGAGGACGCGCCGGAAGTACACGCGCTGGATATCGCCAAGCGGCTCATCGACTACGGCGTCCATCCACCCACCAACTATTTCCCGCTCATCGTGCATGAAGCGTTGATGATTGAGCCGACAGAGACGGAGAGCAAACAATCCGTGGAGCATTACGCGGAACTACTGCTAAAAATCGCGGATGAGGCACGCGAGACCCCGGAATTGCTCCAGGAGTCACCGCATAACGCCCCCGTGCGGCGCCTGGACGAAGTGCGGGCCGTGCGCCAACCGATCTTGCGGTATAAACAGTAGACGGTAAACAGTAGACGGTAGCAAATAGATCTTTGCAAACGGCACTGGGTCATCAATCAAACTGGTGGGCCAGTGCTTCATTTTTCTCGCTTAACCATGATACTACTGGAAAACTAAGATTTCTCCGCCAAGGCGCAAAGGCGCGAAGAACTTAATGAAGATTAACCTCTTAGCGAAGAGCTAGCTGGGAAAGCCAAGTGTTTTACCGCTAAGGCACAAAGATTTTAGAACTTAAATTTTTGCTTAACGGCTTAGCGTCTTTGCGGCAAGCTATCTTTTTCCACTAGCCAGAATTGTAAAGCCTCCCAGAGAATGGTATAATCACCCTCTACCAGCACGGATAAAAATCAGCCCTGGATTAGGAAGAGGAGTATATGAACGAAGAG
>JAYELZ010000254.1:0-8332 GCA_034717835.1 Chloroflexota bacterium
TGGGGATGTTGCCGGTGGTCGCGCTGCTTCCCGCGCTGGGATTAGATTGGCTGCAAGCGCGGCTCAGCGCACGCCCCTTGCATGCCCTGCCGCGGGTACTGCTTCTGCTCCCCGCGCTCCTCTGGGGAATAGAGCTCACCTCGACGACCACGGATTACTTCATCCGGTATGCGGAGGCGCCGCTCGCTTACCATTGGTTCGAAGCGGGACCGGTGGAACTTGTTGGGGAAATCAACACGCTGCGTGGCGCCGGCTGGGACGGCGCACAGCTGCTCCACGGGCCGGAGAGCGGACGTATCATCTACTTGGACGCACAACTCTGGGATTCCTGGACAGCGATTCCCTTCTTAGTTCCCCAGGAGCAAGTGTGTTTTCTGCCGGCGGAGAAAGTACCCGGCGCGACCAGTCAAGCCTTCATCGTCTGGCGCTACCGCGATTGGGCGCCAGAAGTCTGGCCGCTCATCACACATCCGGCGTACCTGCGCGTGCGCGAGGGGCCGCAGTCCCAGGACGATAAGGAGCCAGAGCCAACCACCATTGCGCTTATCATCCAAGCCGACCCGGTGCCGGAAATCCCGGTAGCGGTGGCGCACTTCGAGGACGGCCCCACTTTGCACGCCGCGTTAGTCACGCCGGAGGAGGAAGGAGCGCGGGTGCAGCTCTGGTGGCGCGCGGAGAGCGCGCCGACGGCGGAATACACCGTTTTCGTCCACTATCTGCGAGATGACGAGCAGCTCGCGCAGCACGACTCGCCGCCAGGGGGCGGACAGCTACCCACCACCCGCTGGCAAGCGGGCGATCTGATCTTGGATGAGCACCGCTTGCCCGGCATAACGCCCGATCCGGCGCGGGACACCTTGCGCATCGGGCTGTACCGCCGCGATAACGGAGCGGGGCTGTCAGTGCTAGATAAGGCCGGTAATCCGGCCGGGGGCTGGATTGAGCGAGCGGTTATCTTGAGCGAGTAAGGGCAAGTAGAGAAAGGGTATGAACCTTGTCTATTGTAATCATCGCAGAGTCTGCTCCTGGTAGTTTCAGTAGGGGTGAAGTTTGCATGAAAAGGGACGTGCGCTAAAATGAAGCTAGACTTGGAACTGTTCTTCAGCTGCAGGCACTGCCGTTTGAATTCCACAACTCCAACAGACCAGCAAGAGTAAAAGCCAATGTGTGCCAAGAATAAGTCAATTTGTAGTCTCTGTAAGATTGTAGCCTGGTGTGTGGCGCTAGGTGGCTATTTCGGTCCGTGGATTAGTCATCCCGCCGCTGGGTTAGCTTGGAACGCCTATGATCTTTTCGATATCGCCCGGCTGTTGCCCGCCATCGAGACCGGTACATTGACTGTCAATCTGCAAGCTCTGCGACTGCCTCTGGTAGGGTTAGCCGTCTGGTTACCTTTCATCACCGCACCTCGCTGGCGTTGGGGAGCGGCTTTGTTGGGCGTAGCTCTGGCCGCCAGCACTCTGCCGCCCTATCCTGAGATTATCGGATCCTGGCAGACACCCGGCTGGCGAGTGCCCTTCTGGTGGGGCTGTGGGGCTATGTTAGCTACGGTCTTGAGCGTCCTGCTTGCCCGGCGCGAGGGACCGTGGTTCCTCTTGGCTTGGACGTTGTTGACGGGACTGCCGGCCTACGTGACTTTCTTGCGCCTACTGCCAACCTTGGGTGCGCTATATGCAGCCACGGTAGAACCAGGTTGGGGTTTTTGGTTGTGTGGGCTAGGTTTCCTATTGCTGACCAGTTTTACTTGGCTAACGGCTATTACCACCGAAACGCAGAGACTTTCGTCTCAACCTTCAGGAAACTAAATTCTTTTCTCTGTCTTCATAGTGCGATAAGATTTTGAGGAGGAAGCAGACATGAATATCTCAGGGGATGAACTGGCTTATGTTCGCAGTATTAGGCAGCGCTATGCGGAGGCGCTTTTGCGTAAAGCTAATGTGGTGGGAGTAGGCATCGGCATCCAGGAACCTGACGAGGATGAAGAGCGTGCTCCGAGGGTGGTGCTGGTTGTGAGCGTAACCCATAAAGTCAAACATAAATATCTACATTGGAAGGATGTGATCCCTTCACGCGTTGAGGACGTCCCGGTACGAGTGGAGGCTATCGGTCACCTGCAAGCTCAAGATGATTAGAAGGTAATTTAATTAGGGAAGGGGAACATGAGAACTAGGGAGAGACTAATGATAGGAAACCAGCTACTGGCGCAGGCACGGCAAATTATTCCTCAGGCTATTCCAAAAGTCTTTGATCGCAAAAATGTGGTGGCTTGTGGTTTGGGATACAAAATCAGGGGAAAAGAACATACTCAGGAGTTAAGTCTCATCGTCTCTGTGGAACGTAAGGAGCCAGAGAGCCATTTAGCTAGTCGCGATATCATTCCTAAAGCCTTTGATGGCCTCTACACCGATGTGATAGAGACCGGTCGCATCCGCGCGCTATTCCCTCTGGATGATCCCCGCGTGCGCTACCGGCCGGCCATGCCTGGCATTTCGATTGGGCATTATCATATCACCGCCGGGACCTTTGGATTATTGGTGCAACGTGGCGACGAGCGTTTCATCCTCAGCAATAATCACGTCCTGGCCAATTGTAATGACGCCACCACGGGTGACGCTATTTGGCAACCTGGGCCATTGGATGGTGGGGATAGTCAGGATAAAATTGCGACGTTAGCTGAGTTTGTGCCGTTGGATTTTGGACAAAAGTCGGGCGAATGTGACATCGCTTCTTCTGTCGCCCAAATCATCAATGCTCTGGCCGGCGTGGCTGGTTCGAGTCACCGCTTACAAGCCATCCAGCAGACTGCTGGGCAGAATTTGATGGATGCGGCGTTAGCTAAACCAGTTAATCCGGCTCAAGTCATGCCTCGAATTATGCAATTAGGTTTTCCGACCGGAGCAGGTACACCCAATCTAGGACAAGAGGTTCAAAAAATGGGTCGCACTTCTGGTCTCACTGAGGGTATCGTCAGGCAGATTGATGTCGAGGTCAGCGTGGATTATAATGGCCGCTCGGTGCGTTTTACCGATCAGGTGTTTACCGACCCTATGAGCAAACCCGGCGATTCTGGGTCTGCTATTTTGGATATGGGGAAGCGTGTGGTAGGATTGCTCTTCGCCGGTTCAGACCAAATAACGATTTTCACACCTATCCAACGGATATTGGAACATTTTGGTGTCACCGTGGTAACGCAATAAACACGGTGGGATGATGGAAAGCGGCGACTTCTGGCTCCAACTGGACCGACTTGTGGTTGTTTGCGACTTGAGGATTGATTGACCCAGAGGCTCAACACATCCACGGTATTCTGCATTCGTTTACCCACTGGATTATGGCTATCTGGAGAACACTCAAGCAGGTGATAAAGAAGGCCTTGACGTTTGGGGGGGCAGTCTGTCTGCGAGGAAGGTGACCGCCATTGTCTGTACTCTGGATTTGGAGAAACGTGATTCAGAGATGAAGATACTGCTGGGTTGCACGCCTCAAGAGACTCAAAAAATACTGAGGATACATACTAGAGGGTCTCAAACAGCTATCTTGGTTGAACGAGTCAAATTACCTAAAAGCGATTCTTCTTCAGACAAAAAGATCTGATTTCTCCGGAATTCTGATTTGTGCTCTAACTTGCCTTGATAACCCAGGTTGTGGTAGAATACGCGCAGTAAAGATGGTTTCGGATAGAGATTCTATTGGTAAGACTCAAGACGACTGGTCAACAGCCAGTATTTGATAATTACAGTGCAAACATATCCTGGTAAAGCAGAGAATACAATGTTCAAGATAGGCGACCCAATTGTTCATCCCTCTCGAGGGGCTGGTGTGATTACCGCTCTCATAGATCGTTCAGTGGAAGGGAAAGTGGTACGCTTTTATCAAATTGAGATGCTCGGCGAGACTGCGTTACGACTGCTACTCCCCATAGAGAGAGCCGTTGAGATCGGCCTCCGACCGGCGATCTCCAAAGAACAATTACCCCAAGTTTGGGAAGTCTTGCAAGCTCCTCCGGCCGATTTGCCCGGTAATAGTCGTAAACGCTTCCGAGCGTTGAAGGAGCAGTTGATTACAGCTGAGACGTTACAAGTTGCTGAGGTTGTCCGTGATATCAACTCTCGCCGGCAAGCGGATGGCAGTCTCAAAACCAGAGATCGCAATATCTACCTAGAGAGTCTCAACCTGTTATCGGGGGAAATTGCAGCCGCTCAGGGAATGGAACTTTCTGCGGCGCGTGCTCTGGTTAAGGGGAAAATTAACCAAGGGTAGTTATTGGGAACCTCCCTCTTGCTTGACAAAATGGTGAGGATATGTATAATTGTTTTCATTGATGCGGGGTGGAGCAGTGGCAGCTCGTTGGGCTCATAACCCAAAGGTCGGTGGTTCGAATCCACCCCCCGCTATTTTTTTGTGGCGAGGTAGCTCAGTGGTAGAGCAGGGGACTCATAAGCCCTTGGTCGCTAGTTCGAATCTAGTCCTCGCCATCAAGCATAGCCCGGTCAATTGACCGGGCTATTTGTTATTTAGGGACACCTCGTTATTCCCCCTGTCAATTGTGAACTGCGTTTCATTTGTTTAACCAGCTGTTGCCGGTTGAAGCATCAATCAGGAGCTGTCAGATGAATCATGATCACCAGAATACCAATGTAGCACATCAACGTTATCAAGGCAAGATTCAGCTAGCCCCCAAAGTTCCGGTCCGCTCGCTGGCTGATTTTGAAGTTTGGTATACTCCTGGTGTTGCGGAACCTTGTCGCACCATTGCCGCCCAGCCGGGAAGTGCTTGGGAACTCACCAACCGGGGCAATACTGTCGCGATCGTCTCTAACGGGACGCGCGTCTTGGGGCTAGGTGACATCGGCCCAGCAGCCGCACTGCCGGTGATGGAAGGGAAGGCGCTCATCTTTAAGCACTTTGGCGGGGTGGACGCGGTTCCGTTGGTACTGGATGCGGCGGACTCTGAGACATTGATTGCCACGGTCAAGGCTGTGGCGCCTAGTTTTGGCGGCATCAACTTGGAAGATATCTCGCAGCCCCAATGCTTTGAGATTCTCCAGCAACTTACCGCGATGTTGGAGATTCCCGTCTGGCATGATGACCAGCAGGGCACCGCGACGGTGGTTCTAGCCGCAGTGCAGAATGCTCTGCGGCTGGTGGGAAAGGTATTAAGCCGCGTGAAAATCGCCATGATTGGCATGGGGGCCGCGAATGTCGCCAACTACCGTCTGCTCACTGCGGCGGGAGCAGATCCTGCCGGAATCGTGGCGTGCGATGTGCGAGGCACCTTGCATCCTGGCCGTGCAGATTTGGAGGCCGTGGCTGCGATTGCCCCCCAATGGAGTATCTGTCAAGCGAGCAATGCTGAACGTCTCATCGGGGGAAACGCCGAGGCTATACGCGGAGCTGACTTGCTCATTGCCTTCAGCCATCCTGGTCCAGAGACGCTATCAGCCGCTTGGATCGCGCAGATGGCTCCCGACGCTATCGTCATTGCGGGCGCCAATCCCATCCCCGAGATTTGGCCTCAAGTAGCCCACGCGGCGGGAGCGCGCATCGTGGGAACCGGGCGCAGTGATTTCCCCAACCAGGTGAACAATGCCCTCGCTTTTCCCGGCATCTTTCGTGGAGTGTTGGACGTGCAAGCGTCCGCCATGCCAGACGAACTAGCTATCGCCGCCGCCGCAGAGCTGGCCCGTCGCGTGGATGTGCAGGGGCTGCGAGCGGATCACATCCTTCCGACATTGGACGAGGAGCACGTCGCAGAGCGTGTGGCTGTAGCCACCGCCGGGGCAGCCCAGGAGCTGGGGTTAGCGCGTCGTCCCGCCACCGCAGAAGAATTGCGCACACGTATTAGAGCGACTATCGCCCGTGCCCGGCGATTGGAGGAAGTCACTATGTTGTGAATTGCTCCCCGGTGATTTCGCTGAAAAAGATAGCTCACTAATGGCTGCCAGCAACATTGAAAAAGAAAAGATGGTACAATGTAGAGAAGAATTATGTTGTGACCAGCTAGTTCGCCGCCGAGATGCTAATTAGTAGCCTCGTTCTTCTGCCCCAGTTTATTAAGCAACTATGTTTGCATTCTGTCGAGGTTTCTTGTAGAATGCTAGTTTGATAATTCTTATGCTCCTCAGGCAGGCAATAGGTTGCAGCTTTTCAAAGAGTGGCGGCTGCTCAAGGGAGCGTAGTAAAAATAACCGTTAATTTTGCACTCTCCATGTCTCCGTGGTGAAATTTCTGGTGGACTTTATGCAAACGGTAGAGCAAAAATACGCTGAATTACAAGAACTCCTCTATTATCTAACTCTTGCCGAGAGGAGCGCCGTTCGCCGCGCCTTTGAATTCGCCCGCGAGATGCATTGCCACCAAACTCGCAAGTCTGGCGAGCTCTATATCTTTCATCCGCTTATTGTAGCCCAAACGCTAGCGCGGCTCAAGATGGATTCATCCACGATCTGTGCTGGTCTACTCCACGATGTAATCGAAGATACCCTTGTTACTTACGAGGAGATGGAAAGCAAGTTTGGCTCTGAAATCGCGCAACTGGTTGCCGGGGTAACTAAGTTGGGTGAAAATGTCAAAGAACTACGGACTTTGCAATACACATTCGATGGGGAACTTACCTACGAGCAGAAAAATTTAGCGAGCTTGGTCAACTTATTTCTGGCGATGGCTTCCGATCTGCGCGTGATAATCATTAAGCTCGCCGATCGACTGCACAATCTAAATACATTGCAATGGGTGCCTCCGCATAAACAAGTACAGAAAGCGCGCGAGGCCTTTGATCTTTTTGTCCCGATTGCGGCCCGGTTGGGCATCCATCAGCTGCAAGTAGAGTTGGCCGATCCTGCACTGGAGATCTTGGTGCCAGAGACCTATGCCGAAATTCAGCAAATCCTAACAGCCCGCCCCCTGCTATTGAAACGGTCATTAGAAGATTCCATCACACAGATTAGTCACCACTTAGGCAACGCCGAACTCCACGCTAACATTGCTCCATTGCCGGAGAGTGTACTGACTCTCTACAAATATATCCAAGCGCACGGACTGGAAAATGCGCGCACCTATCACCCGCTACGCATCCGAATCACCGTGGAAACTCGCGCCCAATGCTACGCGGCGCTAGGTAATCTCCACGAGCTCTTCACTCCATTGACCGGTCAATTGCTGGATTATATCGCCGCTCCCCGGGGCGGATTCTACCGCGCGTTACAGACTTCAGTCATCGGGCTGCGCGGACGCCCGACGGAACTCCACATCAGCACCCCCCGCATGCAGCATCTGGCCAAATATGGCGTGATCGCCTATTTGCAACACCCTTCCGCCGGTGCGACCCTCAATCTCTCCACTCTCTCCTTGCCCTGGCTGACAGATTTAACCCAATTACCACACGATGACCCGGAAATTTTCCTCCACCGCTTCAAATCTGAGCTGGCCCCAGAACGGATTCGCGTTTTTACCCCCAAGGGGGATGTGATAGAGCTGCCGCAGGAGGCCACCCCGCTGGATTTTGCCTACGCCGTACACACCGAGATAGGGCACCGTTGCCGCCGCGCCCTGGTCAACGGGGAATACGCCGCGCTAAACTCTACCCTCCACAATGGAGATCAAGTCGAAATTCTCAAATCATTGCGCATAGCGATTCAACGGGCTTGGCTGGATGAGGACTTAAATTATACGCGTCAGGCTGCTACCCAACGCCGTATCCGCCGCTGGTTCTCCCACCGGCCCAAGGCGGACCAGATTGAGATGGGATATCAGCTAATTGAAGAGGAAATGCTCTTGTGGGGGGAATGTGTGGGTTGGTCGGCCTCAGATATTCTGTATTTGGCGCAACAACGGAGCTTCAGCATAGATGATTTCTGCATGCGAGTGGGGCGCGGGGAGATTACCCAGAAAGAATTGGGAAACTTTATCTTCCAACAGATACTCAATAAGCAACCTGCCATCCATTCTCAGCAAGTAATCCTGCAGATTCAGGCCACTGATCGCTCACAATTGCTCCGCGATGTTACCCAAATCGTGGCGCGCAACGGGCTAAACATGCGCCAAGCCTGCGCCGTTGTCAGCGAGGAGACCAGTTTGGCTAAGGTGCAGATCAAATTGGACGTCACCACTATAGCCGATATCGTCCGTGTTACCCATCAAATCAAACATATCTTGAGCGTGTTGAAGATTTGGCGGGTGCAAACAGCAGAGTCGCTTTTAAATTTTGGCATGGTTCAAAACCCCAGGGAGTTAGATTGACACTTTCAATCTAACATCATAATTTTTATAGACAATTTCCCATGAAAACGGGGGTGTAAAGCCTGTTTTGGCTTCAAAATCGGCCCAAAATATC
>JAYELZ010000255.1:0-14663 GCA_034717835.1 Chloroflexota bacterium
GTAGCTGCAAAGCTGGTTTGCAAGTGTTGGGTATGACGTCGGAACATAGGCAGTCTCCGGTGACAGTTTGAGCGAATAGCTATATTATACCATATTTTGTGTCAGAAGGTACCCCCCTTTTTCAGGGAAGTCATAAAGCGGATGCAGATAAACGCAGGCTTGCCTGGCGACTGAAGTCACGGCTACCATTGCAAAGTCTGCCTACGCGGACTACACTCAAAACAAATTTCTTTATAACAAAATCAACGAGAAATCAGTATTTATCTGCGTAAATCTGCGTCCAATCTTTTAGCTCGCTTTTTCGCCCACTCGCTTTCTCGCCTACTCCGTATAACCACAGAGCGCCAGAGCGCGCGGTCCGGTATGGACGCCAAGCACCGGGGAGACAATGCTGATCAGCAATTCCTGGGGATGGTATTCCTCCCGCACGCGCGCGGCCAATTTCTCGGCCTCAGCGGGGACGGCATTGTGCAGCACGGCGATGTGCAGCGGCCGGGTGGTATCTAATTCGGCAAAGAAATCACGCCAGAGATCCCGGATCGCGCGTTTGCGCGTGCGGGATTGTCGCCCCCCCTCTACCATGCCAGTTTCGTGATTAACGTAAATCTGCGGTTTGAGTTTGAGCAAACTGCCGATGAATCTGGCTGCGCTGCCGATCCGCCCGCCCTTGTGGAGGTAATCTAGCGTGTCGAGGCTGATGAGGTAAACTATACTCTGCCGCGTTGCGTCGGCGGCCGCGATCATGGCGCCGACGTCCCCCCCAGCTGCGCGTGCGCGCGCCGCCGCCAGCACCTGCCACCCCAGGCTCATCGAATTCGATTTGGAATCCACAAAGTGAACCGGGATATCCACCAAAGAGGCGGCTTGCTGCGCCGAGGTCAACGTGCCACTCATCGCACTGCTGATGACGATGACCAGCACCTCCCCCGCTCCCGCCTCTGCCGCGCGGCGATAGGCGTTGGCAAAATCGGCCGGCGTGGGCTGGGTGGTGGTGGGATAGGTGGGGTCTCGCACCAGTCGTTCGTAGAAAGCCGGCGCGGTAATGTCCACGCGCTCGCGGAAAATTTCCTCTCCCCAGATAATGGAGAGGGGCACGATTGCAATGTTATATTGCTCCCGCAAGGCTGCGGGTATATCGCAGGTGCTATCGGTGATTAGGGCTATTTTGTGAACTGACATTTTAATTCCTCCTATGAAAGCCCTCACCGCAGAGGCGCAGAGGGCACTAAGATTTTTATAAGTGGCTGTCCAAAATTGGTGTTAGCTGGCAGGCGCACGGGTGACGGTAGGCAGTCATACCCCACTCCTTATGCTCTTTTGATTTTCGCAGATTTCGCTGTGGAGGGTAAAGATAAATAAAATTCTATCCACTGAGTATGCGAATCTTTGTCCTTCGTGTTATTGCAGTTAGTAAGATTTACCTTGTGGAAGTCGCGTTCTCCATCTTGATAGCGTTCGAGTAAGTCTTATACATTCAAGGGTTTCTCCTTTTTTATATTGATAAGAGGTGCTGGCTGGGTATTACAGGCCGCTCCTAGCAATAGCAGAACTGTCAGGCTCTCCAGCATGGTATGTGCAGTTCTACGTGAGTATATCATGGTTTCTGGGCTGGTTTTACTACTTGGCAACCCGTTGATTTCAAGCGCCAGCTGCAACATGATTATACTATATTGCCAGTTGGAAGGAAAAGAATCAGCAGTTTTGATCAAGTAGATACGATGGTGCAGAAACGAACTTGTCCCACAGATAACAAAAGCACAATCCCGGCCAAAACCGGGATTGTGCTTCAGGAGGTAAATTTAGTTCATCAGTTGGTTTTCTTAGCTGGAGGTTCTATGCGCCCCCCCACTTCATCCGTGAGGGTGAAAATATCAATTGGTCGCGTGATTAGAAGTCGTGGAGCTATCTTTCCGATGACTTCGATAAAGCTTAAGATGACGGCCTGTTCCGGTTGTTCCTCACCGTGGTCATGCAGTTCATCGAAGATAGTTCTAGTTTTTTGGTAAATATCCCCACGAACCTCCCCTCGGGCCTTCTCAAGCATTTGAGCGCGTTTAGCAGTGCCATCACTGACGACCTCAGCGGACATTACCTTCCGGCGCTCCGCCCGCCAGGTATCGATCCATTGTTCTAGTATCTGATCTTCCAGACGAATATCACCCAACTGTACGTCTATTATTTTGGTGCCTAGCCCTTTGACCGCGCCGATCAGTCTGTCCAGTAATTTCTGGCGAATCTCTGCGCGGGTTGCGAAATCCAAGAGCTCATCTAATTCGTAACGCGCCAAGATCGCCCGAAAACCACCCTCCGTATTGCTAATGATCACCCGCTTGGTCCAGATCATCAACCTATCTGGCTCAGTGCGGTTCGCGTCGCGAATCCACTTTTGACGGGCGGCTTTGAGAATGGCTTCATCTTCGGCCTCCAGTTGGAACTGGATATTAGCTTCATATTTGATAGGGATACCATCTTTGGTTCTAGCGTTTACTTCAAAGGGCCAATTCTGAGGACGTAAGTCTAGTGTATCCCAGACGCGCTCAAAGGGCTTTAGCTTCAAAGTTTCCGGGCCACGTAAGACACGAGTCAGTCGCCCCGCCTGCTCTAGCACCACAGCGCTGTCCGCGTAGACAATCAGCGTCGCCGGCCCACCTATTTTTTCCACGAGAGCATCGCCCAGCGTAATCTGGCCGCCTTTGACAACTATAAAGGGTCGCATACTCAGCTGTCCGAAAACCCGGCGGAAGAGGAACCCAGCTGCGGCGTCAGACGTTTCCACCTGATAAAAGGCTTGCACAAAGTGTACTGCTATCCACCAGGCAATGAGGACGCTCAACAGACTTATCAGAACCGCCCACCCAAGTTGAGCGAGGCCGCCACCCGCCCCTAAGACTACCAGCGTATCAATTGATAGGAGCACTCCCAGCAAGGGCAGCACCCAAAATAGTGAATAACGTTGCTCTAGTGATTGGGGATGATCCATTTTGGCCTCCTGATGCTTATTCATTGCCCACCCCGCGTCGGAGTAATGACCAGGCGAAATCTGAAGTATTGTTCTGTACATTTTTCATTGTGGGAGGATTTTCATGTAACGCATTGAGCAATTGGAAGGCAACGACTTCCTTAGTCGCAGAACTGTCGGCAAGGATATCAACCAGCTCTTGCAATACATCCAGTTGTGCCTCGGCCCAGATGTTTTCCAGGGAGAGGGTTGTCGCCACCTCTTCTGCCCCGACCTCCAATTCAATCTTGGCCTTCCATTTGGCTTTCCAATTCTCGATCCGTTGCGCTTCTACCTTCTCCGAGATAGTGATATTGCTAATACCTCCCGCGATTAAGTCGATTCCCAGGGGACGCATTTGTTCACGCAACCCCGCGACAAATTTACCGGCGATGGTAACTCGGGGGTCTGGATCATCCTCGCTATAGTGGAGCTCATTGCAGGTATATTCAGCGATAATTTGCTTGAGAATTTCTGGCCCCTGCATCAAGACTAACTCGTGCCAGGGCACTGACCGGATTTCTTCGTGGGCCAAGCCTTCCTCGCGCCACCATTTGTGATCCACGTAGGCGTTTTCATAAACGGCTTTCTTAACCGCATCTGGATCATACGGATAAGAGTATCCCAAGCGGACTTGTTCGCCACCCTGGTCAATACGGTGCGGCATGAAGATCAAGGTGTTGGTGACGATGCCATCGCTAGTTTCAGCATCCACTTTGGTTACTCGTAGCTGCGGTCGAAGGTCTACGGACGCAAACAACTCCTCGTATCTGCGGGTAAATCCCAGCCCTGGAGGACAGATACGAGGAGTATAACCGTCCCACATCAGCGCCAGATGGTTGCTATCATTCAATACGATCCCCGGCCCGGTGAACAACCGCGAAAACGGGTTTCCGTTCATGGTAGGAGTGGGCACCTTATCCTCCGCCGCCTCACCCTTCTGCCAATCCCCAATCACATAAAAAGGATAATGTCGCCCGAAGACAAACCCTAAAAATCCCTGAAAGGCTAACCCGCGCTGTGCCGGGGCAACAATCGGCAATACCTGTTGTGAGAGGAAGTACCAGCCCGCGAAAATAGAGGCTAGCGTTGGTAAGAAGACAAAATACAATCCCAACCGTCCAGCGGCTACGTACCCGACTGCCAGCAACATAAAGAACCCGCTCCATAAAGCAGGAATTTTCCACCAGGCGGTGCTGTGAAGAAGCAGGCTCAAGCCTCCTAACAACATCAATCCGCTAAAGTAAATTGCCAGCCCACTAGCTAGGATCGAGAGGTTGCCGCCCAGATAGAAGAGAACTACCGCCATTGCGCTGCACACCAGTGTTCCTAGTACTACGAAGATGTTCAATAACGCATTCCAGCTCCAACTACTCTGCTGGCTAACTGCGCCGACTTCATTATTCAACAGATACCAGACGGCGCCGCTCCAGGGAGTGATCCCTATGGCAATCTCCAACAAGAGGCCAATGACGCTGAGATAATTACTAGGCCACCACCAACTATTCCAGGTTAGGTAATGAAATGGCAGCCAAACGGGGGGAATAGCCCAGACCGCTGCGAGGAGTAACCCGTCCCAGACAAGGATTTGGCTCATCAGGGTTAAAGCCCCTTTAATTTTAGCCAGCAGATAGCCTAGTAGACCGGCCAGCAGAGTAGCTACAAGCAATTCAAATAAGAGAAAAGATAGCAAAGTCATAGTACCATCCTTTCCGGTAGGAACCGGATTGTTTGCTCAATTATGTGAGGAAACTCAAACTATACATTGATTATATAACCCTCTGCTGACAATTGCAAATATCAAGTATTCTGAAAATCGAATATTTCATCCACAGGTCACGCAATTGTTGGTTTTTATTTTAGCTATGCTATACTAACTATAACTTCTTTTGCGAATCAAAATACCTATACAAAATTTATCGTGCCTTTTAGCTCTGACAGAGGTTGCACTTATGGGTACTCCCCGTGCTGACGAAGCGTTTGCGGATGTTGAGATTCGTATTTTCTCGCAAATGGAAAGAGGTTTCCCCGTAGAAATTACGCTAGCTGGCGAGCAGGAATACTCCCGGGGGTATCTCTCCCCGGAGATACTCTCCTGGGTGCCGACCGGAGATGCCACCGCCGATGGCAAACGGCTATTTGAGACCCTCTTTGCCGATAGCACTTTGCTCCAAGCTTGGAGCGAGATACGCGGTCAAGCTGCCCGCCGTCGCGTGCGCCTCCGCATCGACGTGGGAGCGGCTGCGCTCCACGCGCTGCCGTGGGAAAAGCTCTATGTGGATAACAAGTTGCTCTCCGCTGCCGCGAACACGCCTTTTTCCCGTTACCTGCCCATCGCGCTGCCGTGGGGCGGCGGGGTGGCGGAGCGCCCGCTCCGGGTGTTGGCGCTCATCTCGAACCCGGCGGATTTGGAGAGTCAATACGAGCTGGCGCCACTGGACGTGGCCCAAGAACGTGAGATCCTGGAACGAGCATTCGCCCAACTCGATCCTGATGAGGCAACGTTAGATTTCTTGGCTGCGCCGGTGACGTTAGAGCGGTTAGAAGCGGCATTGCGAGAGGGCTACCATCTGCTGCATTACGTGGGACACGGCGCTTTCAACCAGCGCCGCGAGCGCGCCGTGCTCTTTATGCAGGGGGAGAACGGCCAGACGGTGCTGGTCTCCGACGACGACCTGGCCCAGATGTTGGCCCGCCAAGATGTACACCCGCAATTGATCTTCTTGGCAGCCTGCCAGAGCGCCACCCGCGCTACCGGCGCCGCCTTCCAGGGGTTGGCCCCTAAACTGGTCTCTGTGGGCGTCCCGGCGGTGATCGCCATGCAGGATTTTGTGACTGTCGAGACGGCGCATAAGTTATGTGCTATTTTCTACCAACGGCTTCTGGAACATGGGCAGGTCGATGTAGCGTTGAATGAAGCCCGGAGCACGTTACTCTCTGCCGCCCGTCACGATGCTGCTGTGCCGGTACTCTTTATGCGGTTGAAATCCGGGCAGCTCTGGGGAACGGAGAGTGATGCTCGCGGTACCGTCTTGGGGTCTCGTAACCCGCGTATCTTCTGGACCGGCCTCTTGCGCATGCTCCAACGGGGTAAATGCACTCCCATCATCGGCCCCCGAGTGCATGGCTACTGGCTCCCCACGCCAGAAGAGGCGGCTCTGGCCTGGTCTGAATTGCACGATTATCCTTTCCCTAACCGCGCGGAACTTCCTCCCGTAGCCCAGTACCTGGCCAGTAATCAAGGGCGCGATTTCCCGCGTTATGAGATACTGGAAACCATGCAACACCATTTGGAGAGCAAATTGCCGGCAGAACTGCGGCCTGAACAGTCCTGCGAATCGCTTTCGGAACTGGTAGAGACGGTTGGCTGGCCCGCGCTGGTCGCCGGCAGGCCTCATGAAATTCATCAACTGCTCGCTAGTCTGAATTTACCTCTCTATCTCACCACCAATTTTGATAACTTCATGGTGTCCGCCCTTCAGGCGCGCGGCAGAGCGCCCACGCGGGAGATCTGCCGCTGGCAGCGCGATTTAGATTGGCTCTCCAGCCGTTTTGAGGATGATCCTGATTATATTCCTACCCCAGAAGAGCCGCTAGTTTATCATCTCTTTGGCAATGATGAGGAGGTGGAATCGCTGGTGTTGACCGAAGATAATTATTTGGATTACCTCGTGCGTGTCTCCGCCGAAATGGATCGTATCCCCACTTACATTCGCGGCGCGATAGCCAACAGCTCTCTGATGTTCTTAGGATATAGTTTGCATGATTGGGAGTTCAGGGTAATTTTGCGCGGATTAGTCGCCACGTTGAATCAACGGCGCCGCTTCAAACATGTAGCTGTGCAGTTAGAGAGCACCAAGTCTAATGAAGCAGCGCTTGCCGATGTCCAGCATTTCCTCCAACAGTATTTCCAGGACGCCGAGATCAACGTCTTCTGGGGAAGCACGCCCCAATTCATGGCTGAGCTCCATGAGCAATGGGAGGCGTTGCCACGATGAAGCATAATCCTTATATCGGCCCGCGCCCCTACCAGCGCGCCGATCACCGCAACTTCTACGGACGTAATCGTGAGGCTCGCGATTTACTCGCGCTAATTTTGGCGGAACGAGTGGTGCTCTTCTACGCGCCCTCTGGCGCCGGCAAGACTTCGTTGCTCAATGCCAAAATTTTGCCGGCGTTGGAGGCAGAAGCCTTTGATCTGTTGCCGGTGGCGCGCGTCGCCAACGATCTCCCGCCGGGTATTGAGGACGAACAGGTAGAGAACATTTTCATCTTTAGCCTCTTAGTGACTCTGGCGGAGGAAAGGCTGGCGCCGCAAGAGCTACAATCCTACACCCTGGCCTCTTTCTTGCAGGAGTTCTACCCAGAAACAGAGTACCCGTACCCGCTCTTGATCGTGGATCAATTTGAGGAGCTCTTCACGGCACATCGCCATCGCTGGCAGGATGCTCAAGGCTTTTTCCTCCAAGTGCAGGCGGCCTTGCAAGCCATCTCGTCCCTGGGCATCATCTTCGCTATGCGGGAGGATTACGTAGCCGAGGTTGATCCTTACGCCTCATTGTTACCTCGTCGTCTGCGCGCACGCTTTCGCATGGGACGCTTGGGCGCGACCGGAGCGTTGGAAGTGGTCGCCAAACCGGCTCAGAATGCCGGCGTGCCCTTTGCGAAAGGCGTCGCGGAGCAATTAGTCGATGATCTCCGCCGCAGCAAAGTGCAACGCTACGGGCGCGGTGAGGAAGTGGAAGTACTCGGGCCTTTCGTCGAGCCAGTGCAGTTGCAGGTGGTCTGTCAGCGGTTATGGGATAATTTGCCGGAGCAGGAAGACCAGCTGATCCAGTGGGAAGAGGTGGAAGAATACGGCAACATCAACCGGGCGCTGGTCGGTTTCTACACAGATGCCGTAGCTCAGGTGATAGCGGAGACGCCGGTGCGAGAGCGGGAGTTACGCCGTTGGGCGACCAAACAGCTGATCACGCCAATGCAGACGCGCGGTCTGGCCTTGCGCGGCCCGGAGGAGACCGCCGGATTACCCAACGCGGCCGTGGACATTCTGGCGGCCCGGCATTTGGTCCACTCCGATGTGCGCGCGGGCGCGCGCTGGTACGAGTTAGTGCATGACCGGCTCATTGATCCTATCCTCCAATCCAATCTGGCTTGGGAAGCGGCGCGGCAAACCCCGCTGCGGCTCACCGCGAAGCGCTGGCAGGAGACGCAGAGTATTGCCCTACTCTATCACAACGAGGCGTTGAGCGAGTCCCTGGCCTGGGCGGAGCTGCACCGCGACGAGTTGGAGCCTTACGAGCACGAATTTCTAGTCGCCAGCCAAACCGCTCAACTCCACCGCCAGCGCCTGCGCCGTTTGCGCATCTTTGGCGTTTCTGTGGGTACGCTTGTGCTCTTGTTAATCACCGGCTTGGCGTGGATGGCCTTGCGCAATGGCTTGCAAGCCTACTCCCGCGAGCTGGCGGCAGAGGCGGATACCCTGCTGGTCGAGGATAGAGAGCGGAGTATCCAACAAGCTTATACCGGCGTATCGCCCGCTCTCCCCACTTGGTGGGACCGGAGTACCCAGGACTTCTTGGGCCCCTTGGATACCACGGACGCGCAAATTATGCTCCGGCAAGTCATCCGCGATTACTACCCCGTCGAGATCTACGCTAATCTGCCTGATCAAGTACATGCGGTGCTCTACGAACCGCAAGGGCGTTTCCTCTACGCGGCGATGCCCGCTGCCGGCGTGGAAGAAATTGATACCAAAATTGGCGGCAGAAACTTGCTCCTCAGACACCCGGGAGGGGCCTCTGCTGCGCTGGCTATTGATTCCACCGGCCGTTATCTCGCCGTGGGAGGAGACGATGGTGAGACGGGGGGCGTGGTCGAGATTTGGGATAGAGAAGGGGAGGCCTGGGTAGCGACGTTGCGCGTGCCGCTCGCCGCAGGTATTCGTGATGAGATTCACGCCGTCGCTTACAGTCCGCACGACTACTATCTGGCTACCGGCGGCGATTATGGCACACGGTGGCGTGATTTCAGCGGCACCGAAGAGGGCGTCATCCGCCTCTGGGAGCTGCACCAGCGCGGCGAGCAGCTCTCCGCCGCGACTGTCTTCACGTTGCCGCGCGTAGGGGGACGGGTGAGCAGTCTGGCTTTCAGCGGTGACGCCACGCCGCTAGAGACTATGACGGAGGAAAAATCATGGCTGTTGGCCGCCGGCTCTTTTGATAACTTGGTGCGCCTCTGGGAAGTCCAGCCCCGTATGTCGGGCGCGCTCTCCGCAACCCCCATACTGACACTGACCGGGCACACTGCGCCGGTCAACGCCATCGTTTTCAGCCCGGATGGCAAGCTCATCGTTTCTGGTTCCAGCGATAAAACCATCCGCCTCTGGGACGTGGAGAGTGGGAAACCAGAATTCACGTTAGTCGGGCATACCTCCGATGTGACCAGTCTGGATTTCTCTTCCGATGGGCAATATCTGATCTCCGGTTCCCGTGACCGGACGGTGCGCATCTGGCACGTAGATACCGCTACTCCGCATCTCATCAGCGTTTTGACCGGGCCGGGTAACTTGGTGCTGGATGTAACTTTCAGCCCGGATGACCAATTTATCACTGCCGGAGCCGGAGATCAAACAGTGCGCACCTGGAATTACGATTACCCCCGTCAGCTGGGACTTTCCACACTCCCGGGGCACGCCGGACGGATACGCGCGGTCACTTACAGTCCCGACGGCAAATTTTTGGCTTCTGCTGGCGGGGAGGGGAAGGTAACCATCTGGTCATTGGCTGCGGGGACCCCCATACACACTCTCCAGGTACCCGGCGGCAAGATCTGGGATCTCGCCTACAGCCCCGATGGGCAAACACTGATCACCTGTTCCAGCGATGATAGCGCCCGCGTCTGGGATGCAAGTACCGGTAAATGGATTACCGTCTTACGGGGACATACCGCCGATGTGGAGCGCGCCCGCTTCACCCCTGATGGCCGTTATCTGCTTACCGTGGCGAAAGACAAGCGCGCGTTGCTCTGGGATACCGAAAATTGGTCCTTAGCACAAACCTTTACGATCCCAACCAGCGGGCTTTGGGGAATGGATCTCAGCCCGGATGGACATTGGTTGGCGTTGGGCCGCTTGGGAGGCCAAATCTCCCTGCATGAGCTGACCACCTTATCCGATACCTGGCAGCTGACCTCCGCCGTCACCCTCACGGGGCAGAGCAGTTACCTCCCCTCATTGGATTTCAGCTCGGATGGCCGCTACCTGGCTTCCGCCTCCTGGGACTGCACCGCGCGCATCTGGAGCATGGAGACCTTCACCACCGTGACGTCGCCGTTAGAACATCCGGGGTTTGTCTACAGCGTGGCCTTCGCGCCTCAAGATGATTACTTGGCAACCGGCGCACGCGATGGCAAAGTGCGTATCTGGAAGCTGGCCAACTTCCCCAAAGAGGAACCGCAATTGGTAGGCGTAATCGGCGGCCATACTGACCTCATTTACGACATCGCTTTTAGTCCCGATGGAAAGTACCTGGTCAGCGGCTCCTGGGATGGCTCACTCCGCCGTTACCTGGTACGGCTAGAGGATGTATTAAAGCTCACGGAGGGATACCTCGGGGGGCGATAGAGCGAGAAAGCGAGAAAGCGAGGAAGCGAATAAGATTCTTCGGGTGTGAGAGATTCCTCTTTCGACTTTTGACTTTTGACTTTCGACTTTCGACTTGCAACTTGTAACTGACCGAGCTACAGACGAGTAAAGTTCTATTGCAGCTCAGGATAGCTCTCTAATGTTCGTTGCACAAAGGCCATGAAGTCACGAAACCCTTGGTCAAGCGTTATAGCAAATGGTGTGGCAATCACTTTGTCTTGAGAGCCAGCATGGAAATGAAAAGGGAAAGTGGAGACTTCTGCCCAATCAGTATCGGGGAAGTTATCGTAGCGGTAGATAGCTCCATCAAGGTGTCGTCGTTCCCAATGGAATCCGAACCGATGATTTAATTTACGAGCAACCCAAACATCTACGTAACTGGTATCGGTCAAGAGCACGCGCAATTTAGGGCCTAGGAAATTAGTTTGTATTACAATACCTGCGAACTCGATCTCGGCAATGCGGCGGAGCCGTTCCAGGGGATTCAAGCCAGCTCCTGCAGTGAGGAGAGCAATGCTTCCCGTTCCGCTTCCAGGTGATCAAATTCGAAATAATCTTCAAAAGTATTGGCTTCATGAGCTTGCCCATTTTGCACTAAGGCATCCAGTTCAGCAACAGTACGCACACCGTACTTGCGCCCCAAATTGAGCAGTTGCGATTCGATGAGTCGCAGCTGATAACGTAAAAAGAGACGTAAGCTTTGGCGCTCTAATTCTTGAGGCGAAAGTTGCAATTTCAGAGCAATGTTTTTGTACATTGTTTCAGCTCCTTGCTAGCATGATACTCTGATGGCTAAAACTCCTATCCTCATTATACTTTTACTGATAGGTACGGTCAACCGATTGCACAACTTGCAACTTGCAACCTGCAACTTTTGACTTTCGACCTTTGACTTTCGACTTAGAACCGGAGGTGAACCATGAACGACGCAGAACTGCTCTATTTCAACGGCATCAACGGCGCCAGCGGAGAATATGATCTGCCCCCTCTGCGTGCTCAAGATATAGCCTCGGTGGCCCTGGGCGAGGAATTACCGGCTGGCGTGCAGCGCGAGCTGGAAAATCGCCATCTGGGCCAAGCCGATCACTTCGGCATCAACGCCGATCAGACCAATCTGGCGGAGACCGGTTGGGGCATTATCTTCGCCGCCACCGACCCGCGGACGGCGGCGATTCGCGCCGCGCTCCAGCCGCTGTTGGAACTGCGCCGCGAGCAAGCCACCCAGCAGGACGGCCGCTACTATCAGGAATACTACGGCCCCACCGGCTACCGGCCCGGCGATAGCTACCTGGACTTCTTGGGCCGCGAGCCGCGCTTAATGGGGCCTGGCCCGGCCGATCCCGAAAAAGTACCCTACTACCTGCTGATCATCGGCGCTCCGGAAACCATCCCTTATCGTTTCCAATACCATCTCGACGTCCAGTACGCGGTCGGACGGCTCCACTTTGAGACCCTGGAGGAGTACGCCCAATACGCTGCCAGCGTCGTCGCCGCCGAAACCGGCGCGCAACTGCGCCTGCCGCGCCGGGCGGCCTTCTTCGGTGTCCGTAACCCCGACGATCAGGCTACCAGCCTCAGTTACCGTGAGATGATCCAGCCGTTGGTCCAGGAATTCAGCTCAGCGGCGCCAGATTGGGAGATTGACCTGGTGCAGGATGCCAAAAAGGCGCGGTTGGCCCAGCTCTTGGGCGGCGCGGATACTCCCGCCCTCCTCTTCAGCGCGAGCCACGGCATGGCCTTCCCCAACGGCGACCCGCGCCAACTCCGGCACCAGGGCGCTTTGCTCTGCAACGACTGGCCCGGCCCGCGCAACTGGCGCCACAAACCCATCCCCGAAGAATTCTACTTTTCCACTGACGACGTGAGCGCCAACGCGCAACTCGCCGGCATGATAGCCTTCTTCTTTGCCTGCTACGGCGCGGGAACCCCGCAACTGGATCAATTCGCGCACAAAACCGGGCGGCAAGCCGCCATCGCCCCGTGCTCCTTCCTCGCCCAGTTACCGCAGCGGCTATTGGGTCATCCCCAGGGCAGCGCGTTAGCCGTGGTCGGCCACGTGGAACGCGCCTGGGGCTACTCCTTCGTCTGGGGCCGCTCTGGCCGCCAACTGAAGGTCTTTGAGGACACCCTGGAGCAGCTCCTCGCCGGTTATCCCCTCGGCGCAGCTATGGAATGGTTCAACGAACGTCATGCCGAACTCTCCGTTGCTCTGGCCGGAGAACTGGAAAAAATCGAGTATGGCGGCCGGCGCGACGACCTGCAGTTGGCCGGTATGTGGACGGCCAACAACGACGCCCGCAGCTACGTCATCTTAGGTGATCCGGCGGTGCGCTTGCCGGTCGCGGCGGTTGGCGAAACTCCGCCGGAGCGGCCCACCATCAAGGCCGCCGCCATCCCCCCTGCCCAGGAGGGTAGTTTGGGGAAAAGCCAAGCCGCTCCCTCCAGTAATTCATCCGCACCTTCCGCCGTAACCCCGCTGGCCGCCGGTGGGGATAGAACAGATGTTGATTACGTGACCTCCTTCGGTCTCACCGAGCAATTTAGCGGCCTGACGAGCTCCCTCCGCACCTTCACCTCGCAAATCGCCACAGCTCTGAATAAAGCCGCCGAGGAGCTGATGACCTTGGAAGTTAAAACCTACTCCACCACCAACTTGGCAGCCGTCAGCGCCGGCGCGGAAGAGCTGGCGCAGCTCCGCGCGCTTACCAGAGTAGCTTTCGATGGCGATATGCAGGTCTACGTGCCGGAGCGCAGCGGCGGCCTAGACCCAGAGCTCTGGCACATCCACCAGGAGATGGTCAAAGAAGCCCAGATCAACCGCGCTCAATTTCTGCAGGCGATGGCCGAGATGGCTACCAGTTTACTCAAAACGTTAAAACCCTGATGAATGACTCCCTCTTCACTCTCTCTGGCGTGACTTTGCCGCAGCAAGCCGACCCGTTGGGATTGTGGGCCATAGCCCCGCTAGCGGCTCACTCCTTCGCGGCAGGAGACGGCGTCTCGCAGGAACCTACCTGGCGCGTCGTCTTGCCGTCAGATCCAGACGCGGCCATGACCGCGCTAGCCGCGCAAGCGGAACGTCTGGCCCACGAGCGCCGCGCCCTGACGCGCGCTCAGACCGCGCTGGCAGAATTAGGCGCCGCTGGCCAACCCTCGTTCGCCGTTGGCGCACCATTGGCCGCGCCGCAAGCCGCGCTCTGGGAGCAGGTGGAGGAGCTGCGCGCGCCACAAGCTTACGGCCTCCTGGATTGGCGGAAAGAGGAGGAGCGCCAGACCCTCTCCCGCCGCTGGTCAGATTTCCTGGAGCAATTGCGCCGTTTGGTCACCCACTACGCCCGCATTGAGACAGCCAGCAGCGCACAAGAGATCGGACTGACGCGCGTCAGCTGGACTGGCGACTTCACCACCACTTGGCTAGCGGGGGCGAACATTTCTACCCGGCGGCAACACGTTAACGCGGTGCAGTTAGCGTTGGAATCGCGCCTCACCCTGCTGCGCCTCGTCGTCGTGGTAGCCGGTGGGGCGGCCAGCCTGGCGGCCAAAGCCACCGTTCCCGGAGGCGAACTGCTGCTCTTACCCGCCATCTGGCGCTTCGTGAAGGAGGTGTTGCAAGAATTACGCTAAAATGGGCAAATGGGCAAATGGCGAATGGCAAATGTAGCCGCGACTCCAGTCATTTCTCTGAAAAAAATAGCTGGCCGCAAAGACACCAAGACGCTAAGAAACAAAACTGTAACCGTTCAGAGGGTAAGGAAAAGCACCCTAAAAGACCTCCGAGGTTTACGAAATGGGCTCCTTTTGCCAGGTTCTGGTAATCCATAGCTCGCTTTCCAGGTCAAATTACCGTCAAAACCTCGGAGGTCTGAACGTTTAACATTTAACTTGCAACTTGTAACTCCCTAGGAGGGATAAAATGGCTAATCTACAAGCAGCAGTCAAGAAATTCAGCAGTGATCTGGCAGAGAAAGTGGAAACTTTTGTGAATGATATCGCCGTGTTGGAGGTGCGCACCTACTCCAC
>JAYELZ010000255.1:14763-30297 GCA_034717835.1 Chloroflexota bacterium
AACTCCCTAGGAGGGATAAAATGGCTAATCTACAAGCAGCAGTCAAGAAATTCAGCAGTGATCTGGCAGAGAAAGTGGAAACTTTTGTGAATGATATCGCCGTGTTGGAGGTGCGCACCTACTCCACACCTTATGACCAAGTGCAAATCCTCGTCGCCAACCGCCCAGATGTGGAAAGTGCGGCCAAAGATGGGAAGATCATGCTGCGGGCCTACACCGAGATCTCCCTGGATGGAGATATGAACATCTGCGTGCCGCAAGACGCCGATGGCATGGTCGATAACCAGCTCTGGAAAATCCATAACCAGACGGTGGAGCAGGCGATGGCTAATCGCGCTAAAATGATCAAAGCGGTAGGCGATGCCGCCGCCGCGGCCCTGGAAGCCTTGAAAAAGGTAGGCGACTAACCACTAACGACTAATGACTAACCGACTAACGACTAATGACTAACCGACTAATTGAGGAGGTTCCGATGACTTTTCGTATGCGTTGGCCGACAGAATTTGATTGCATCACCCAAAAATTTGGAATGCGGCCTGAATATTACGGACAATATGGTTTGCCAGGCCACGAAGGTATTGATTTCCGTGCGCCTACGGGCAGCAAAATTTTCGCCGTGGCGGATGGTTTTGTCAGCGATGTGCGCTTAGATGGCAACTCCAAACCTTACGGCAACCAGGTGCGCGTTCAACATGAGAGTGGTTACCAAACTATCTACGCGCACCTATTGGAGGCCTCGGTAAGTAGGGGGCAGGCCGTGAAGGCCGGGCAGCTGGTGGGCATAGCGGATAATAGCGGCAATTCAGCTGGCGCGCATCTCCACCTCACTCTGAAAAAAAGCGGGGCGACGGCGCGCGGTGAGACTAACTATCCTTACGACATTATCGATCCCACCCCTTATCTGAAGCCTTTCGCGGGTGGAGAAGAAGTAGCGCCGGAGCCGCCGGCGGAACCGTTTATGGAGGTGCAAGTGCATAGCCCCGAAGCAGGCCATCTCAACGTGCGGGCGGCTCCCTATGTGAGCAGTTCCCGGATCGCTCAAGTAGCTGACGGGGCGATTTTAGGGGCCTTGGAAGAAGCTGATATCGCTTATCGCAAGGTGGGCCAAGTGGGGCAGTGGCTCTGGGTCCGTCTGCCGGATGGCAAAGATGGCTACGTGGCAGCTTGGTATCTCTGCTTGCCGGTGGGGGCGATGCTCTCCGTGGTGGTGGAGAGTCCACAGATGCCGCTTAAATTGCGGAGCGGCCCCGGCGTGGAGTATGATCAGCTTGCTCAGATGCCTGATGGCATGGTGCTCAAGGCCTTGGAACCGGAAGCTGCTGTCCGGCGTAAGCTAGGCACGCAGGGCGAGTGGCTCCGTGTCCAGACGCCGGCGGGAGAAACTGGCTACACGGCGGCCTGGTACCTCCAAGAGAAACCGGATGTGCCCGCTCCGCCGCCACCGCCAGAACCTGCTCCCATGCTCTTTGTCGTGGTCGTGGATAGTCCCGCTGCGCCTCTCAAGTTGCGCAGCGGCCCCGGCATTGAACATGAGCAGATTGGGCAATTCACGGATGGCACGGTGCTCAAGTCGTTGGAAGCGGAAGCCGTCGCCCGCCAGAAGCTGGGGCAACAGGGGGCCTGGCTCCAGGTACGCGCGCCGAATGGCCTAGAGGGTTACACGGCGGCCTGGTACCTCAACGTGAAACACTCCCTGCCCGCCGAACCGGAGCCCAGCGTCACGCCCACCGGTTACGTGGTCGTAGAAAGCCCGGATTACGGTCTGCGCTTGCGTAGCGGCGCGGGAACCACTCACCATCAAGTCGGTTGGGTGCCGCACAGCACCGTTTTGAAGTCATTGGAACCGCCGCAAGTGACTGGGCAGAAGGTCGGCGAGCAGGATAAATGGCTCAAGGTGCGCACGCCCGCGCGTCTGGAAGGTTATGTCGCGGCCTGGTTCTTGCGTGCTCCCGCCGCCAAAGATGAGCGCGTGCCGGCCACTCAGGCGGAGCTCCCGTTCAGTATCTCGCCGCATATTTTTGGTATGCACGCGGCCCAACTGAGCGATGACCACCAGACCCGCGATCCGATCCGCGCCCTTTTCCAAGCTAAAGGAAAGAAAGGGTGGACTTTCTTCACCGAGTTGGTCCCCCGTCGCCCGCAAGATGTCCGCCTCAACCCAGATTGGCGCAAGCGGCTCTGGGATTGGGTAGAACGCGGTTATGGCGTCATTGTGCGCCTCAATCACGGCTATCATCCCAGCGGGACGTTGCCGGAATCGCAGTATTATGACGAGTTCGCGGCGGCTTGCGCCCGCTGGGTGGAGCTCTATCTTAAACGCGCTGACCTCTCTCCACACACCTACACCTGGACTATCCAGATCGCCAACGAGCAGAATAACCCCAGCGAGCATCCTGGCGGTTATCAAAACCCCAAAGAGCACATTACGCCGGAACTTTATGCGGAAGCTTTCAATAAGATCTATGCGCGCATCAAGCAGGTGCTGCCGAATGTCGTAGTTTGCCCTGGGGCGATAGACCCCTACAACTCGGTACCGATGAAGCTGTTGGGCAACCAACGTTGGCGTCCGCTGGGCTACTTCCAGAAGATGTTGGCCGGGATCAACGACCTGGACGGGCTGATTTTGCATGCCTACACCCATGGCCCCTCGCTGGCCGCGATCACCCACCTGCAAACTTTTGGCGATGCGCTGCTGAAAGATCACTACTTTGACTTCCAGACTTACCGGCAATTTATGGAACGCATCCCGGCCAAGTGGAAAGGTCTGCCGGTCTACATCACCGAGAGTAACCACGTCTGCCGCGCCGATAACGCGCCGCTCTGTAACAATCCGGCTTCGCAAGGTTGGACGAACGACAATATCGGCTGGGTGCGTAAAGCCTACGCGGAGATCAACAGCTGGAACCAGACTCCCTACGCACAGCAGATTCGCGCGCTCCTACTCTATCGCTGGATGGGCGATCAATGGCGTATCAGCGATAAGGCTGGTATCCAAGAGGATTTCAAACAGGCGATGCACCATGATTATCGCTGGCGCACCGCTCCGCCGGCAGCGGCGGTAGCTTTCAGCGCGCCAGGGCTGGAGACATTCAAGCCAGAAGAAGAGCGCTCCGGTTTCCTCTCCGATAATCTACAACAGATCTGGGGCTTGGGAGCAAAATCCGAGGCGCTGCTCAAAGCGTCCGGCGTAAATTTCTTCAAACAGTTGGGCGCGATGAGTCCTGCAGAGATCAAGGGCCTATTGGCGGAATCCGGCTTCCATGTGCCCTACGTCAGTACCTGGCCGGAACAGGCCCGATTGGCGGCAGCCGGAGATCAAGATGGGTTGCGGCAGCTGCAACAAGAGCGTTTCCGCGTGAGGTAATGTTTTATCAACTTGAGAGGAGGGCTTAGCTAAGCCCTCCTCTTCGTTTTTTGGTCTCTAACCATAAAGAGGAAAAATACGAACCGGGAGTCTATTGAGGAACTGACGGGTCAGTAGGAAGTAGTCGGATGGTGCATGTCCAGTTGCTGACTACGGGGGATGATGTATTATGACAATGCTAGTTTGCAGGTTTGTTCATGGATGTGGTTCAACTGTTCAATAAAGGAGTGAGTAATGGGACCCGGTTTGCAGTTTCGAAATGTTGACTTGCACGTTCATACCCCCGCCTCGCGGTGTTTCATTGAGCCAGATGTATCGCCTCAAGACATTGTCACTCAGGCTTTGGCGGTGGGGATGGATGCCATTGCGATCACAGATCACAATAGCGCAGAATGGGTTGACCGGGTCAAAGAAGCGGCCCAGGATACTGATCTGACGGTTTTTCCTGGTGTGGAGATCACTGTGCAGCCGGGCGTACACGTGATTGCCCTGTTCCCGACGGAGCGTACCGGCGCCCACATCATCGATTTGTTAGCCAAGTTGGGCATTGGCGTTGACGACCGAGGCAGTCCTGAAGCGATGGTCACTCATGGTATTCAGGAAGTGATCGCCATTATTCGAAACTGCGACGCGTTGCCGGTACTGGCGCACATTGACGATGTGAAAGGGGCATGGCGCGAACTCAGGGGGCAGGCGCGCATTCAATTGTGGCAAAAAGCTCCATTTGCAGCGGTCGAGATCGTCGGCAATTCATTGCCCAACGCAGTCGGGCGTCCACCATATACCCGTGAACCGGCCTATTATTGGGCCTCGGATAATCCGCATCCCGAACAACCCACCAAACACTCGCACAAGGGCATCGGCGCCCGCTACTCGTGCTTCAAACTGGATGATCCCATTACCTGGGAAGGACTGCGCCAGTGCTTTGATGATCCCGATGTGCGCATTCATCGCGGAGAGCCGATCCAAGTTACACATCCTTTATTGGAACAGGTGCAAATTGAAGGCGGGTTCTGGGATGGATTAGACGTAAGGTTAAATCCTGACCTGAATTGTGTGATCGGCGGGCGAGGAACGGGCAAGTCGGCGTTTTTAGAAATCATCCGCTACACTTTTGATACCCCTGCCAAGGCTGGTGAAAACAGGCAACAGGCGCAAAGTCTGCTAAAAAGCGTCTTTCCGTCAGGCGCGCGCGCTACAGTTCATTTCAAGGTCGGTGGTGTTCGTTACCGCGTCAAACGCATCTCGGGACGTGTGCCGCAAGTTTTTCGTTTAGATGAAGATGAGCCGTTACCGATTGCTCCCGCTGATTTGCTGCCGGTGCAGGTCTATGGACAAAAAGAAATCTACCAGATATCGTTAGACCCCGAATTCCAATTGCGCCTGTTGGATAACTATGTAGCCGAGGCCCTCGAGCCGCTCAAAAAGGAGGAAACTCGTCTGTTGCGGGATTTACGTACCAACGCCGACGAAATTCTGCGCCTGGAAGAGGTAATTGATGCTTCGCAAGAATGGTTAGTGCGCTTGGGCGCAATTCGAGAGGAAATCCGGCGGATGGAGGAGGCTGACTTTGTGGCTCGCGTTGAAAAAATGGAGCAGTACGACCGCGAGAAACGATTGCTGGATGGAGCACAGGCACAGGTCAATAAATTGCTCAGGGCTGTGCAAGATTTTGTCTCGCAACACAGGCTTGATGATGCGGTGTTGGGCGATGCAGAATTGGCCGAGTTACCAAATCGGGAAATGTTGCAGGCGCAACGCCAGATATTGAAAGCCATCAACGAGTATTTAGAGCAGCAATTCATCAGCCTGCGCGAGGATATTGCGCAAAAGTGGGATCTAGAAAAGGTGCAACGCGACGCCTGGCAACGAGCCTACGCCGGCCAGGAAAAAGCCTATCAAAAGGTGTTGGACGAGTTTGCCCGGGCCGGGGAGATCGGCCCTGATCGTTATATGCAGTTGCAACAACGTAAAGTTGAGTTAGAAACACGCGCCCGCGAGGTCAAGGAATACAAAGCGCGCATTGTCGCGCTGATGACAGGGCGCGAACAATTACTGAAAGGCCTGCGTGACGCGCGTAAGCGACAATACCAAGCGCGGTGTGAGAAGGCTAAGAAGTTGACCGAGGCGCTGAACGGCAGCGTGCGCGTCACGCTTTGGCCAGAGGGGCACCGGCAGGCGTACAAGGATTACCTGCGGGAGTTGTTCAGGGGGTTGAATGTCCGCGACCCCCGGCGCAGCGAGTTGGCGCAAGTCAAAGCGGCGGAGCCAGAACGCGAGGCCCAGGGACCGGTCGAAATCAACGGTCAAACACGTTATCTTGTACCAGAAATCCCGCGCTACCTTGATCCGATTGACCTGGCCGCGGCCATCCGCATAGAGCAGCAGCGCGCCGATGAGGACACAAGCCAACTGGAAACGCGCTTTAACGTAGAGTCAGACGCGATGCGGCGTAATATGGCGGGGTTAAGCCGGCGTCAGTTATTCGAGTTGGAACTGTTCACCGTTCCCGATTTGCCGATTATCGAGTTGCAGGTGGCCCAGGGCTTGCTGGGCTACCGGCAACTCGATAAACTTTCGGTAGGACAAAAGTGTACAGCGCTACTCTCCATTGTGCTGCTGGAAAGTTCTGCTCCGTTGTTGATTGATCAGCCAGAAGATGATCTGGACAACCAATTCATCTTTGACCAGATCGTGACGACCCTACGACGTAAGAAGGAACAACGACAATTCTTGATCGCCACGCATAACGCAAATATCCCCGTTTCTGGCGATGCGGAACTGATTTTGGTGTTTGAGGCTGGCGTCAACAAAGATGACCAGAAACAACATGGATGGATTGCCGAAGGCGGTATTGGTTCCATAGATGTGAAATCGGTCAAAAAATTTGTAACCGACATCCTGGAGGGTGGCAGTGAAGCGTTCCGCATTCGCAAGAAAAAGTACGGCAAAATGATCAAGGAGTAAGGAGGCAAGATAAATGCTAACCGGTTTTCGGGTGCAAAATTTCAAGGCTTTCGAGGATACCATGTTCATTGAACTTAAGCCGCTTACATTACTCTCTGGTATCAACAGCGCCGGCAAGAGTTCTATCCTTCAAGCGTTGTTGCTTTTGAAGCAGACGTTGGAATCGGGAGGAGCGCATTTAACTCCCGTCGGACCATTGTTGGAGCAAACCCTGGGAGGAAACTTTACCGACTTTGTTTTTATGCGTCCTGACCCCTCGGATGCTGCTTTGACATACAGGCTGATGTTTACGTACGAGCCAGAAGAAAAACTGCTTTTCAAGCATTTGAGTGCTTTTATCTTTGAAAAGCCGCAAGATATGGTTCAGCCTTTGACCGTCATGGTCGAGATCACTTTTATACAAGGCCAGTTTGGTTCACGTTCGAGAGAGGCAGTCCGCGTCAAAATACTGGAAACAGTTGGTTTGTTGCCACGACGTGATTTGATAGGTTTAAGAGTGCGTCATCAGGCGGTCAGTGATTCTTATAGTGTAGAATTCATCAAAGACAAAACTGACAAAATGTTGCAGGATTTAGCAGTTGAACAACTTGAGGTTAGTCTCGCAAAAGATTTTTTACCCCAGTTCCTGGGCGTTGACCGTTGGGCACAACAAGATGCGCTCCGTGATATTCCCCAGTCCTTTGTCGAGTTCTGGCGAGAACTCTTTAGGCTTGTCCAATTTGATCTTTCGGACAACATTTCGTATTTAAGCTCATTTCGTGAGTCGCCGTTACGGGCTTATGCTAAGGCTGCAATAAAAGAGTCCTCCTACCATGGTGCTGATTTTGCGTTTGTATTGTGGGCGCGTGGTCGAGATAAAGTGAGTTTTGTTAATCAAGAAGGCAAACTGATTAAATCTGACTTGAGGGGTGCCGTACGGCAAGTCTTGGTAGACATCTTGGGACTCGATCAGTACAAGGGAGTACAGGAAATAGATGTAGGTCAAATTGCAGTCAGGTTTGCTCCGTTGGGCTTTGCATCAAAATCGCAGGAGGATAAAGATTTATTGCTGTCGGAAGTAGGCCTGGGCTACAATCAAATCTTGCCGGTCATCGTCCACGGTCTGCTCACGCCGCCCGGGGGGCTGGTCATCTTTGAGCAACCGGAAATCCATCTGCATCCCGATGTGCAGGCCAAACTCGTCCAATTTTTTGTGGGCCTGGCCAAGGCCGGGCGACGGGTGTTGGTGGAGACGCACAGCAGCCACATGATCGAACATCTCTGCCTGGAAATTGCGCAGGATGATACCAACTGGTTAGCGCAAAATGCCCAGACTCTTTTTATTCATGCGCCAGATGCAACGCACAAAAGCGCCCGCATTGAGACGATAGAGATAACACCCTATGGTGAGATTTTGAATTGGCCTCCTTATTTCCTGCCCGATGTTGCCGCTTTGGATGAAGAGATCATAAGAGCCGGGTTTGCCAGGCAACAAAAAGAACGGGAGACATCAGCATGATGGTCATAGCATTCCCCTTTGATCTGCGGCTGTGGACGGGAGTTGATGATAGAGCGGTTTCTGATGCCCAAGTCTTTTTTCGTTTTGTTGAACGTCGTGATCTCGTTCGCAAGCTAAATCGTCAGCTGTCTACAAGCGCGATCCAGGATTGTCGCCTGCGTATTCCTCTAACCCAACGGTTGTATAAACAATTGTCGAATACCCCACCGTGGTCGGAGGTTCGGAAAGGCAGTCAGCTTTACCGGCTCAAACGAGGTGTGTTAGCTTTGTTGCGCAACAAAAAAGGCGCCGCAGGCCTCACGTTGTACATGGATGTTAGCGATGTCGAGCATCTTTACACATGGGAGGGGCCTGACGGCTTTTTTTCCCCGTCCCTCGTCGCAATGCAAGAGAGCTGGGTCGAGATGGTCGGCGTCTGTGCTTTCGAGGGCGCTGTTTCGGCGCGGGGATTTGATCAACCTGTGCCGATTCTGGCAAATTGTGTCGTCACAACCTTTTCTGATGTTTCGGAGGCGTGGATAGCTCGCTGTTCGCTTGCCGATATGCCGATTGAGAATGAGGAGCGACGTATACCACTGCTGTCTCAAACTGATATGTGGGCTTGGGAGCGAATGGCTAGAAAATTTATTTGGCAAGATGAGCGTCTTCCTTATGGCCCTATCGGATATTGTCCCCCTGATGCTTGGAAGCCAGGTGAACGGCCCAGCCATTATAGTTATGTTGATAGATTTGGCGGTAAGTGGAAATGGGAAGGTGGACGCGCACACACTGAACGTAATCCCTTTGAGGGTCATTGGGACGTGCAATTACCCGACAACCGAGTCAAGCAACGCTGGGTTAACTGGATAGAGAAACAATCTGGCCGGCAGATTTGTACGCGGCCCAATCAGATTAGCCATATTAACGTCGAGCCAGATGGACAAATTGTTGACATGACTTTTGAATGGTGTAGTTAATCTATTGGCATTTCCACGTAACTACGCCTCGTAAACGGGGCTAACCGGCGTCGCTGCGTAGCATAGGCGCTTCAAGCCAAAGGAATGATTATGATGAGCAAAAAGTCACAAAATACCTTCTTCGGGTTGAGGATAGGGGCGTTAGCCGGATACCTGCTCACCCAACAGCTCTGGGCGCTCTGGCAGTTGAGCCGCCGCAATATCCAACGCACGCTCGCAACACCGCTCAACCAAGCCCCCCCGGGGGTGACGTTTTCTAAGACGATTGAGACGGAAACCTATACTCGAACGCATAGTGTCGCCGGCGGCATTGAGCGTATCGTCTACCGGCCCCAGCAACGACGTTTTGAGACTCCACTCGTCTTCCAACATGGCATGTGGCATGGCGCCTGGTGTTGGCAACTCTGGCAAGAGCTCTTCGCGGAGTGGGGCTGGGAAACGCACGCGCACAGTCTACCGGGACACGCTAATTCTCCTACGCAACGGCCAATCGCGCGTTGTACGCTGGATTATTACCTCAACTTCCTGCAGGCGGAAATCCAGCGTTTGCCGCGTCGCCCGGTGCTGTTGGGACATAGCATGGGAGGCGCACTCACCCAATGGTATCTCAAATACGTGGGAGATGATCTGCCGGCGGCGGTGTTGCTGGCCCCGTGGGTCTCGCATAGCATGTTCAAAGATGGGTTGTGGCCTTTATTGACCTTTGATCCGGCCGGGGTGTTGCAGATGTTACTCTCGTGGGACGCCACGCCTTTAGTGCGCGCTGCGCCCCGCTCCGCGGCGCGATTCCTGGTCGGGGCAGAGGCCGCCGTGCCGTTAGCGGAATTGCAACCGCAGCTGGGGCCGGAATCCATCTTGGTGCTCTACCAGCACAATCCGCCCTTCTGGTATCCGCCAGAAAAAGTCAACACGCCTTTGCTCTGGGTAGCGGGGGAGGATGATTCGTTACTTTTGGAGCCGGCGGAGCGACGCTCGGCCCGGCATTACGGAGCGGATTACGTGGTGGCGGCACGCGCGCGGCACAACATCATGGTAGAGCACAATTACCGCCAGACGGCCCGCACTATCCATGAGTGGTTAAGTAGTCTGGTCGTCTAATAGTCTGGTGGTCGGATGGTCGTTAGTCCAAGGCACTATTATGTACTAGCGGCACAAAAGCCACGGCGCCCAACTCAATCTTTCTAATTTTGCCGGAGAGGCACATTACCTTCCAGAGGACTTGATGCCGGCCCGGCGGCCCCGTGGGGATGATCAGATTGCCGCTCTCTGCCAATTGCTCCAACAGCGGCGGCGGGATCTGGCGCGGGGCGGCGGTGACGATGATGCCGGCATACGGGGCATGTTCCGGCCAGCCCTGGTAGCCATCTCCTAGCCAAAAATGGACATTCTCGTAGCCCAGCACGGCTAGTCGTTCCCGTGCCTGCGTTTGGAGCTCGGGGAGCACCTCAACCGTGTAAACTTCCAATCCCAGCTCGGCCAGGATAGCTGTCTGGTAGCCTGAACCGGTGCCAATCTCCAACACTTTCTCCCCCAGAGAAACGTCCAGCCGGGCGGTCATCAGCGCGACCATGTAAGGCTGCGAGATTGTCTGTCCCCGCCCGATACTCAACGGATAATCATTGTAAGCGTAGTCGCGCACTGCTTCAGGCACAAAATGTTCACGTGGAACCGCGCGCATAGCCCTCAAAGTAGCCGTATCATGCACTCCGCGAGAACGAATCAAGCGTACCATCGCTTCCGCATCCATAATTAGCCTCTCAAATCAGTCTTATGCTATTTTGTTGCTAGCTTGCAGATGCATGTAGGGCATCCAGAACCCAAAAGTGCTCCCTTTACCAAATTGCCGTGTCGTGGAACCATCCACTTGGTAAAAGCGCTCAAAAAGATGCGCCTGATATTGTTCAGAGACCCCAATCCCCTGATCTTTTATCACTAGATAAATTTTACCCTCTTCATTCCATAGTTTGATGGTAATTTCACCACCTTCGGGGCTGAATTTGATAGCATTATCTAACAGAGCATCAATGGCCAAACGGAGATATTGTACATCGCCACTTAGGTTGAGGGTTTTTTCTGGCATCTGAAGCCGCAAAGTATAATTATCCAGCAATTCGGCTAAACGGCGCTGCGCACGCAAGTTGTGGACCAAGTCGCTCATCGCCAAGACTACCACATTGAGCACCAAAATCAGCGCGACCTCCGAGTAACCATTGGAGGTTCTTCCTTGTAACGCCAACCAAAGCCCCCATGAGAGAGCCATACCAATACCCCACTATCACCGGGATTACCATATTGATAGCCAGACTAGCTCCTGCCACCAGCGGGTTTGGTAGATAACCCGTGATCTGCCCCACAGCGACATAACAACTTATCCCAATGAGCAGCGGTCGCCACTTAAGTTGCTTTAGATTGAGTTTCGAGTTTTGGGCTATTGTAGTTGCCATGCAAAAGGCTCGCTCATTGCTAGCTGCTGGCTTACTGCCCGCACTGCTCTGGGGCTGGATAAGGGATTTGTTCTTCCCAAACTAGTGTTTCTTCGCCAGAAACTAAAATTATCTTCAATGGGAGAGCAATACATTGCCGCCAAGAAAATTCCAACCTAGCAGCATGGAGTTCAGTATCTTGGCGAATAGTGTCTCGGTAAAAGTGATATTCTCCGTTTCCTCCTGTGGCTGCCAGAGCTAGAGTTCCGGACCAAATTTCCTGCTCTTCATTCACTTCCCAGTTTAACAATTGCGGGATTTCCATACTCAAGACGGTGGAGGGAGTTGGTGTGACAGTCACTTCCGCCAGCACCACAAGTGTGGGCGTCACGGTTGGCAAATCTTCAACCACCACCTCCAAATTGATTTTACTGCTCGCCGGCTCGCCATCAGGACGTTGTACCTCCCAGGTAGATTTATACGTACCTGGTTCCAGTGGTGCTTGCAGCGGAAGTAATACCTGTACCTGTTCCCCGGCAGCCAGCGCCGCTAGCGGCAGGGTGGTGGTAGCCGATAGCTCTGCGCCACTTACAAAAGCCAGTTGCATTTCTGCCGGCCACGGCCTTTCACTACCGTTACTCAAGGTGATATAAGCTAACATAGCTGTACCTGGAGGTACCGCCTTATCGCTAGGGGTGATATAAAGTCGCAGTACTTTGGCTCGATAGCCGTATAAGGTTTCTTCCGTATCGGTGAATATCGCGGTGGGCGTGCTCTCAGCGGCAGCAATAGTCGTAGGCGGCGCTGTGACCGGCTTCTCTGGAGTGCCAGTAGGTACTAGAGTAAATGTCGGGGTTGAAGTAGCTACAAATTCTGTCGTGATGCCGCGTGTCGCCAGAAATTCCACCATGCCAACTGGAATTTCGCCTCCGGACCACTGCCAGACACCAATGCTAACCACTAGACAGAACACAATCACTAACAAAGTTCGTAGCAGACGCCAAATCGCTGGAGACCGAGTTTTTTCTCCCGCATCAGCCGCTTGCTCTTCCTCCGTAGATTGATTGACAATCGTCCAGGAACGAAGTAATGGCTCAACCTCTTCAGGTTCGGCTGTCTCATCCGTTGATTTCAACAAAAGATTGGCGGTTTGCGAGCCATTCTCTGTCGCTACACCCTGGACAGAGTAGGAAGATAATTCCAGCCCCAATGCCTGCCGTAGGGCCACGGCCAGCTCGCCGGCGGTGACATAACGCTCTGAGGGCCGTTTACCCAACGTGGCTAAGATAACCGTTTCCAGTTCAGAGGGGATATCGGGGACAAATTTAGTGGGGGGCGGAACTGGATCGTTGATATGTTTCATTACCAAGCTCATTGGGATTTCGGCTTCAAACGGCAACCGCCCCGTTACCATCTGATAAAGTACCACTCCCAGCGAGTAAATATCAGCTGAAGCAGTCGCCGGTTCACCCACGCCGATTTCCGGGGCCATGTAGGCAGGTGTGCCAACCATAGCTCCACTGGCAGTTAACCCACTCACGCTAAGCATGCGGGCAATACCAAAATCAGCCAGAACGGGTTGCCCTTCTTCGGTGAACATGATGTTGGCCGGTTTGACATCACGATGTACCATATCTCGTTGGTGCGCGTAGTACAACGCATCAGCAACTCCGGCAGCAACGAAAACTCCGTCCTCTAGTGAAATGTCTCCACTCTGCAGACGCTCTTTTAAGGTGGTTCCCTTGATGTATTCCATCACCATGTAGTAGACTTCAAATTCATCATCATAATCGAAGTCATAAACCTGCACGATGTTGGGATGTCGTAGGGTGGCTACTAATTGCGCCTCGCGTTGGAACCGGGTGATGAAACCCACCTCGTCGGCGAGGAACGGGTGCAACACCTTGATCGCCACATGGCGATCAAGGTTGACCTGTTGCCCTAGATACACTTCGGCCATGCCGCCATGACCGATGTGCGCCACTACTTCATATCTGCCTAAAGTCTTGCCCAGTAGAAAATGGATGCTACTCACTAGATTTATTGCCTCTCAGCGGCTTCGGCTAATTGACAAGTCTGAATTAGTTCCCGTAAAGCATCCCAGGCGCACTGAAAATCCTCAGCCGGCACGAAGATATGATCTCGAGAGAAGGATGAGAGGGGGAAAATACTGACTCCGGCCTCAGCCACCGTGGAACTCATAGTTGCCAGGTAGCCTACCAATCCCAACTCCAAAGGGAGATCGAAGGTGATGAGCCGATAATCTGGAGACGCCTCGGATACATCTACGGTTACATCCAGCAGCCCCCAATCAGCACGCGGGAGCACCAGCGTAACCTCGTCCTTGTCACGCAACATTGCGGTAAAAGGTCTACTGGTTTGGGCGATCAAGCGAGCCGCCTCTTTAACTTGATCCACCGGTAAACGCATAATTACATAGTCCTTAGCATCCGTGAACAACTTAGTTTTAGCCAATAGATGTCGTAGGCCAGGTGGGTACTGCATCATACACCTCCTATTCACTATGGACAGCTCTACTGATCTGAGTATATTACTTCGCCAATTGGATGTAACTTACCTACATTATACCTTTGAATAGGACGAGGTAAAGCAACCGGAAAATGTCGCGGCGGCTTTCCAGTCTCTGCAGAGTTATTGGGAAGACCTTTTAGCGCGCTTCCAGGTGAGCACACCCAACCTGGCTACCAATCGCATGGTCAATATCTGGAACACCTATCAATGTTTGGTGACGTTCAACCTTTCCCGTTCGGTCTCGTACTTTGAATCGGGGATTGGGCGCGGCATGGGTTTCCGCGATTCCAACCAGGATTTGCTGGGCTTTGTACATCTACTCCCGGCCCGTGCCCATGCCCGCCTTTTGGATTTGGCCGCTACCCAGTTAGCCAATGGCGGGGCCTACCATCAATATCAACCGCTGACCAAACGGGGCAATGATGCCGTGGGCAGTGGCTTTAACGATGATCCGCTCTGGCTGGTGTTGAGCGTGGTGGCTTATCTCAAAGAGACCGATGATTGGGGATTGCTATCCGCACCGGTACCCTATGATAACCAGCCAGGCAAGGAGAGCCAGCCAACTTGGTAGCCCGAATAATAAATGAGATACGGACTAGCACAGATGAACGCGAAAACCAACTTAGCGCTTCTGCTAGCTAAGTTGGTTTTCGCATACCCTCCCAGTGAGGGAGTTGTTTTGAAAAAATCAGGTGCGGCGCAAGGAGACGTTTAGGGGATAGCGCTCCGGGTGATAGACGCGCTGGCTGTACTCGATCACGCGCTCGTAAACATCATACGTCAAGCGCTCGAAAGTCAACAACGGGAGTGGAGCTGCTAATTCCAAGAGCTGGCACTCTCGTTGCGTTGCCAGACGCGCCCCGACGCGCTCTTCAGCCCGCGAGAGGAGAATCCCCAGTTCCTCTTCCAAGGTTCGATAGAGTGAAACCGTGGCAAAATCATACTGCGTCAGGGTGGGGAAATACTTTTGGGGGAGATAACTCTGCTCCAGGCCTACCGGGCAGCCATGGATAAAGCGAGTGCGTTCCAATAGATAGACCGGGGCGTCTGGCTGGAGTTGCAAACGCGCGACCAACTGATGATTCGCGCGGAGCACTAGGGCACGTTCCACGCGGGTGGTGTGGGGCAGACCTAATTGCTCCATCTTTTCGGAGAAACTGCTGAGGGTTAGCCGATGGTCAAGTAGAGGAGATGAGACGAAAATCCCACTGCCGGGATGGGTGTAAACCAGTTTGGCCTTTAGCAGCAGCTTGATCGCCTGACGTACCGTGTTGCGACTGATGTCATAATCTGCCGCCAGCTCGCGCTCGGAGGGGAGTTTTGTTTCTGGCAACAGATTTCCAGAGACAATCTCCGCCCGTAGCCGATGGTAGAGTGAGGCGTCCAAACTGGCGTCTAAGGTTTCCATAAAAAAATTATAGGAAGATTTGGGGGAGAGTCAAAAGCCCGTGGCTTTCAGCCACGGGCTTCGTCATTACTGCACAGCACAAACACTTTATGCTCGTGGGCACTGTGCCTGGTGTGGTTTTTTCTTGCAGGAAATAGAGATTCATCGCTGGCGTGCTCCGCGCAGGGCGCGTCGCCCTGGTTCGGAATGACAACCTGCTATCTGCCTATTTGCTTCTGAACAACGTCAGCAGCAGTTTGCCTCCAATTTGCTTGAACGTGGCGCCCTGATTGATCGCGGCGAGCGCGGCCCCGGCATCCACGATGCGAGTGCCAGCAACGGCATCCACGCCGTAACGGAAGAAAGCCGGCGAGAGGGGTGTGGTGCCGCCCAACAAGATCACATAA
>JAYELZ010000256.1:0-66316 GCA_034717835.1 Chloroflexota bacterium
CCTTGATGTTGATGCGCAAGAGAAATTCACAAATGCTGAAGGAATTATCATAGCAATAATGAGATTTCTGTTACCGCCACAGAGAGACAATGAACAAGCAGTGAATTTCTTGAAACATGATATTGGGAAGAATAATCGAAATATCGAATGGATTGCGGTAAGGCCAGATACACTAATAGATGAAAACGAGGTAACAAGTTATACGGTCCATAATTCTCCAGTAAGAAGCCCTGTCTTTGATTCAGGGCAAACAAGTAGGATAAATGTTGGGAGTTTTATAAGGAAACTACTGTGTAATAATGAACAATGGGAAAAATGGAGATATCAAATGCCCGTGATATACAATGAAACCAGTCAGTGATTCATTGTTTGAATGATTTTACATTTTCAGAAATTTTGGCACAAAAATCCGCCCAACCCAGCATCAAGCTGACGGGGCTGTCGCCCCGAGGGTAAGCGGCCGCGAATTGGCAAGGGTTGGTGTTCGTTTAAGGATTTTCAGGGGCAAAGCCGCCCCGCAGCTTATGCTCACCGTTAGGCGCATGATTTAAGTGAGGGCCGTGAGTGTGCGTTCCTGGAGGCTGCTGGTCGGTTTAGCGCACGCCTCCGCGGCGCCGTAGGGGGCTGCGCGTTCCACCGTAGGGCGCGCGCCCGTCGGCAGTCACACCGGGACCGGCGGCTACTCCTTAACCAGGAACGCTCTCCGGGAACGTGAGCGCGTCTGCGTTACCCTGTCAGCGACTGGCGGGCGGGGAGGTAGCCTAGCGGGTTCACGTGGGCCTACTGGGCGCGCTGCGGCGCGTATGATGACGGCATCTGTGGGGTGCAACTCCCACCAAGCGGGTGAAGGCGCGGGGACTTTTTAGGTTATGGTATAATTTCCCGCTGTGAAGAAGCGACGTGGAGTGGCAATCTGGTTAGAAATTCCCCTAATTCTTTTGTTGGGAGGAGGCTGTGGGACGGTTCTCACCCCACAACCAATCCTTCCTTCTCCCTCTCCAACGACATTGTTGCCGGTCAATGAGCTAGCAGTTACCGTCGCAACCGCAACTGTACAGCTAACGCCGCTCCTCCCGACGCCTACTTTCACACCTGTGCCTTCGCCTACGCCAGTTATTCATAATGTGGAATCTGGCGATACGCTTTTTGGCATCGCGTTGGAGTATGGAGTCTTGGCGGAAGCGATCCAGGAGCAGAACGGGATGGCTAATCCGAACGCCTTGCGCATCGGGCAAGCTCTGATTATCCCTCTGGGCGAACCGGCGAGTGAAGATGCCGCTCCGATGGTGCAGGGGAATTTGATACTATATACACCTACCCCGATCCCGTTGCCAGAATTTAACGTTGAGCTCTACCCCACCGCAGTAGGCGGGATTTGGTGTCTGGGGGAGCTGGTGAATAGCACCACGGAGCCACTTACCAACCTCCAGGTGCAGGTAACTTTGTTGGATGAGTTAGGAACCCCGCTCGTCACCAAAAGTACGCTGGCGGCCACTGACTACTTGGCACCGGAGCAGCGCGCCCCTTTTTCGGTGCTCTTTGCCGCGCCTCCCCCGGAAGCTGTTAAGGCGGAGGCGCTCTTGCGTCGCGCGGAACCTATCGGCGGGATAACCTCTGGTTTTCAGCCTCTGGAAGCGAGCCGGCTGACGGGAAGTATCTCTGGCCCGCAATATCGGGTTGCCGGGCAAATTACGAATCAAGCCGCCGCGCTGGTAGAGCGGGTTACGGTGGTGATCACTCTCTATGATGACGAAGATAAGATCTTGGCTTATCGTAAAGCCCGGCTGACGGCCGTGGATGGTTTGGCCTCAAACCATCTGTTGGAATTTGCGTTATTGTTAACTCCTAGGGGGAAAACTGAGCCTACTTCCTTCCAAGTATTAGCTTGGGGATACCAGGGCGATTGATGAGGTGAAATGGATAAGAAATATGCACGTATTTGCAAAATGTTATCGTTTGCTTTGTATACTTTAGGGCGTATGGAAGTGCAAGGTGTGGAAAACATTCCCTCAGAGGGGGGGTGTATTTTAGCCCTGAATCACATTAGCCGGTTGGATACTCCCTTAACTGGGATAACGAGTCCACGTCAGGTTTACGCCTTAGTGGCGGCTAAATATAAATCCTATCCGCTATTTAGTTGGTTTATAGAAGCCATCGGTGGAATTTGGGTACAGCGCACGCAGTTTAGCCGTGAGCCGCTAATGACGGCCATTAAGGTGTTGAAGCGTGGGGATGTGTTGGGTTTGGCACCTGAAGGCACTCGTTCTCCCCATGGCGCGTTGCAGCTAGGGAAGCCGGGAGTTGCATTTATCGCAGCTCATGCCGGCGTGCCCATTGTTCCGGTGGGAATTACTGGAACGCAGAAGATGAGCGATTTGTTGCGCTTGCGCCGGATGCGGCTGAGCATAACTTACGGGGAACCTTTTTATCTGCCGAAGAAGGGACGCTTGAGTTCAGAGGAACTGGCCGCCGCCACCGAACTTATCATGGTGCGTATTGCGGCATTACTGCCGCCGGCATATCGCGGGGTTTACGCGGAAAAGATCTAACGCCCTCATCTGATTGCACTAGTTTATTTTTGCTTTGACTATCCAAAACCGTATGGTATGATGGTCAGTCGCAGTTGTGTGAGTTGGCAATTGGGTTAGTGGAATAGGGAAGTTAAATATCTAGTAGTTTTGAACAACGTGATGCGGATTTGTGATGTACGAGCATCGCGTTTTGCTTGTTAGCTATATTTACGTGGGCTACCATTCGATATTTCGTTACTTTGAAATGTTTAGTTAATTTAGAGCTGCGGAATTATTATCATTGCTATCCGCAGGAGACTCTGGGAGGAGAATACCAATATGCAGGGAACCGACCTGAGAGTTAAGTCGTACGCGCAAATCTCCAGTGTTTTGGACTTACCTGGCCTTGTAGAAGTCCAGTTAAAATCTTATCAGTGGTTGCTGGCTGAGGGTTTGCAGCAACTCTTTGATGAGATATCTCCTATTGAGAGCTACAATGGTCAGCTGAGCCTTTATTTGCCCGGTAAGCGGGCCCAGGAGGCGGAATTTGATCTGAGCTATCGTTTTGTCGAGTCTAAATACTCTCGCCAGGAGTGCGTAGATCGCGATCTGACTTTTGCGGTCCCGCTTTATGTGGATGTCGCTTTGGTGAATCGCGAAACTAGCGAGATCGTCCAGCAGGAAATTTTCATGGGCAATCTGCCCTTGATGGCTGAGAATGCTACCTTTATCATCAATGGCACAGAGCGGGTAATCGTTAGTCAGTTAATTCGTTCGCCAGGTGTTTACTTTGATGTAGACGATGATGGTGGTCACCGCTTGGCGACTGCCAAAATGATTCCTGACCGTGGTGCGTGGATGCAATTTGAGACTCGCAAGTCCGGATATTTGACCTTGCGTTTTAATCGCAAACGGATCATTCCGGTTACGCTTTTTCTGCGTGCCTTGGCAGCGATTGACGATGAATTGCACAGCGAGGTATTGAGTCAGGGCACTGACGAGGAGCTGACGGATATTTTTGAGGCTGCTGATAATGACCCTGATCACCCTTGGATTGCGACCACGATACGTCAGGAACCGGAATTGGAGCTGCGTGGTGGTAAGTATACTATAGCTCAGGCGGCGTTGATAGAGTTCTATCGCCGTATGCGTCCTGGCGATCCGGCAACTTTAGAGAATGCTGAAGAGTATCTGACTTCGCAGATCTTTAACCCGCAACGTTACAACCTCCAGAAGGTGGGGCGCTACAAATTGAATCAGCGTATGGGCTTGAATATCCCCATGTCCGTCCGCACTATCACGAAAGAGGATTTGGTGGCCTTCGTGCGGCGTATGATTCATATCAACAATGGCGTCGCCGGCCCTGATGACATGGATCACCTGGGGAACCGCCGGGTAAAAACGGTGGGTGAATTGGTACAGGCTAAATTGCGTGTAGGTATGGTACGGATGGAGCGAGTGATCAAGGAACGCATGAGTATCCGTGATGATTCTCCTACTCCGGTGAGCCTCATCAACATTCGTCCAGTGGTAGGTGTGATCCGTGAATTCTTCGGTTCAAGTCAGCTCTCGCAATTTATGGAGCAGACCAACCCCTTGGCCAGTCTCACTCATAAGCGTACGCTCTCCGCGCTAGGCCCGGGCGGGTTGAAGCGTGAGCGAGCCGGTTTTGATGTGCGTGACGTGCATAACAGCCACTATGGGCGCATTTGTCCAATTGAGACCCCAGAAGGGCCGAACATTGGTTTGATTGGGCGGCTGGCTACTTATGCTCGTGTGAATGATCTGGGATTTATTGAAACCCCTTATCGGAGAGTAATTCGTGTGGTTCCCAATGTCAAGGAGAAACTACTCGGAGAGACCTTGCGCCAAGCTGTAAGGGACCCCGATACCGGGGAAGTGATAGCCGAAGCTGGCGTGGTAGTAGACGAGGCGTTGGCTGAAAGGATAGTTGCGTTACCTTTGAGCGATAATGTTAAGGTGGTGCCGCATGTGACCACTGATATTGATTACCTCTCCGCTGATCGAGAGGAGGTTTACGCTATTGCGCAGGCTAATACTGAGTTGAACGAAAACGGATGTTTTATTAACCGCCGTGTTTCGGCACGTAAGGGCGGGCAGTTTCTCTCGACTTCACCGGAGCGTATAGATTATATAGATGTAGCTCCCTTGCAGATCGTGGGGGTTTCTGCGGCTTTGATTCCCTTCCTATCACACGATGATGCTAATCGCGCTCTGATGGGTTCAAACATGCAGCGGCAAGGCGTTCCGTTGGTTTCGACGGACGCTCCGCTGGTGGGCACCGGCATGGAAGGCCCGGCTGCGGCGAACTCGGGGCTAGTGGTGATCGCTCGCCAGTCGGGCGTGGTCTTGAATGTGACGGGTGAAAAAATTAAGGTGCGGTCTGATGATGGCGAGATTGAAACCTACCAGCTGTTAAAGTACACGCGTTCTAATCAGAGCACCTGTTTTGATCAACGCCCGATTGTCAATAAAGGTCAACGTGTAGAGGCTGGTGATATTCTAGCCGATAGTTCTTCCACTGAACAAGGTAATTTGGCGCTAGGTCAGAATGTCTTGGTGGCATTCATGTCATGGAGAGGGGGAAACTTCGAGGACGCTATTTTGCTCAATGAGGAACTGGCTCGTCAGGATAAATTCACCTCTATTCACATGGAAGAGTACGAGCTTGTGGCGCGAGATACCAAGCTAGGGCCAGAGGAAGTTACCTCTGAGATTCCTAACGTTTCTGAAAGCGCTTTAAGTGATCTTGATGAGGAGGGTATTGTCCGCGTGGGGGCAGAGGTTGGCCCGCTAGATATCCTGGTAGGGAAAATTACTCCTAAAGGCGAGAAGGAGCTTACTCCAGAGGAGAAATTGCTACGGGCTATCTTTGGTGAAAAGTTGCGGGATGTGAAGGATACCAGTATGCGCATGCCGCATGGGGCACGAGGTAAAGTGGTTGACGTGAAGGTCTTCTCGCGTGAAGAGTATCGCGATCTGCCCGCTGGAGTGGAGAAGGTAGTGCGTGTTTATGTGGCACAACGTCGCGTGATTACGGCTGGCGATAAGATGGCTGGACGCCATGGCAACAAAGGCGTGGTTTCCGAGGTAGTCCCGAGGGCCGATATGCCTTATCTAGAGAGTGGCCGGGAAATTGACATTATTCTTAATCCGTTGGGTGTGCCGGGGCGCATGAATATTGGGCAGGTACTGGAAACCCATCTGGGTTGGGCCGCCGAGCGACTAGGTTTCCATACGGTCACGCCGGTTTTTGATGGTGCCAATGAGACCGAGATCGCTGCTGATATGGCGCGTGCTTGGCTGATTGATAAGGCCGAGAATGAGATTATGGAGCGCGCTTGGGGCTGGTTCAAGGCGCAGGAATATGATTTGGAGCAGTTGACCAGTGATGTTGAAGCGCGTCTCATCTACGTGGCAGCTTGGCTTTCCCCGTTGGGCTACGATCTAGATTTATTGCGCGATGATGAGACTTATGCCCGCCGTTCGGTATTGCGGGAATGGCTGCGCGAGCAAGGGTATAATCCTGACGAAATACTAGTTTTTGAAAAGGATCCCCGCAGTAGCCGTGAGAAAGAAGAATCGGATCTTATAGCTACTAATGTGTGTTTGCACTTTTGGGCTGAAGAGCAAGGAAGAGATCTTGGCGAGCTATCTGGGGAGGAGTTACAGTTGGCCGCCACCCGCATTAGCATTCAGGAAAATCTACCTCTTCCCACGTTGGGGAAGATGCAACTCTACGATGGCAGAACGGGTCGTCCTTTTGATCAACCTATTACAGTAGGTGTGGTCTATATGCTCAAATTGCACCACTTGATTGAGGATAAGGTTCATACTCGCTCTACTGGCCCCTATTCGCTGGTGACGCAACAGCCGCTGGGCGGTAAAGCCCAGTTCGGTGGGCAGCGCTTTGGCGAGATGGAAGTCTGGGCATTGGAGGCTTATGGCGCTGCTTATGTTCTTCAGGAGATGTTGACCATCAAATCCGATGATGTGCAGGGGCGTGTTAGCGCTTACGAATCTATCGTTAAGGGATTGCCTATTGAAGAACCCGGTATTCCGGCTTCTTTCAATGTATTGGTGAAAGAACTGCAAAGTTTGGCGCTTGCTGTGGAAGCGGTCACCGATACAGGCGAGGTATTGCGGTTCGCTCGAGAACGGAAAGATGCGAAGTTGCCGAAATTGGGTATGGGATTGTTGGGGTTAGTTTCCGAGCGACGGTGAGAATTTTCTAGCGAGGTGGTCACAGCTGGTGATTTTGCCCTGGTGGGATTAGCCTGTGATGAGTTGACGTTTTTTGTCACTATGGTAGAATTCAGTTTCGCAGGAAGGGCAGCGAAACTGCTTCCCATTAAAATTGTTTGATATTTAGGTCGTCAAAAGAGGCCATCAGAGCCATGATGGCCTTGTTCAATGGATTTATCAGGAGGAAAAAGTGCCCACGATTAACCAGTTGGTTCGTAAGGGGCGAGAGCGGAAGGAAAGCAAGTCTAAGTCGCCCGCTCTGCAATATAATTTTAATTCACTAAAGGGAAAGCGATTACGGGTAAAAAAAGGTAATCCGCAGAAGCGCGGTGTTTGCACCGTGGTACGTACCACTACGCCGAAGAAGCCTAATTCAGCATTGCGCAAAATTGCACGTGTGCGCCTCTCGAATCGGTTAGAGGTCACGGCTTACATCCCCGGTGAGGGGCATAATTTACAGGAGCACTCTGTGGTGCTGGTGCGTGGCGGTCGTGTGAAGGACCTCCCCGGTGTGCGTTATCACATTGTCCGAGGGGTTTTGGATACTAGCGGGGTAGATGGTCGCCAGCAGAAACGGTCCAAGTACGGGGCCAAAAAGTCCTGATAGAGGGAGAGAGGTAAAGTATGCCGAGAAGATATCGTCCAGCCAAGCGGAAGATTGAACCTGATATTCGTTATGGTAGTGTAGCGGTTGAGAAATTCATCAACCGGATGATGATGGGTGGTAAGAAGAGTATTTCTCGCCGAATTATGTACGATGCGCTAAGCAGTATTGAGGAACGGACCGGCAAACCTGCGTTAGAGGTTTTTGAAGAGGCAATGAACAATGTCATGCCGTCGGTAGAGGTGCGGGCGCGCCGTGTGGGTGGTTCAACTTATCAAGTGCCTACCGAGGTTGACAGCTATCGTAGGAAGTCCCTGGGTATTCGCTGGCTATTGCTAGCGGCGCGTAATCGGGGTGAACGTGGTATGTCCAATAAGTTGGCGGCAGAACTTTTAGATGCGGCCAATGGGGCGGGATCGGCCGTTAAGCGCCGCGAGGAAATTTATCGCATGGCGGAGGCCAATCGCGCATTTGCGCATTTGCGTTGGTAGTTTAGATTCAGGGTCGTCGTCGTAAGGGTTAGGTAGCGAGGGATTTAACGGCGATGGTTAGTAAAGCACATTCACTGGCGAATATTAGAAATATCGGAATTATTGCCCACATTGATGCGGGGAAGACGACGACGACTGAGCGGATTCTCTACTACACCGGGCGTACTCATCGGCTGGGAAACGTTGATGACGGTACCACGATTACGGATTGGATGATCCAAGAGCGTGAGCGTGGGATTACTATCACTTCAGCGGCTGTAACGTGTTTTTGGCGCGACTTTCAGATTAATATTGTTGACACGCCGGGACATATTGATTTCACCGCAGAGGTGCAGCGCAGTTTGCGAGTACTTGATGGTGGTGTGGCGATCTTTGATGGGGTGGTAGGAGTTGAGCCACAATCAGAGACGGTATGGCGTCAGGCGCGTTCGTTCGGGGTTCCCCTGGTGGTGTTCATCAATAAGATGGATAAGTTGGGGGCTAATTTTGAGCACGCAGTAGAGACGTTGCGCGAGCAACTGCATGCCAATCCGGTAATAGTTCAGTGGCCGATTGGTGCAGAATCTAATTTCGAGGGTGTGGTGGATCTGCTGTCCTGGCGGGCGATAGTCTGGCAAGATAAATTGGGTGCGGAACTAAAAGAGGTTCCTATTCCAACTGCGTTATTGACAACGGCGCGTGCGGCCAGGGAAGTGATGATCGAGACCCTCGTAGAGACTGATGACGCATTAATGATGCGCTATTTGGAGGGTGAGGAAATCCCCGCGGCGGATCTGCGAAGCGCTTTGCGAGCGGCTACCATTGTGGGTGACATGCAGCCGGTATTGTGCGGTTCAGCATTGCGAAACAAAGGGGTGCAATCTCTGTTGGATGCGGTGGTGGATTATCTGCCTTCACCAGTAGATGTCCCTCCTGTCCAGGGAGAGACTAATAAGGGTCCCCAGGAACGTTTGGCGAATTCGGAAGCACCGTTGGCTGCTTTGATCTTTAAAATTGCTACAGATCCCTATGCAGGGCGATTAGCTTATTTCCGCGTTTACTCTGGTGAGATACGCCGGGGTGAGGTTGTCTATAACGCGGGTAAAAGAACGCGCGAGCGGATACCTAAGCTGTTACGCATGTTCGCTGATCATCGCGAGGAAGTAGATAAAATTGAAGCTGGCGACATCGGTGCCACGGTGGCCTTGAAGAATAGTTTTACTGGCGATACTCTCAGTGCCGTCAATGCTCCTATTATTTTAGAGAATATCGATTTCCCAGAGCCGGTAATTTCGGTGGCAGTTGAGCCAAAGACCATTGCTGATCAGGCCCGTCTTGAAGAGGCATTGGTTCGCTTGGCAGAAGAAGATCCTACCTTCGGGGTCAGGATAGACGAGGGTACAGGGCAGACGATCCTTTCGGGAATGGGAGAGCTCCATTTGGAGATTTTGGTGGATCGGATGTTGCGGGAATTCAACGTGCAGGCTAATGTGGGACGCCCGCGAGTGACGTACAAAGAAGCGATTACAAAATCTGCTTCGGCTGAGATAATTTTTGACCGTATGTTGGCCGGTAAGTCGCAATATGCACGAGTCAATATCAGGGTCTCTCCACTGGAGGGCGGCGGAGAAGCATGTTTCGTGAGTGCTGTGAACACCGCGAGTTTTGCGAGCGATTTTGAGGCCGCTGTGCGTGCAGGTATTATGGAATCAATGGATAGTGGCTTTCTGGCGGGTTATCCGTTGGTTGGTTTGAAGGTTATATTGACTGGTGTTGGGGTAGATGAAGAGAAATCTACCGAGATGGCCTTCAAGGCCGCGGCAGCTCAGGCATTGCGAGTGGCGGTTGAGGCTGCCAGTCCGACGCTTTTGGAGCCAGTTATGAATGTGGAGGTCGTGGCTCCCGAGCGGTTTTTAGGGGACGTGTTGGGAGATCTCAACGGGCGGGGGGCAGATATACGGTTACTGAATCCGCGTGCGGGAGATGTGCAGGCAATTCTGGCCTATATTCCTCTGGTGCAGATGTTTGGCTACGCAACTGATTTACGTAGCTCAACGCAGGGAAGAGGAACATTCACGATGGAGTTTGATCATTATGATCCCGTCGCGTCTCAGAAGATGTCTACTATCCTTTATGGTAGTTGGTGTTAAAGAGCAATTGGATTATATAAGTAAAATAAGTGATAAGGAGAGAATACAATGGCTAAGGAGAAATTTGAACGCACTAAGCCGCATGTGAATGTTGGTACGATTGGTCACATTGATCATGGCAAAACGACATTGACGGCTGCAATTACGCGCGTACTATCAACTAAGGGTTGGTCAGATTATAAGGCTTATGATGAAGTAGCAAAGGCGGATGCTAAGATGTTCCGCCGTGACGCGACCAAGATTCTAACGGTTGCTATTTCTCACGTGGAATATGAGACTGAAAATCGTCACTACGCTCACGTGGATTGCCCTGGCCACCGTGACTACATTAAAAACATGATCACGGGTGCTGCGCAGATGGACGGCGCGATTTTGGTGGTTTCCGCGGTTGATGGCCCTATGCCCCAGACCCGCGAGCACATCTTGCTGGCCCGTCAGGTTGAGGTCCCCGCAGTTGTAGTCTTCCTGAACAAGGTTGACTTGATGGATGACCCCGAGCTCCTGGAGCTGGTGGAGTTGGAGATCGCTGAGTTGCTGGATTCTTACGGCTTCCCCGGCGATGAGATTCCAATTGTGCGTGGCTCCGCGCTTGAGGCGTTGAATTGTGAGAGCGATGATCCTGAAGATCCAGCCTATGCCCCCATTTGGGAGCTGATGCGGGTGATCGATGACTACATTCCCACCCCGGAACGTGACGAGGATCGCCCTTTCTTGATGCCCATTGAGGATGTTTTCTCCATCAAAGGGCGTGGCACGGTAGTAACCGGGCGTGTTACTCGTGGTACGATGAAGCCCAATACACCGGTTCAACTGGTGGGGTTGGAAGAAAAACCGCGCGAAACCGTAGTTACCTCCATGGAGATGTTTCACAAGATACTAGATGAGGTTAAGGCTGGTGATAATGCCGGTTTGTTGCTTCGTGGCGTGGGCAAGGATGAGGTCGGTCGTGGTATCGTTGTCGCTAAACCTGGCTCCATTATGGCTAAGCGGCATTTCAAGGCTGAGGTTTATATCCTCAAGCGCGATGAAGGTGGACGACACAAGCCATTCTTCACTGGTTATAAACCGCAGTTCTATATTCGCACCATGGATGTTACTGGTCAAATCTCTCTCCCCGAGGGTGTGGAGATGGTGATGCCTGGTGATAGATGCGAGATGAAAGTTGAGTTGATTTACCCGGTGGCTCTAGAGAAGGGCGCGCGCTTCGCTATTCGTGAAGGGGGGTTGACGGTTGGTGCAGGCGCTATTACTGAGGTGTTGGACTAAGCTGGCTAGTTTTAATTCAGGTGGTTTATGAGCAAACAGCGTATTCGAATTCGACTTAAGGCGTATGATCATAGATTGTTGGATGAATCTGCCTCGCGTATTGTTGAGGCGGCTGAGCGTACTGGGGTAGGTGTGGTTGGGCCAGTACCTTTGCCGACAAGGAAAGAGCGTTTTACCTTACGCCGTTCCCCGTTTATTGATAAAGATAGTCACGAACACTTTGAAATCCGCACGCACAAGCGTTTGATTGATATTGTGGAGCCGGATTCAAAAACGATTGACACCCTGATGCGGCTTAATATGCCCGCAGGCGTGGATATTGAGATAAAGCTCTAAGGGTTGTGTCTGAGACTAGATCTCAGTGATCTTTCTGATTTATCACTCCCCCCCCCGGTGGATTTGCTGTTGGGGGGGGATGGTGTGAATCGGACTCAGGGATGATGTGGCGAATTAAGATGCTGGCAGTCCCAGGGAGGTAGTTGAGGAAAATGAAAGGTATTTTAGGAAAGAAAGTAGGGATGACCCAGGTGATTACGGAGGTTGGTGATGTAGTGCCGGTCACAGTGGTGGAAGCTGGCCCCTGCTACGTGTCTCAGGTGCGGACTATAGAACGGGATGGCTATCGTGCGGTGCAGTTGGGCTACGAAGAGGCGAAACCGAAGCATCTAACCAAGGGACAAAAAGGGCACTTGGCGAAGAACGATATTCCGGCGTTGCGTTATTTGCGTGAGATTCGCATGAGTGAAGGCGAGGAGTACGAAGTCGGGCAAGTCATCAAGGTTGATATCTTCCAGCCCGGTGAGCGAGTGGATATTGTGGGTATTTCCAAGGGCCGAGGTTTTGCCGGTGTGGTGAAGCGTTATGGCTTTGCTGGCGGGCCGAAAACCCACGGTCAATCCGATCGTCTGCGTGCGCCAGGTTCTATTGGAGCTTGTGCTTCGCCTGGTCGTGTATGGAAGGGCATGCGTATGCCTGGACATATGGGGGCCAAACGCGTAACATCCCAGAATATTGAAGTAATTGTAGTTGATCCTGAACGCAATCTGCTGGCTGTCAAGGGGAGTGTCCCTGGGGCGAATGGTGGATTGGTGCAGGTGAAACTCACTCGCAAGCAGCGGGTTCTGAAGGGAGGTAAGTAAAGATGCGCGTTCCTGTGTTGAACATGCAGGGTGAGACGGTCGAAGAGATCGAGCTGCATTCTGGAATTTTTGAAGCTCCGGTGAATGTTCCCTTGATGCATCAGGCTCTTGTGCGGCAGCTGGCGAATGCTCGTCAGGGCACGCATAGTACCAAGACGCGAGGGGAGAACAATCGCACCAAGGCGAAGTGGTTTCGGCAAAAGGGCACTGGTCGCGCGCGACACGGTAGCCGGAATGCCCCCATTTTTGTGGGTGGGGGTGTTGCTCATGGGCCTAAACCGCACGGTTACAAGAAACGGATGCCGCGTAAAATGCAACGAGCCGCTTTGCGTTCTTTGTTGACGGTTTTGCTATCAGAAGAACGGTTGGTGGTGGTAGATGATGTGCAGCTACCGGCACCTAAAACGAAAGAGGCCGTTAAGGTATTACGGAATTTAGCGGTTGAGGGGAAGGTTTTGATTTTATTGGCGGAAGGCAACGCTCTGGTAGAGCGGGCAGTGCGTAATTTGCCTAAGGTAGATACTTTGCGTGCTGGCTATCTGAATGTGCGAGATGGCTTGAGTGCAGATCATCTGATCATGCCGCTATCTGCGCTTGCCGTCTTAGAATCCCTTTTGGGGAAACCCTCCTGGCAGAAGTCCGCGACTGATTCGGTGGAGGAGTGATATTATGAATATTTATGATGTGGTTATCGTCCCTATCTCTACTGAGAAATCAGAAGAGATAAAGTGGGATGGCAAATACACCTTTGAGGTACATCCCAAGTCTAATAAGAGCGAGATTAAGAAAGCTGTTGAGGCTATTTATAAGGTGGAGGTTACTTCCGTAAATACCATGATCATGCCTGCCAAGTTCTCTGGTTCGGCGGGACGCCGTCGAGGGGTACGGAGCAAGGTTTGGAAGAAGGCTATTGTCTCGCTGGCTCCTGGGCAGCGCATCGTGGCGTTGGAGGCATAATTATGGGAATTAAAAAATATAAACCTACATCTCCTGGCCGCCGTGGAATGACGGGCTATACGTTCGAGGAAATTACGCGGAATGAACCGGAGAAAAGACTACTGCGCCCACTGCATAAAAAAGCGGGTCGTAATGCTTATGGACGGATTACAGTGCATCACCGTGGGGGTGGACATCGCCGCAAGTATCGGCTGATTGATTTCCGCCGTAATAAATTTGGTATTCCGGCCCGTGTGGACAGTATTGAGTATGATCCTAACCGTTCAGCGCGGATTGCTTTGTTAATTTATGCTGATGGCGAGAAACGTTACATTATTGCTCCGCTGGGCTTGAAGGTGGGCGATAGCGTTATCAGTGATAACGGGCCAGTGGAATTGAATGTTGGTAATGCCACTCCGTTAGCCAATATCACAGTTGGCACCACGGTGCATAACGTGGAACTTTACCCAGGGCGTGGTGGACAGTTGGCGCGTGCGGCTGGTGTAGTGGCTCGCGTGGTGGGGCGAGAGGATGACTATGTGGTCTTGCGCCTGCCCAGCACTGAGTTGCGGCGAGTACGCAAGGAATGTTTGGCCACCATTGGACAGGTAGGTAACGTTGAACATGCTAATATCAAGTTAGGGAAAGCCGGTCGAAAACGCTGGCGTGGTTGGCGCCCGACGGTTCGTGGTTCGGCGCGCTCGCCGCGTGACCATCCCCATGGTGGTGGTGAAGGTCGCTCCCCGATTGGGATGCCTGGCCCAAAATCCCCGTGGGGTTGGTACACCTTAGGGCGTAAGACACGCCACAACCGTGCGACAGATAAGTACATTGTGCGCCGTCGTCGAAAAGGCCGCGAAAGGTAAACGGGAGGTAAGTAGATGTCGCGTTCTCTGAAAAAAGGGCCCTATATTAGCCCCAAATTGTTGAAAAAAGTTGAAGAAATGAATCGTGTTGGGCAAAAACGAGTTATCCGTACTTGGTCGCGGGCCTCTGTTGTATTCCCGCAAATGGTCGGGCATACGCTTGCCGTACACGATGGCCGTCGTCATGTTCCTATTTATATTACGGAGAATATGGTCGGCCACCGACTAGGTGAATTTGCGCCTACACGAATCTTCCGCGGCCATAGCAGACGTGGTTCTAGTGCTGACGAAGATCGTAAGTCTAGGGTATAGTAAGAGTGGAGTAGGAAATTATGGCAGAGAGAGTTAGAGCGCAAGCTAAACATATTCATATGTCGCCTCGTAAGGTGCGGCGGATTTTATCTCCGTTTCGGGGGATGAATGCGCGGAAAGCACTTTATTTGCTGAATGAGATGCCCCACGCGGCAACAGTTCCCGTTGCGAAGTTAGTGCGTTCTGCTATCGCTAATGCAGAGGTGAAGGGGTTGGATCTTGATAGTTTGTATATCGTGCAGTTGATGGCGGACGAAGGTGCCGGCGTCATGCCGGGTAAAGGCTGGCGGGCACGTTGGGGTGGGCGTGGACGGTATAAGCCCATTCGTAAGCGATCTTCTCATATTACCGTTGTCCTTGAAGAGCGATTTGAGTAGGTTAGGTAAGGAGGCGAGTCTTGGGTCGTAAAGTTCATCCCTATGGTTTTCGTCTAGGCATTATCCGGGATTGGAAGTCGCGGTGGTATGCTGAAGGGCGGGACTATGTTAAGTTTCTAGAAGAAGATCGCAAAATCCGTGAGCTGGTTTATGTTGATATGCGGTCTCATACCAGGGACGGTCAGTCGGCAGTCTCGCGTGTCGAGATTGAGCGGTTTCCACCTAACCAGGTATCGGTGATTATTTGGACCTCGCGGCCCGGCGTTGCTATCGGGCGCAAAGGTGCGAATGTTAAAGCGCTCCGGAGCAAGCTGGAAAAACTAACTGCTGGTAAACGGGTCCACGTTGATGTCCATGAGGTTGAGAATCCCGATCTGGACGCGAAGCTGGTAGCTGAGAGTATCGTGGCACAATTGGAAAAGCGAATTTACCATAACCGGGCGATGAAACGCGCGGTGCGTCAAGCGATGCGTTCTGGAGCTGAAGGCATTAAAATCATGTGTAAGGGCCGCCTTTCAGGTTCTGAGATGACGCGCCGTGAGTGGATGCATGAAGGGCGTGTGCCGTTGCAGACACTACGTGCTGATATTGACTATGCTTTGGAAGAAGCGCGGACAATGTCTGGCTATATTGGCGTGAAAGTCTGGATTTATAAAGGCGAAATCTTGGCTCCAGAGGCCGCCACTAAAGCCAGCTGATGGTAGCTGTGCATGATGGTTAGGAGGTAGGATTATGTTAATGCCTAAAAGGGTAAAGTACCGTATGCAACATCGTGGGCGCATGAAGGGGAAAGCGTCCCGAGGTGTGGAAGTTGATTTTGGTGATTATGGTTTGCAGGCGCTGGAACCTGCCTGGATAACGGCGCGGCAGATTGAATCTGCGCGTCGGGCTATCGTTCGCCATATGCGTCGACGTGGGAAGTATTGGATTCGTATCTTCCCTGATAAGTCGGTTTCTGCAAAACCGGCTGAGTCACGCATGGGAAAAGGCAAAGGTATGGTGGACCATTGGGTGGCCGTGGTGCGCCCTGGACGAGTCATGTTTGAGGTCAGTGGCGTGGAAAAGGATATGGCTTTAGCGGCACTGCGCTTGGCCGCGCATAAAATGCCCATTAAAACCCAGGTAATTACACGGTTGGAGTTGGGCGAATCAACGGGAGAATAGGTGATGCAACAGGCTAAAGAGTTACGTGAATTAACAAATGCGGAATTGCAGCTTCGCCTTCAGGAGACCCGCCGTGAACTGTTCAACCTGCGTCAACAGTGGTATGATGGCAGTTTGATGGATGTGAATGTGATTCGAGGGGTGCGTAAGGACATTGCTCGAATTCTAACTATTATTCGCGAGCGTGAGCTGGCCGCAGAGATGATAGAAGCATCCACACTCCAGAGTGAAATAGGGGGCGCGGTATGAAAGAGCGACGTAAGCGGTTGGTGGGAGTAGTTGCTAGCAATAAGATGGATAAAACGGTGGTTGTGCGTGTAGAGCGGCATTATCGTCATAAGCTATACCAAAAAGTGGTTAGCTCAGCCAAGAAATATATGGCGCATGATGAAGAGAACGCTTGTCACATTGGGGATGAGGTGCGTATCGTAGAATCGCGCCCTCGGAGTCGTCGCAAACGTTGGGATGTCGAAGAGATCCTAAGGCACGTTGCGTGAGGAGCTAATTATGATTCAAAGCGAAACACGTCTCAAGGTAGCTGATAATACGGGCGCACAAGAGCTCCTCTGCATTCAAGTATTGGGTGGCTCGCGGCGACGGTATGGTTCTGTCGGTGATATTATTGTGGCAGCTGTGAAAGCAGCTAGCCCCACTTCTTCGGTAAAAAAGGGGGAAGTAGTGCGAGCGGTTGTGGTGCGGGTAGCGCAAGGTTATCATCGGGCCGATGGTTCCCATATCCGTTTTGATGAGAATGCAGCCGTAATCCTGGATAAAAATGGGATTAATCCTAGAGGTACTCGTATTTTTGGGCCGGTCGCCCGCGAGTTGCGCGAGAAGGGATATGCCAAGATCGCCTCTCTGGCACCGGAAGTGTTGTGAACAGGGACAAGGTGGTTTAATAAGATGAATCGGATTAAAAAAGGTGATAAAGTCGAAGTAATTTCTGGGAACTATCGTGGAGTACGAGGGGAAGTTCTGCGTGTGTTGTCAAAAGAGAACCGCGTAGTAGTTTCCAACGTTGCGATTGTGACCAAGCATCATCGCCCAGTACGTGCCGGACGTTCTCAGATGCAGGCGGGGCGCATTAAGTTCGAGGCTCCGATTTATACTTCTAAAGTTATGCCTATCTGTCCGCATTGTGATGCCCCGGTGAGGGTTGGCTTTACTGTGTTGGGCGATGGCCAGAAGGTCAGGGTTTGCCGCCAATGTGGCGGAGTCATTGACTAAAGGAGTGTAAAATATGCCTGAGCTGAAGAAGAAGTACCGAGAAGAAATAGTGCCGGCGATGGTGGCCGAATTTGGCTATGATAGCGTGATGCAAGTGCCGCGCATTCGAAAAATGGTGCTCAATGTGGGCATGGGAGAAGCTCTGGATAATCCCAAGTCAATTGATTATGCCGTGCGTGATTTAGCTACGATTACCGGGCAACAGCCAGTGGTGATTAGAGCGCGTAAATCGGTGGCAGCTTTCAAACTACGCGCTGGACAACCAATAGGTGTTAAAGTGACCTTGCGCGGTCAGCGCATGTGGGACTTTCTAGACCGGCTAGTAAATATCGCGTTGCCGCGCACCAGAGACTTCCGAGGAGTCCCCGACAAGTTTGATGGTCGAGGCAACTATACGTTGGGGTTGCGTGAGCAACTGCTCTTCCCGGAAATTGATTATGATAGTATTGATAGAGTCCGGGGTTTTGAGATAAGTATTAATACGACAGCTGACACGGATGAGGAAGCTTATCGTCTATTGACGATGCTGGGTGTTCCTTTCCGCCAGCAATAGGTTAGAGAGGTAAGATATGGCGAAAACATCAATGCCGATTCGAGAGACTCGGCGCAAGTATAAAGTGCGAGTGCGCAACCGCTGTAGCCGTTGTGGTCGTCCTCGTGGTTACTATCGTCGTTTTGGTCTCTGCAGAATTTGCTTGCGAGAAATGGCGTTAGAAGGTAAAATCCCTGGCTTAAAAAAGGCAAGTTGGTAGAGAGGTTGGAATAATGACAGATTCAATTGCCGATATGTTGACTCGAATTCGTAATGCCTTAATGGTGCGGCATAGCACAGTTGCGATGCCCTCATCCAAGATGAAGGTGGCAATCGCTAAAGTCTTGCACGATGAAGGATACATTGAGGATTATAAGATAGTTGATGAAGAGGAAAAACCACAGCCGACTTTGTACATCAAGTTGAAGTATGTGGGGAAGCGTAAAGAACAACGCTCAGTGATCACTGGTCTAAAACGAGTGAGCAAGCCTGGGCGGCGTATTTATGCCTCGGTTGAGGAGATTCCCTGGGTGCGGAGTGGTATGGGGATTGCAATTCTTACCACTCCTAAGGGAATTATTACAGGACAGCAGTCGCGGCGTCTGAACGTTGGCGGAGAAATCATCTGCCACGTTTGGTAGTTGTGTAGTTAGAAAGTCCGGTAGCTAAGCAATTGGTTACCTAGCCAGTAAAATAAGTCCTTTGGCCGCTAAGGCGTAGCCAGTAATTTCAATAGGTAAACGGCAGGTGTGCGGAAGAAGGCTTTGCTATAATTAAGTTATTTGGTCTTCTGTCCTAACGTGTTGTTTGATCGGTTGACCAAGCAGCTATAAGGCTAATTGGGAGGTGTAGAATGTCTCGAATTGGGAAAATGCCGATTCCGGTTCCACCCGGAGTAGAGGTGAATATTGAGGGGACCAGTGTCAAAGTAAGTGGCCCCAAGGGGAAACTGGCACAAACATTCTCTCCGAAGATGAAAATTTTCTTGAAAGAGAATGTGGTGTATGTAGAACGCCCTGATGATGAACGTGAATCAAAAGCCTTGCATGGCTTAACTCGTGCGTTGATCAACAACATGGTGGAGGGTGTCTCCAAGGGATACCATAAGGATCTGGAGATCCATGGCACGGGTTACCGGGCCGAGAAGCGTGGCGAAACTTTGGTTATGACCCTGGGTTTTTCACACCTGGTAGAGATTGCCCCCCCCGAGGGGCTTTCTTTTGAGGTAAATCCGCGTGCTAATACCATCATCGTGCGGGGAGCAGATAAGCAACTGGTTGGGCAAACCGCGGCCGAAATTCGCCATTGGCGACCTGTGGAGCCTTATTTGGGTAAGGGTATTCGCTATGTAGGTGAGAAAGTACGTCGAAAGGCTGGTAAAGCTGGTAAGGCGATCTAGTTTTAACAATGCGTGGTACCGAGGGTAATTAAAAGGATGGTTGGATAATGAAATCAGAAGTTAATCGGAGTAAAGCCCGAGAGCGACGTCGTTTACACGTTCGCAAGAAAGTGTTTGGGACATCTGAACGTCCACGTCTGAATGTCTTTCGTAGTCTAAATCACATTTATGCTCAGATTATTGATGATACTGTAGGTCACACATTAGCTGCTGCTTCTACAGTCGATAAAGAGATTCAATTGACTGATGAGATGACTAAGATTGAGCGGGCGCAAGTCGTCGGTCGCTTGGTGGCCGAACGGGCATTGGCAAACGAGGTTAAGAAAGTTGTTTTTGACCGTGCTGGATATAAATTCCATGGCCGCGTGAAAGCGTTGGCCGAGGCTGCCCGCGAGGCTGGCCTGGATTTCTGAAGTGCCACTAGGTAAAAAGGCGGCAGGAGGAAAGATGAATCGACGAAACAGACATGAAGAGATATCGGAACTGGATGAGCGCGTAGTAGACATTACCCGCGTTTCTAAGGTCGTGAAGGGTGGGCGTAAATTTCACTTCCGCGTGGTAGCAGTCGTAGGGAATAATAATGGCGAAGTCGGTGTGGGAATTGGCAAAGCCCCTAAGGTTCCAGAAGCCATCGGCAAAGCCACCGAGCGTGCTCGGAAGGGAATGGTTCCGGTTATTCTAGAGGGAACTACGGTTCCTCATGCCGTAACCGGAGAATGCAGTCGTGCTCGGGTATTAGTCCGTCCGGCCACTCCTGGAACTGGAGTAATTGCGGGCGGCCCGGCGCGGGCAGTATTGGAAGCTGCCGGGGTACATGATGTGCTGACCAAATCACTAGGCAGTGCTAAGCAGATCAATGTTATTCAGGCGACCTGGGATGCCTTGAAGCGGATGCGGAGCGTTGAAGAAATAGCTAGTGATCGTGGCGTACCGGAAGCTCGCGTGATGCCATTCTGGCGAAGGAGCGAGGCCTGATGACTAAACAGGGTCGGTTAAAGATTAAATTGGTACGTAGTCCGATTGGTTATTCGGTGCGGCAAAAGCGTACTGTGCAAGCTTTGGGTCTACACAGGATAAATCAGATTGTGGAGCGACCTGATAATGATGCTGTTCGGGGTATGATCTTCAAGGTCTCCCATTTGGTTCAAGTCGAGGAAATCGTCAATCCTGCTACATAGTGGGGTTGTGGTTGGAGGATACATTATGAAGTTACATGATTTGAAGCCTGCTCCTGGTTCAACTAAGCGCCGGAAGAGGGTGGGTCGTGGCATAGCAGCCGGACAGGGAAAGACTGCGGGACGTGGAACCAAAGGTCAAAATGCACGTGCTGGTGGCGGCGTCCCTCCGTACTTTGAGGGTGGACAATTACCTTTAGTGCGCAAACTTCCGTTTGTCCGTGGGCAGGGTTTTTTCAATCCCTGGAAAGTTGAATTTCAGCCGGTGAATATATATGAGCTCGCGGCAGTGTTCATCGCCGGTGAGGTGGTCTCCTTGTCGGCATTGAAGGAACAGGGACTGCTTAAAAGTGAGCGGGAGCTGGTAGTTGTCTTGGGTGAGGGAGAAATCGATATTCCTCTGACAGTGCAGACACATCGTATTTCCAAGAGTGCGCGGGCTAAAATTGAAGCCGCGGGTGGTTCAGTTGAGTTATTGCCCTGGAAGCGGGGCGGTCGCCGTACTCGCTAACTTAGTTTAGTGGAGGAGGAATTGAAATGATTGAAGCCCTGCGTAAAGCACTCCGGTTGCCGGATCTACGGCGACGTTTGCTTTATACTTTGCTAATTCTAATAATTTACCGCTTGACGTCCAATATCCCGGTGCCGGGAGTGGATCGTAAGGCTTTGCAGCAGCTCCTCTCTGGTGGCTCGGCCGCGGGGCAATTGATTAATCTGTTGGATATGCTCTCTGGTGGTGCAGTCGCGCATTTCTCGGTATTGGCAGCTGGAGTTTCACCTTATGTGACGGCTTCAATTGTCTTGCAGCTGTTATTGCCCATTTTCCCGAAATTCGAGCAGATGATCAAGGAAGAAGGCGAGGAAGGTCAACGCAAGATGAACCAGTGGACCTTTTATCTGACGGTTCCTCTGGCATTTTTGTATTCTTTTGGTTTGGCACAATCACTTACCGCTGCATCTAATGTGCTTCCCCACTTCGGTTTTGGAAGTGGACAAGTGCTTTCTACCATTACCGTTCTGTTAACCATGACGGCTGGGACTATGTTTGCTGTGTGGCTGGGTGAATTGATTACTGAACAGGGTATTGGAAATGGTCTCTCTCTGATTATCTTCGGAGGTATCGTCTCACGTGTACCTTCAAATTTAGCGCAGATTTGGGCTGCTGAGAATCGCTTCTTAGGGCTGGCGCTTTTCTTGATTATTACTCTTTTGACCATAGCGGTTATCGTTTATGTCCAGGAAGGGGAACGGCGTATCCGAGTGCAATATGGCAAGCGGGTGCGTGGAATGAAGATGTATGGTGGGGGAAGCACTTATATCCCCTTAAAGGTCAATACAGCTGGGATGATCCCGTTGATTTTTGCCCAATCTATTCTCTCTTTTCCTGCTGTGATTGCACAATTCTTCTTGGGAAACACTAGTCCGGCGGTGCGAGATTTCGCAACCGGGGTGATGGGGTTCTTTAGCGGCTCCAATCCCTGGTATACACCGATTTACTTTGCGGCTGTAGTCGGGTTTACCTATTTCTACACTGATGTAATGGTGCAACAACAGAACTTGCCCGAATCGCTACAGAGACAGGGCGGGTTTATTCCTGGAGTGCGCCCTGGTCGTAAAACTAAAGAGTTTATCAATGGTGTCTACCGGCGGATTACATTAGTGGGAGCGCTTTTTTTGGGTGGCGTTGCAGTCTTACCGCTCATTATCAGATCTTTTACGAGTGTCAATGTGATGGTGATTGGTAGCTCTGGTCTCTTGATTGTTGTAGGTGTGGTTGTGGATACGATGCGCCAGCTGGAAGCTCAATTGCTGATGCGTCACTATGATGGGTTCTTGCGGTAAATAAGGTTTTATCAAGCTTGTCAAACTGCTAAAATCGGGTATCATCAGGTCTTGGCTTGTAGATAATTATTTAATTTGGTTGGATGATTGTAGGAATGCTCAATTAGTTGGTAGAAATGAAACCTTGTAGCTAGTGGTGCAAGGCCGGGAGGTTGGAATCATGAAAGTATCACCATCTGTGAAACGACGTTGCCCTAAGTGCAAGATTATCAAGCGGCGGGGTGTAGTACGGGTGATTTGTGAAAACCCCAAGCATAAACAACGGCAAGGTTAGTTGAATTTATTTGGATTTAGAGTTTAAGAAGGTGGAGGAAGCGTTATGGCACGTATTGCAGGCGTAGACCTGCCTCGCGAAAAACGCGTAGAAATTGGGTTAACCTATATCTATGGCATTGGGCGGGCAACGAGCAATGATCTTTTGGCAAAAACGCAGATTGATCCTGATAAGCGTGTAAGAGACCTCTCGGAAAGAGATATAGCTCTTCTGCGCGCGGTGATTGATCAGGAAGTGGTTGTGGAAGGCGATCTGCGGCGTGAAGTACAACGAAATATAAAACGATTGATCGAAATCGGTAGCTATCGAGGATTGCGCCATCGCCGTAACCTCCCTGTACGTGGACAGCGCACGCGGACTAACGCGCGTACCAGAAAGGGACGCAAAAAGACGGTTGCTGGTCGTGGCCGAAACCGTGGGATGAAGAAGAAATAGCAGTAGTGTGTGCAACATTAATGTTGACTAACATGAGTGTTGCAGAATGTAAAAAAGTTAGGAGGGTTTATGGCTAAAGGTCATCGCGAGCAGAAAGCGCGAAAGACTCGTCGCGTGAAACGGAATGTGCCTCGAGGGCGTGTTTATATTCATACGACCTTTAACAATATCATTGTTACTGTAACAGATCCCCAGGGGAATGTCGTGCGTTGGGGAAGTGCTGGCAAGATGGGCTTCAAGGGAACGCGGAAGAGCACCTCTTTTGCAGCGCGGTTAGCGGCGGAAAAAGTTGTGCAAGAAGCGATGGCTACTGAGGGGTTGCAGGAAGTAGACCTCTTTGTGAAGGGTGCTGGGCCAGGTCGTGAGGCTTCACTGCGTGCTATCGCGGGCACTGGTATTCGCATACGTTCCATCGTTGATCGCACACCCATACCGCATAACGGTTGTCGCCCATCCAAGAAGCGACGTGTATAAGGAAGAGATAGGAGAGAATTTATGGCAAGATATTTAGGCCCTTCGTGCAAGCTTTGCCGTCGTGAAGGCCAGAAGCTTTTTCTAAAGGGACAGAAATGTTTCACCGATAAGTGCCCATTTGAGAAGCGTTCGTATCCGCCAGGTCAACATGGCCGTGCAGCTTCTTTTCGCCGCCGTAGGTCTTCTAACTTTGCGGTACAGCTGCGTGAGAAGCAAAAGACTCGTCGCATCTATGGGGTTTTAGAGCGTCAGTTCCGACGCTATTTCCGTGAAGCAGAGCGGCTGTCTGGCCTAACGGGCGAAAACCTGTTGATGCTATTGGAAACGCGCTTGGATAATGTGGTCTATCGACTAGGGTTTGCTGATTCTCGCGAACAGGCCCGACAGTTGGTGGGACATGGGCACTTTGTGGTCAACGGGCGTAAGACTGACATCCCATCGTTCGCAGTCAAAGAAGGGATGGTGGTGGCAGTGCGGCCTGAGAGCCGGTCGAAATCTTTCTTCAAGACTCGTAAAGAATTATTGGGAAATGTTGCTATTCCTCAGTGGTTGAGCCTTGATGTTGATGATCTCTCTGGACGATTGGTAAATTTGCCAACTCGTGAGGAGATTGAGGTGCCGGTGCAGGAGCAGTCAATCGTTGAGTTCTACTCACGCTAAGCAGACAGGAGGCGACGTGGTACTAACAGCGCCAGTTCTGCCCAAAATTGAAGTGGATGTAACTACTGCCAAATATGGGCGCTACATCATTGGCCCCATGGAGGGTGGTTATGGAGTGACCTTAGGTACTTCGTTACGACGAGTGTTGCTTTCTTCGTTGGAAGGAGCCGCCATTACTTCAATGCGCCTTACCGATACTTCACATGAATATGCAGCTATCCCTGGGGTCCGAGAGGATGTTCTTCAGGTGATGTTGCAGCTCAAGCAGGTCCGGATGGTCATGCGGGGCGACGGTACGCAGTATATGACTTTGCGTGTTGCTGGTGAAGGCGTGGTGACTGCTGGTGATGTCATGGCACCACCAGAGATAGAGATCATTAACCCGGATCTCTATTTGTTCACCGTTGATGATGATGTCCAATTGGATTTTGAATTCACCGTTGAGAAAGGCCGTGGGTATTTACCCGCTAGTGAGCACGAGCGGATGCCCGTGGGTTACTTGCCGGTCGATGCTATCTTTGATCCTATACGCAGAGTGGCTTTTGAGGTGACTCCAGCCCGGGTAGGCCAGCATACCAATTATGACCGACTTACGATGGAGATTTGGACCGATGGTTGTATTGTCCCCTTAACTGCATTGAAACAGGCGGCTGGTGTTTTGGTTAAACATTTCCGTCTGGTGGCTGGGGCCGAGATCAAACCCGAGGTGATCGAAACGGAGAAAAGCCTGGAAGAAGAGCATATTTCGGAACGAGCTTATGCCACTCCCATTGAGGATTTAGAACTAGGCGTCCGGGTCTATAATGCACTTAAACGTACCGGAATTTCCAATGTTGGTGAAATTTTAGAAATGCTACGGCATGGTAGCGATGATGCTTTGCTTGCTATTCGTAATTTTGGGGAGAAATCCCTTGAGGAACTGAAGGAAAATTTAGTCGAATTTGATTTCTTCGCCGCTGAAAAAGAAGTAACCGCAGAAGAATTTGAAGAAAAAGATTTAGAGAGTTTACTGGAAAGCGACGAGGAAGAGCCGGAACTTTAAGGTAGGAGGTTTAGAATGCGACATCGTGTCGCGGGTAAAAAGTTAAGTCGTTCAACTGCTCATCGTAAGGCATTGCGCCGTAATCTCGTGATGGCATTGTTCCGTCATGGGCGGATTCGCACTACACGAGCCAAGGCGGAAGCTATGCGTGGGCAGGCGGAGAAGTTGATTACACGTGCTAAACGTGGTTTGGTGGAAGAAAAGGAAAACCCCGCGCAGGGTGTTCATGCTCGGCGTGTGGTGGCCTCACAATTGAACAATGATCGCAAGCTCGTGGGGAAACTTTTCGACGAGATTGCTCCACGTTATATGGAGCGACCAGGTGGCTATACGCGTATGTTCAAGTTGGGTGTGCGCAAGGGGGATGCTGCCCCCATGGTACTTTTAGAACTGGTAGAAGAGGAATAGTAAGGGAGCGTTCAATCTGTGCGGGTGAAGGCCATCGTTGCCTACGATGGAACCGAGTATAAGGGATTCCAGATACAAAAAGATGTCCCTACGGTGCAGGAGGAATTGGAACGGGTTTTAACACAATTAGCCACAGTTCCAATTCGTATTCTGTTTGCGGGACGAACGGATGCCGGAGTACACGCTACAGGGCAGGTTATTGCCTTCGATCTAATTTGGCAACATAATCTTGGCAATCTCCACCGGGGTATGAATGCTCTACTCTCTGAGCAAATAGCAATCAAAGGTCTTGAGCAAGTGGCGGAGGATTTTCACCCACGCTTTGACGCAGTTCGGAGAAGCTATCGCTATAAAATATATCGGGCAGTAGTTCGGAATCCTTTGGTCGGCCGTTACAGTTTGCATATATCTACAGAACTTTCTGTTCTGGCTATGCAAAAGGCAGCACAATCTTTGATAGGAATACATGATTTTGGGGCTTTCGGTACGCCTCCGCAGGGGAATATCACAGTTCGTGAGATTTTTGATGCCTCTTGGCAGAGAGCAGACGATTGGTTGATTTTTGATATCACCGCCAATGCTTTTCTCTACCGCATGGTGCGTATTTTGGTGGGTACTATGTTGCGGGTGGGTTCTAATTCCCTGACGGGAGAAGAGTTCCGAGAGATGTTGCGGACACAGAATCGGAGGAAGGCTGGGCCTGCCGTGGCAGCGCAAGGACTGACACTTGAAGCCGTGGCTTATTGAGTTCTATTCTGGCGGTTTTAGTATTAGGTCAGTAAAGAGCACTCGTATGTTAGAGGGAGTAATTAAAGTGAAGAATGTAAAAATAGAAAAAACATATATGGCCAAGCCTGGCGAAATTTCACATGATTGGTACATTGTGGATGCGGCAGGTAAGACCTTGGGGCGTTTGGCTACTGAGGTGGCTCGCATTTTGCGGGGGAAACATAAGCCACAGTACACGCCGCATATTGATAGTGGTGATTATGTCGTCGTCATCAACGCCGCAAAGGTGGAAGTGACCGGCCGCAAATTGGACCAGAAAAACTATTATCATTTTTCCGGATATCCGAGCGGCTTGAAAGCCACGCCTTTGAGGAAGATGATGGAGAAATCCCCCGATCAGGTGATCATCAAAGCGGTTAGAGGTATGTTACCGCATAATGTCTTGGGCCGTAAGGTCATCAAGAAGTTGAAGGTATATGCCGGCTCGGAACATCCGCATCAGGCACAACAACCTCAACCACTGGAATTGTAAGGAGTCGAGAATGGCAGAGACACGTTATTATGAGGGTTTAGGACGTCGCAAGCGAGCTACCGCACGTGTTCGCATCTACCCTGGTGGTGCAGGGCAAGTGCTGATAAATGGTAAGGATTACCAAGAGTACTTTGGGCGTAAATTTGATTGGCGTCATATTGTGTCCCCTTTCAAAGTTACGCAAACTGAAGGACTTTTTGATGTTACCGTACAGACCAAGGGTGGTGGAATTACCGGGCAATCCGAGGCTGTGCAACTAGGCACGGCGCGTGCTTTGTTAAGGTATGACCCAGACCTGCGACCTGCCTTGCGCAAGGCGGGGTTCTTGACCCGCGATGCGCGTGAAAAGGAACGCAAAAAGCCAGGTCTGCGCGGGGCGCGCAAGGCGACTCAGTACACCAAGCGTTAAATTTTACAAGCTGAAGTTGCTTTTTAAGTGGATTGCACACTGGGCAGGTAGATGTTATTACATCTACCTGCTATTGTCTTTTTGATAATGATTATAAACGCCACCCTTGAGGGTGGCGTTTTTCATATTGGAGGTAGTGATGTCGCAAATCACGATTGTGGGAATGGGGCCGGGCGGGGCGCAGCATCTTACGCGAGAAGCTTGGCAGGTATTGGCTGGGGCTGATGAGATTTGGCTGCGTACATTGCATCATCCAGGAGTTGAAGAGCTGCCGCAGCGAATAAAATTATTTACTTTTGATGCTTTTTACGAAGAGCAAGAAACCTTTGAGCAAGTTTACCGACAGATTGCGACGAAGGTACTAGCTCTGGGAAAACGTGAACAAGGGGTGATTTACGCGGTTCCAGGGCATCCTTTGGTGGGGGAGTCAGCTGTACTCCAAATTCTCCGTGAGGCCCAGGTTGAGGGCATATCCACTCAAGTGGTGGCCGGATTGAGTTTCATTGAGCCGGTTTTGACTGCGTTGGAGATCGATGCATTGGACGGCTTGCAGATTATGGATGCTCTAGCGGTGATGGCCTTGCAACATCCGCCGCTGAACCCTGATTTTCCTGCATTGATTGGACAAATTTACAATCAGACGGTGGCCTCTGAGCTAAAGATGACGTTGATGAACCAATACCCTGATGAACATGAGGTGGTGTTAGTTGAGGAGGCCGGAACCGGGGCGCAGCAACTTAAGCGATTGTCCTTGTACGAGGTGGATCGGCAGCCGGTGGGCTTGTTGAGCGCACTCTATGTGCCCTCTCTGCCGACTTATAATTGCAGTTTCGAGGTCTTCCAGGCGATAATCGCGCGCTTGCGTGCCCCGGGAGGCTGCCCCTGGGATCGTCAACAGACACACGCGAGCCTACGCGATAATTTGTTGGAAGAGGCTTATGAGGTATTAGAGGCTATTGATCGTGGCGACGAGGCGGCCTTGCAGGAGGAACTGGGGGACTTACTGCTTCAAGTGGGGCTACATGCTCAAATCGCTACTGAATATGGGGAGTTCAGGATGTCTGACGTGATTGCAGGCATCAACGCTAAGTTGCAGCATCGCCATCCGCATGTGTGGGGCGAGGTGGAAGTGGAGGACGTGGCTGAAGTCCATTTGACTTGGGAAGCTCTCAAGCAACAGGAGCGGGAAGCCAAAGGTCAGGCGGCGCGTTCGTTGTTGGATGGAGTTCCCAAGTCTCTGCCAGCGCTCGCGCAGGCGTATACTTATGGCAATCGTGCCCGGAATGTGGGTTTTACACTTGATATTCAGGATTTGCAGAGACGTGTGAATGAGTTCCTGGCCAGTTTAGATAATGCCCAACCGGAGCTACAGACCGCGCAACTTGGCGAACTACTCTTCTCGTTGGTGGATTGGGCCCGTCTGGCGGAGATTGATCCTGAGAGTGCGTTACGTGAGGCGAATCTGCAGTTTGCGCAACGCTTCCAGGAGCTTGAGTCCGTAGCCCGACAACAGGGTCTCCCACTGGCGGAGTTACGTGAGAGTGAGAAAGTAACTTTACGTCCTATTTAAGATTGATTAGAGGTGAAGTTGTGTAGCTGTTCCGGTTGGCACTTTAGGGGGAGACTAGTTTGATCATTACTTGTTTCCCCTTTTCTTTGGTGTATAATGGATACGTTGCGTTGAGGCGCGACTCATTTATGAATAAAATAGAAAATTCGTTTACAAAAGCTACAGCTATGGGTACGAGGAGCCTCGGAGATATGGCTAATGCTTTGAGAAAATTTGTTGTAGGGGCTTGGCGATTACTTGGCGAGCGACAGGCCGTTGTTTCACTATTGGGACGTTACAGCGCGCATATGGCTATTATCGCGTTGGCGTTCCTTTTAATTTCTCTTCAACATTTTTCCTTTGCTAGTACCCTCGTGGCCGGCGGGCCGCTCCCCTCTTTGAAGGCCGTAGCAGAGCCGCTGGCTACTCCTACCTCTGCCGTTGATGTTCTAGACTCCTGGCAGATTCCAGTGCAGGAGGCCATCACTAGAAAGGCCTTGCCCTATACGGATATTCCAGAACGAGTACGTCTGGAAGTGATTACTTACACTGTCCAAGCCAATGATACGGTGTGGGGTATTGCCGAGCATTTTGAACTTGCTCCGACGACCATTGTTTGGTCTAATATGGAGGTTTTGCAAGGCGCTCCGTGGTTGTTGCAGCCCGGCTTGACATTGGATATCCCGCCTGTGGATGGAGCTTACCATACCGTTGGTGCCGGGGAGTCGGTGACCAGCATTGCGGCTGATTACGAGGTGGAAACCGCGACGATTTACAATATTTGGAATGGTTTGGAGCGCGGTAACGCGATTCGCGAAGGTCAAATTTTGGTCATTCCCGGGGGTATTGGCGAGGACTTTGATTGGGAGCCGCCGCCACCACCTGCGCAGACCGGGGTGGCCTCGGCTAATTATAGTTACGGTTTTTGTGGCAATGTGGGTGTGAGTGGCCCCGGGGCTAATGGTTGGTTTGGGTTGCCTACCGGTTCCTATGCTGTCTCTGGATATGTTTTCCATGACCCCCGTAATCCCAGACATAATGGATTAGATTATCGTTGTCATCTGGGCGATGCTATTTATGCGGCTGATAATGGGGTAGTTGTTTATGCCGGTTGGGCCAACGGATATGGCAATCTGGTTAAAGTTGATCATGGGAATGGCTTTATGACTTACTACGCACATCTGGACTCGGTTTGGGTGAGTTGTGGACAGGCAATTTATCAAGGTAGCGTGGTAGGGCCTTGTGGTACGACTGGTTGGTCAACGGGGCCGCATTTGCATTTTGAAATCCGTAGTGGCGGCGTACCTCAGAATCCGGCTTTCTACCAGCCGTAAGGATTATGGTGGGATCAGTAGAAGTACGCGAGCCAGCAGCGTGGCGTGGGCAATTCCTAACCCAGGCCATTGCTGTTTTTGTGGCTAGAATTTGGCATTGGAACGCGGATCGTTCTGGACAACGTCCGTTACTGGGGCGTTTGGCGGCTCATCTAGCTGTATTCCTCGTTGCACTGTTGATTTGGGGCGGCGGGGGCTTGCATTTCCCCTCTCTTTTAGGCGTTTCCTCCCAAGCAGCTAATTTGCCTGCCTCCCAATTATTGACTGGACAAGTGTCTAATAGCCAGAGCGCGGTGACTTCTACGCGCGCTTATTATCGCGCTAACTCTAGTGGCCTGATTCCGCGCCAGCCTAAACCACACACAGCTATCCCCGTCCGTCCACGCTTGGAAGTGGTAACTTATCAGGTACAGCCGGGCGATACCACAGAATCCATTGCCGCGGATTTTGGCCTACAACCGACTACTATTATGTGGTCTAATCCCTCTATTGAAAAATCCCCCGATTTGTTGAAGTTGGGACAGGAATTGTTTATTTTGCCGTTAGATGGCGTTTATCACACGGTGAAGGAAGGGGACGTTCTAGAATCGCTGGCTGAAGATTATAAAGTCTCGGTGCGGGATATCGTTAAATGCAGATTTAATAGCATTTCTTCCGAAGGGCGGTTGACGGTAGGTAGCAAAATTATTGTCCCTAGCGGCACGAAACCTTACGAGCGGCAGCAGGTGGTGGCTTATGCTGGCACGGTTTCTGCAGAGGCCGTCGGAGGGGGGATTTTCTTCTGGCCAGTGCGTGGCTGGATCAGCCAAGGGTACTGGTGGGGGCATCGGGCTGTTGATATTGCGAATGATGTGGGTACGGCGATTAAGGCTGCCGATGTGGGGTATGTGAGTTTTGCGGGTTGGACGGATATTGGTTACGGTTATCTGGTGGTGTTGGATCATGCCAATGGGTACCAAACTTATTACGCCCATCTGAGCGATTTTTTCGTGGCTGCCGGCCAAACTGTGCAGGCTGGGCAGGTTATTGGTGCTATGGGCAGTACGGGTAACTCTACCGGGCCGCATTTACATTTTGAGATACGCTATAATCATTATCCGACGAACCCTTTGATCTACTTGCCGTAATCAGGGGCGTAGTTAGTAACTGTTTTGCGGGCCGTGAGGCCCGTTTTTTTATGAGATAATTGTTTACGAGGAGAGGTTGGCACGATGGAGATTACTATAGAGCTGGCACGCGGCTTATATCAAGCGGCAGATAGCGTCCATGATTTCGATCATATTTTGCGCGTGTGGCATCTGGCTGAACGTATTGCGTTGGCAGAAGGGGCAGATTTGAAGGTGGTGCGTCCGGCAGCATTACTGCATGATTGGGGAAGGGCAGTAGCACAGGCGGATGGAGAGGATCATGCGGCGCTGGCGGCTACCCGCGCGCGCGAACTGCTCGCGGGGGAACCGCCGGAGTGGGTGACGGCGGTAACACATGCCATTGCCGCGCATCGCTTCCGCACCCTTCCGCACCCGAAGACTTTGGAAGCGCAGGTGCTCTTTGATGCGGATAAGTTGGATGCCATTGGCGCCATCGGAGTAGCGCGGGCCTTTGCTTATGGCGGTGCGCATGGCCAACGTTTGTGGGCAGCGTTAGACGAAATCGACGCGGAACGTTGGGCCGAGGAGGGGGATGCTCCAGACGCTCATACGCCGGTACATGAATTTGTGGTGAAACTCTCGCATCTCAAGGAACGACTTTACACTGTCACCGGACGGGCGATTGCGGAGGAGCGGGATCGTTATATGCGGGACTTTTACCGGCGGTTGGATGATGAAGTACGTGGCAAACAGTAGTTGCTATTGGTGGCGGCGCTAGGCTACTGTGTGTGGCCAGCGCCGCCGTTGAGTTTTATTCTCGTGCTCTTAGATGTGGGTAGAGCAATACCTCGCGGATGGAGCTACGATCGGTGAAGAGCATCGCCAGCCGATCCACCCCTAGTCCAAAACCTCCGTTGGGCGGCATCCCGTATTTCATCGCGCGGAGGTAGTCTGCATCCAGAGGCTGGGCTTCTTCATCCCCGGCCTCACTGGCGCGACCTTGTTGTAAGAAGCGCTGTTCTTGTTCAAAGGGATCGTTGAGCTCCGTAAAGGCATTCCCCATTTCCATCCCCCCAACGAAGAGCTCGAAGCGCTCGACGTGAGTGGGATCGTCTGATTTTTGCTTGGCTAGCGGTGAAATTTCCACCGGATAGTCGTGGACAAAGGTGGGCTGAATTAGTTCCGGTTCCACCGCCGAAAGTAAATTGTCCACCAAGTGCCCCCAGGTGGCGTCAGTGGCGGCTTCATAGCCCTGCGCGCGCAGCGTGGCACGAAGTGCGTCCGCTTCACGGTAGGCGGTGTAATCGATCCCCGTTCCTTGTTGGATGAGCTCGCGGAGCGAGATGCGCTGCCAGGGGGGGCGGAGGTCAATAGTGTGTCCCTGGTAGGGGAGCTGTTGAGTGCCCAAGACTTCCTGCGCCGCGTGTGAAAGCATTTGCTCGGCTGTGGTCATCATGCCGGAGAGATCGGTATAAGCGCAGTAGAGCTCTAATTGGGTGAACTCTGGGTTGTGTTTGTAGGAGACGCCTTCATTGCGGAAGTCGCGGCCAATTTCGTAGACCCGCTCGTACATTCCTACCAACAGCCGCTTGAGATAGAGCTCAAAGGATATCCTGAGGAAGAGGTCTTGCTTGAGCTGGTTGTGGTAGGTGGTGAAGGGACGGGCGGCAGCGCCACCATAGACCGGTTGGAGAATAGGGGTTTCAACTTCCAGGTATTCTTCCTTATCTAGCCAGCTGCGCAACGCGCTAATCATGCGGGAGCGGATGCGGAAGATCTCCCGCACTTGAGGATTGGTCGCCAGATCAACATAGCGTTGCCGGTAACGTTCTTCTACATCGGAGAAGGCGCCATAACGGGTTACGTGACCTTCCCCATCCTCATATTCTTTGGGCAGAGGCAAAGGGGTGATGGTTTTGCTGAGCATCCGGAGAGTTTGAACTCCCACGCTAATTTCTCCGGTGCGCGTGCGGAGCAAGGAGCCACTGGCTTCTATAAAATCGCCTAGATCAAAGGTCTTCTTAAAGAGCCGATAGCTTTCTTTAGCCATCTGGTTGGCACGTAGTAGGAGCTGGAGTTTGCCATGCCCATCTTCAAGGTGCGCAAAGGCAATTTTCCCCATTACTCGCTTGCCCACTAGCCGTCCTACTACGGTGACTGTGGGCGCGGGTAGTTGTGCGGCTTCACTTTCCTCATAGCTGCGCAGGGCCTCGGCGGTGGTATGGGTACGCGCTACGTGTTGAGGGTAGCCAGAGATGCCGGCAGCCTGTAGCTCACGCAATTTTTCTAGACGTTGCTGTTCTAGAGCATTTAATTTCATCTTGTTTCCCCTTCTGCTGATATAAGACATCCGGTTTCTTTGAGAAATCGGATGTCTGGGTTAGCAATTAGTTATAGGGCTACGCAATGCTTAAAATATTGAAGATGATATCGCCATCGGGAGCCGCTACTATGGCTTGGTCGCCAATCTGCTTGTTCAACAAGGCCTCGCCTAAGGGCGACTCATTGGAAATTTTCCCATTCCGGGGATCAGCTTCGGCGGAACCGACTACGTGGTAAACTTCCGGGGTGGTAGTTCCCTCTTCTTCTATTGTAACGCGGCAGCCGACGATGACAATGTTATTATGAACTTCGTTTTCAATGAGAACTGCACGGCGGAGCTGGTGTTCGATGGTTTGAATTTGTCCCTCAATGAAGGATTGTTCGCGGAGGGCGTCCTCTAACTCAGCATTTTCAATCAGTTCTCCTTCTTCCAAGGCTTCATGCAAGCGCGCTGCTACTTCTCTACGCCGCACTTGGATTAGATGTTGAAGTTTATCTTTTAGCTCTGCATACCCTTCTTTGGTAATGTAGACTGGGCGTTGATTCATAAAATTTAATTTCTCCTTCCTAGAGGTTGCTGTGACATGTATTTGGATGATTTACCAACTTGGTCAAAGTGGTGAGGTGGTGAAATACAAAAAACCCGAGAGTGCCATTGTGGCGCTCACAGGTAAATGGATAATACCATAGGTTGAATCTTTGTAAAGTTGATGGCGAATAAAATGTACTTAGTTGGAGCGGTTTGGTCATTGTTCAACCGCTATTTTTCGTTTCTCGGAGGGTTGCTATTCTGGCCTGCTGGGTGTCTGACAGGGGAGGGCGAAAGCAAAAGTGCTCCCTTGGCCTAGCTCACTTACGGCCCAAATGCGGCCGTGATGCGCAGTGATAATTTGACGGGAGATATGAAGTCCCAGCCCAGAGCCAACCGCGCGTTCTTCACTGCCGGGCAGCCGGGAGAATTTCTGGAAGAGGAGGGCGAGATGCTCTTGCGAGATGCCCTCTCCATGATCGGCGACGCTTACTATTACCTCGCCAGCTTGTACTTCGCAAGTTACATCGATAATGGTCTGTGGAGCCGCGTATTTGACGGCATTGGAGAGAAAGTTGAGTAGCACTTGTCCAATCCGTTGGGCGTCTCCAGTTACCAGCGGTAATTTCTCAGAGCAGGTTTGGTTAATTTGCATGTCGCGTTGAGCGGCGCGCGGCAGGATTACGTTGACGGCCTGGGAGATAATAGCAGGAAAGGAGAGTTCGCTCTTTTTCATGGTTACGCGCCCAGATTCCAGCTGTGCCAGATCTAAGAATTGATTGATCAGTGCTCCTACTCGCTCCGCTTCTTGTTGGATGATTTGAATGAATTGTATACTTAGTTCGTGGTTAAGATTGGGGCGTTCTAACAAATCTGCATAAGAGAGGATGGAGGTCAACGGCGTGCGTATCTCGTGGACAATTTCGGCAATCCAGTCATTTTGTTGGAAGAGGCGCGCATTTTGCACGGCCACCGCGGCGATGTTGGCTAACGTCTCCAAAGTTTCTACGTCTTGTAGCGTAAAATGGTGAGTTTGTTGGTGTGTTAGGACTTCCAGCACCCCGATAATTTGGGAGCCAAAAGGCATCGGCACGGCGATGATGGAACGGACCTCGCTATTCAGGGGGAGATTATACATGCGCGGGTCAGACTCCGCATCCTCCACGATAGCAGTCTGTTTTTGTTGGATTACCCAACCGGCCAGACTACCCGTGATGGGAACTTCGGCGCTTTCTAGCACCGAGGTTTTGGGCCCACAAGAGGCGGCGAAACGTAAGGAGTTCTCGCTATCCATCAGCAAGATCGAAGCCGCCCCAGCCGCGGTCATGTCGCGCGCAGATTCGACGATGCGCAGTAATAGCGGTCGCATTTCTAGGGTGGAGTTGAGCTGCCGGCTGATAGCAAGTATTTGTTCCAGGGTATTGATTCTCTGTCGCAGTACAGATGCTTCCGATGAATTCATAAATTCCCTTTGATTATTCCCCAGCGTAAGGGATGAAGAAAATTGGATTAGGTTACAATTGTTTTAGTATGTCGTCAACTAGCATTTTGACCTGTTTTGAGATTAAGCTGGCGGGGCGGCTGACCACCATTGGCCGGTGGGTAGTCCAACTTTCCTGTGCTAAATCTGGTGAGGGGGGAATATTTCCCAGGATGTCTTGATGCAGTTGCGCTTTGATCTGCTCTCGAGTGACTGCGGAGGCCGCCCGGGCACGGTAGACAAGCTCCAGTTTAATTCTATTTTCTTCGATGTTCAATATCTGTAGTTGGTGGAGCATTTTTTCGGCGAGTTTAAGCGTGATATTATCTGGCGCTAGGGTGAGTAAAATGTAATCGGCTTGCTGGAGGAGTTCATTGACTGGGGGCGCAACAGATGGCGGCAGATCAAAGAGTAGATAATCATAGTGCTTTTTCAAGAGCGTGTGCAAGGAAGCGACGGAATCCCGAGTTAGGAGAGGGGTCGTGCCCGTCGGTGCAGCCGTGGCCGGGAGAAGGCGTAATTCGGCAGAGTGGGAGAGCATTTGATCTTCTAGGGCGTTTAGGGTTAGTCGTGTAGATTCTTGTGCGAGCAATTTTTGCAAGTTCCTATCTGTTGCCTGTCCCATTTGTAGAGCCAGCGATCCACTACCATTTTTTAATTCCACTAGAATAACTTTTTTCTCAGGCACTTCGCTGCTGAGGGTAATGGCTGTATTGAGCGCCAGAGTACTGTTTCCGGTGCCGCCTTTGACCGGCAGGAAGGTGATGACTTTGCCGCGTGTGCGGGTTAATTCTTGTTGCCGGGCGGTACGTTGCAGCAGCGCTTCCACACGGGTCGTCAACTCGGCGGGGTGAATGGGTTTAGTAATGTAATCATCTGCTCCAGATTGAAACCCCTTGATCTTGTCCGCCAGAGTGCTCTTGGCGGTGAATAAGAGGATGGGAATGTTGGCAGTTTGAGGATTCCCGCGTAATTCTTGGGTTACCTTGTACCCGTCCATTTGGGGCATCATCACATCCAGGACGATAAGATCAGGTGGTGTTTCTGTGATACTGGCCAATCCTTGTTTCCCTGAAGATGCGGCTTGGATGACATACCCTTTGCGCTCCAACATCAAACCGATTAAGCGTAAGGCTTCCAGATCATCATCTATAATTAAGACGTTGTATGACATGGGGTAGTCTCCCCGGTTGCTGTTTCGTGGTTAGATTCTCTGGAACAGATTATACGCTTAAGAGAGCAAAACTTCAAGGTGGCTAATTAGTTTCCTGAAGGTTTCTGTAGTGAGATGTTCTTTTTTATGGAAGAGGCATAGTGCAGCTATTGTTATTCCATGTATGTTTAGGGCATTTCTAACCAAAAGTAGCATGAGGGAGTTTTGGGGATAGAATAGTTTATATTCAGTTGTGTAGTTGCCAATCTTATCTTTCCGATGTATTATGAAGGGAAGTTTTGGGAAGAGTCCATGTATAGCAATGGTTGGGTAAGCTATCCTTTTTTAGATTCATGCTGACATCCCAACAGGTGTGCTCTATGGGTATTAAGTTTGAAATTTGGCGGCAACCAGGACAATTCTCATTGATGTTCCCAGAGTCTTGGGTGGGTTTCATTTTGATGGGCCTTTACTTGGTTCTGGGGGTGGGGTTTCTATTTGCGCGGCGCAATGATTTCAAGCGTATGGATCTCAAAGCCTGGTTCATTTTTGTTGTGACTCTCTTCCTGCTCTTGCCGGCCAGTGCCGGTTTGATTGTCTCGCGGTCAGTGGGAGGGGTGCTGTTGATTGTTCCGGTTACTGTGTTGCGCTCTCCCCCCACACTTTCTCTTGTGGCGTTATTGATAGTAAGTGCGCTTAGCCTGTGGTGGGGGCCGGGACCGGGAGCGGTTGCCGGCTTTTTGGCGGGGGTGGCGAGTGCTTGGGTTTCTCCGCAAATTCTGGTTGACACTTTTGCCTGGGCGGTTTGGGGTATGTTGTTGGGAGAGCTCTGGCAGCAGCCTTATCAGGGCAGTCTTTTTGATATTTTACGTTTACCGTCGGTTGTTCCGGTGGGAGCTGCTTTAGCTCCTTTGATATTGCTCAGTTTCAATCGTTTAGTTGAATCTATGTCTCTGGGCACGCTGCTGGTTGTTGATTATGCAGTTGCTCCTTTTCGTGATGCGGGGTTACTCTGGCTGTTGAGTGGCTTGGCAGTGGGAATTATTTTCACAGTGCTCTTCTGGCTGTGGCCCGACATTCGTCCGGTGCAACGTTCGGACATAATCTCTCTCTTCCGGCGTTCATTACGCGCACGTTTAATGATTGCATTGGTACCGCTCCTGGTGTTGAGTATTGTCTTCTCGATTATGGCTGTTACCCAGCAGGCGCTCTCACTCGCTCGCCAACAAGCCTTGGGGGAGATGGCGCGGAGCGCTGATACCGCGGCTAGCGGTATCGCTAATTTTTACTACACCGGTTCCAATTTGCTGGAGGAATTCTCTGTCGCTCCAGCTCTGCGTGAACCAGATACCCGCGCGGCAGTCTTGCAAACCGATCGTCGAGTAGTGCCTTTCTTCCAAGAAATGCTCCTGGTGGATGCTGACGGCGCAGTAGTAGTTTCTGTCCCCCCCGATATCCCTGTGCCTCCGCTGACGGCGGAGGAACAGGAACTGATAGCACAAGCCTTAGACTTTGGCATGTCACGCTCTACGCATGTGACGGCTCTTCCTGGTGGCGAACAACGACTGACATTCATCCATCCCCTTTTGGAGGGGGATGTCGCTGTCGGTGCAATTCTGGGGCGGGTGGATTTTAGCATCAACCCTAGTACCAAGCGCGTTCTAGAGACCTTACAGGGCACTCGCGGCGAGGGAACCGGTTTTATCTTGGATGATCGGAATGTAATCATTGCTTATCCCGATCCCCGTGTTGTGTTGCGCCCGTGGAAACCAAGTGAGAATGTAGTCTCATATCCAATGGAAAATGGCGCAGCGTATGAAGATGTCGGCCCAGATGGGAATCGAGTGTTGGTGTATCTGCGCGAAGTAGTGCGCGGGATTACAATGGTGATTCGCTTGCCCTTCACGGTGGTTTTAGAGGCGGCGGCTTTTATCTCTAATCCTTTGCTGTACGTGCAATTGGGCACCGGCATTTTGTTGGCTTTGATCTTGTCCTTGTTGGCCGCGCGCATTACCCGCCCGCTGGAGGCGCTCTCTGAGGCAACTCATCAAATCGAACAAGGGAATTTGGAAACCCCGGTGCATATCTCTGGCGAAGACGAGGTGGCGCGATTGGGGAGCTCTTTCGAGTTGATGCGACGCCGTTTGCGTGACCGGTTGAATGATCTCTCACTTCTCTTGCAAGTTTCGCAGTCTGTTTCTGCAACTTTGGAATTGAAGGAAGGGGTTCCGTTAATTCTGGAAGGTATATTGGCGGAGACTCAGGCGGTTGTCGCTCGTTTAGTAGTTTTGAAGAGCGATGAGTACTCTCAACAGCTATTCTCGGTGGGAGCAGAGCATGAGACATTCGCACAACTAGATAAGGCTATCATTATAGCCTTGCAGCGCCGCCACGAGCCGTTGGTGAGCCAATATCTGCGGCGAGAAAATATCATGCCGGCGCTCAACGATGTCTTGCGCAGTTTGGTCGCTTTCCCGGTGCGGATTCACCAGCAGATGGTCGCGGTGATGTGGGTGGGCGCTAGTGAGCCGGCGGCCTTTGACGAGGCCCGTATGAATTTCCTCAACACGCTGGTAAGTCAAGCCGCGGTTTTGGTGGAGAACACGCGGCTCTTCCAGGCAGCAGAGGGAGGGCGCCAACGCTTAGCTGCCATTTTGTCCAGCACTACGGACGCTATCTTGGTCACGGATCAAGAACAGCAGCTGCTATTGATCAACCCGGCTGCACAGCGTATCTTGAAGTTGAGCGAACTGGCTTATGGGCGTCCAGTGGCACAATTGGAGCAGATTCCCGCCCAACTTAAAGAGGTGCTAGTCCGCCCGTATGATAAACCGGCGGCTTCTCCGACTGTAGAGGTTGAATTGTCGGATGGAAGAGTATTTGTGGCTAGCGTGGCGCCTGTCAAGAGTCTCTCTGAGATTGAAAATGGTAGTCGGGTGGTGGTGCTACGGGACGTGACGCATTTCAAAGAATTAGATGAGATGAAGACCGAGTTTGTGTCCACCGTCTCCCATGATTTACGTGCCCCGCTTACTTTTATTCAAGGTTATACGAGCATGTTGACGATGGTGGGGCAGCTGAACGATAAGCAGCAAGAGTACATGCAGCGGATTCTAAAGGGGATTGAGCAGATGAAAGACCTGATTGATGATCTGCTCAATCTACGTCGGATCGAGGCCGGAGTGGGGATTGTCACCGAGCCGTGTCGCTTGGGGTTGGTGATGTTGGAAGCAGTGAGTTCTATGCGCGCACGGGCGGTGGAGAAAGGCATCTCATTGCATTTGGAGCCTTCCGAAGGTACGTATTCTGTCATGGGAGATCGTATTCTGCTCCGTCAAGTTATCAGCAATTTGATCGATAATGCCATCAAATATACCTCAGCTGCAGGAGAGGTACGCCTTGGACTAGTGGCCAACGAGCGCGATGCAGAGGTAGTGCTACACGTCACCGATACCGGGATGGGGATCTCGGTGGAGGAGCAGCTCCGGCTTTTTGAGAAATTCTATCGCATAAAGCGGCGGGAAACCACCAGCATCCCCGGGACTGGATTGGGATTAGCGTTAGTCAAATCGATTGTGGGCCGGCACGGAGGGCGCGTCTGGGTAGATAGCAAACTTAATGAGGGAGCCACCTTTTTTGTAGCGTTGCCTATGGTATTAGCTGCGGAAACGTAGCTTAGAGTGAGGTCAATTGCACCCGTCAACCGTTGGTATTTTGCTAGCGGCTGACGGGTTTTGGTTTTTAAGTATGAGGGATGTTTACCGTGCTCGGTAGCGTTCCCAGAGGGTGGATAATGTCTTCTCTAGACGTTCGCCTAGGGCTGCTCCCCGTGGCGTGGTGACATCATCCTCGTTTTCGAAAACGGCGTAAGGCATTCGCGTTCCTTTGATGGTTAGATATTGCGTAGCGTCCCCCTTGACAGTTTCCCAATCATCCTCACGGTAGAGCCGCTCAAGTTTTTCATCGCTCAAGCTATGCTCCAGGAGGCTGTCGGGGCGTGCTGGATTGGCGCGGGCGCGATTCTTGCGTAGAGATTCCGCGTAGGAGACATGGACATACAGCAAACTCCCGTGTTGCAAAATTTGGGGGGAGAGGTGTTGGTAAGCGGCTTGATATCCTCCGTGTTCCGTGCCGCGCGAGAACTCTATCAGCGTAGTATATTGCTGCTGATAACGAGGGTGGTCGCGTAGGCGTTTGTCATACTCCAGTCCCAGGCGTTCAATTAACAAATGCCAGAAGTATTCCTCTTTGAAATAACCTTGCGCATCGCTGTGCAAACGGGGGTATCCCCTGCGGTTGAGCAGGGCGTCTTCCTCGAACCAGGTCCAGAGCAGGGGGAAATCATCAATGCTATCTAGCTTGCCGACATGGAAACGGGATTGGCGTTCCGCCAGCGGGGTCTTGGTTAAATAGTCAATAATTTCACTCTTGCCGGCGCCTGGCCGAGCATTGAGTATCAATATGGGAAAGATGTTGGAATTCATTAGTTTCTCCTTTGAAAATAAGTCTAAAGTTGCCAGTCAAAAGTCTAAAGTTTGCTGCAAAACCCAGGCGTTCGCGTTAGTGCAGCATTTTTGTGGTTGTTGGTGTAAGATATGTAGCCGGATGGAGGGGGTGAGTCTACGGCAAAAAGCAAAAATTTCACCGCAGGACATAGAGGGCTTACCTGGCGCGGAGAATCTTCAACCGGTTGCTGATGAGGAACAGGAGACTGGGGAAAAGTATCAATAGCGTGAGCAATGTCCAGGGAGCCACCGTGCTCCACAAGATAAGTCCCACAGTCCAGAAGTGTTGGGTCGGCTCCACCGGTTTTTCATCTTCGGCCAGCCAGGCTTGCCAATCGCGTTCCAACTGCGGTAATTCTAACCCCAAGCCTCTTTGCAAGCCCCGCGAGCACCCCAACCCGTCCACATAGGCCGCCAGTAGTGTGCGGATGCCGGACCAGCCGTAGGTCTGTTGGAGGTAATTGGTCACACTTTGGCTCTCTGCATAAGCCAGCACGATCTGTTCCGTCGGTAAGGATTGGAAAGAGGAGCAGAGGTCGCTTAGCGGGAGATAGCCATTTTCTTGCGCCGCTCTCTCCAGGGCGAGCGGGTAGCTGCTCTGGGGGCGTTGTTCAAAATGTGAGGCCAAACCTTCGTTTAACCACGTGGGGAGATTTTCGTAGCCGGCTTTCCCCAGCTGTTGGTAGAGTAGCAGATGGGTAATTTCGTGGGGGATAAATTGCTGCAACTTGAGTTGGGCTTCATCCGTGGGGCGGACGGCTATAAAAATACCGCCAGCTTCTGGCCGCGCTTCACCGCCTACCCATTCTAGGCCGGTCAAGCGTAACGCCTGTTGGAGATCCGGCTGAGAAGGGTAGATGTAGATATGGAAAGGTTGCACTAGCGTGGAAGCCTCTGCAAATAGTGATGTAGTTACTTCTTCCAGGGCGCGGCGAGCGGCGTCGCTGCCCGTGGTCATCACTGCGACGGAGCCAGAAATCCAATGCAAGGTAAAGGTTTCTTCTTGCAGCGTCTGCCATTTGAAGCGGGTGTCTTCGTAGCGGAACTGCTGTTTGGTCGTCGTGGATTGGACCCCGTCGGCGGTGGGATATTGCCACCAATAGGTAACCTGGCAAAATGGCGGTAGCGGTCGGGTGTGGAGATCGCGTTGATAATGCGCTAGCCCAGCTACTACTGCTACGGTTTGTACTACGGTATTTTCGTCACTGAGGCGCAAAAAGAGTTGCGCCTCAGTTGCGGGATTATCCGCCGGTAGTTCCAAGGTTATCTGTAAACTTTGACCAAAGGAGTAGCTATGCTCCGTAGTTGGCTCGCCTTGAGCCAACGCTGGCAACGCCAGGAGTAGTGATAAGATAATCAAAAGCGCGCAGCGGTAAATTCTCATGGTTAATTTCCCTCGCAATACAGGTTGGCGCTACTGAAAGAACTTGGATTTTGTATTAGGGTCGCAGTTCAACTTCAGATATCATCTACTGGTCGTTGCCACGGATGCCACTCTTCTTCCCAGCTCAATTCGCCTTCCCCGTTGAACTCCTCTGGAGCAGCGTAGAATTTGTTGAGGTCTTGGTGTAGGAATTCTAGCTCTTGGAGGGCTTCCTCGGCTGCCGTTTGTAACACCTCATTCTCGGAATCTTGATAGCGTTGCAGCGTGCGGCGCGCGCGTTCCCCGCCGATCTGGCCCAAGGCCCATAAGGCCGTTTGTTGTATTTCCGCATCCACATCCTGAGTCAACTCTATGAGCGTGGGGATGGCCGTGCTCACAGCCAGTTCGCCGCAAGCGCGGACCGCTTCGTAGCGCATGGCGGGATTTGCGGATTCCAGGTGTCGGGTGACGGTGCCTCTCCAACGCGAGTCCGCACTGCGTCCCATGGCGAAAACGGCGCTGAGCTGCATTTCCTCTGCAGGGTCTTCGTACGCGGCTTGAATCAATTTTGTTATTTCTGGTTCCCCGACGTAGGCCAGGGATTCCAGTGCCCGCCGGCGTACTTCCAGGGTCTCGGTTGGCTTGCGATGCGCTTCAAGCAGGAAGTGGTAAGCTTTCTCGAAAAAATAGGGAGAGATTTGTTGTAGCTCGCCCCAGAGAATGAAATTAGCCAGAGCTTGCGCGGCGGCCAAGCGGACGGCCTCTTCTGCATCTTCCGAGAGGCAGTGTCCTAGTTGGGAGATGAGACGTACATCTTGCTCTTCCCACAGTCCCTGGATAGCGGCGGCGCGGATTTGTCCATCGAGATCGGTCAACGCCAGCGTGAAGACGGCGCTGAAATCTAGGGCGAAGTCATTTTCGGCTAGTTCAATGAGCGTGGTGAGCAATCGCCGACGTTCCGTGATGGGAAGTCGCCGCCAAACTTGAGCCAACCGCTCCTGCTCGGCCACCGATAGACTGGCTAACTGCGCCCATTGCTTGGCGTCAGGCAGTTGCTGGTGTTCTTCTAAGGCTTGCCAGAGTTCTTCTTTGTTGGTCGTAGGATCGTATTCGCTAAAATCCATGTGGTACTCCTTGTTTATCCACAGATTGCTATTTGTGTTCTAGGGCAGCAGCGCCGGTAAATCGACCGGATGGAGCAGATCCAAGACGGTGATCACTGCAAAGATCAGGAGGAGTATGGATAAAGCCACCTGGTGGATGCGTTCTTGCAAGCGGGGACTGAGCGGTTCTTTTCTGAGCAACTCAATAACCGTGAGGAGGATGCGTCCCCCGTCCAAGGCCGGGATGGGTAACAGGTTGAAAATCCCCAGGCTGACGCTGACCAGGATGAGCAGGTTGAGGATGGGGACTAACGTCCCTTGTGTGAAGCTCTGCTCAATGCTCTGATAAGCGATCCGGCTGATATTGATAATTCCTACCGGGCGGGCGGCTTCGGCTGGAATTAGTCCCTGTACCAGCTCCACCGGCATCCAGATGGTCTTCCAGGTGATGAAGAAGAAGGTCCGGCTGCCTTGCAGCAGTGCTTGGCCGATGGGTACCGCTTCAATGTGATACTCGGTCGGTTCGCCCTGGAGCATGACGCCCATGGAACCTTCGTTCGCGGGTGGAGCGATGCGTGGGGTGAGTGCGACGGTGAGCTCTGCGTCGCCACGTCCCACGGTGAGCGTCATCTCTTGGCCCAGCTGTTGCTGGGTACGCGCTATTACTTCCTCTATGTCCAACCCTCGCTCTCCGTTGATGGCGAGGATGACATCATCCGCCTGCAAGTTGACTTCTGCGGCCGGTGAATGCGGCGCGACCTGCGTGATACGTACCAGCATCTCATCAACGATAGGGATGCCGGTGGTGAAGAGCAGAATTGCCAGCACCCAGGCGGTTAGTAAGTTCATCAGCGGGCCGCCCAGGTAGATGAGGATGCGTTTGACGGGCGATTTAGCGTAAAGGCTATGCTCGTGGGCGGCCTGGAGTTCAGCCGCCGTTGGCGGCACTTTCTCCGTTGCGTATGGCCTCATATCATCTTCGTCCATTAGCACGGGTTCCTGAGTTTCCACCAGCAGCGTTAGTTCTTCCTCCGCGGGAGGCTCAACGGTACCTGTGAGATCCTCTTCGCCTTCCATCCGGGCAAAGCCGCCCAGCGGCAGCCAGTTGAGGGTGAATTCCGTCTCTTGCCACTTGAATAACTTCACGATGCGCGGCGGGAGGCCAATACCGAATTCTCTAACCCAGACGCCTAGCCATTTGGCGATGAACATGTGCCCCATTTCGTGTAAAACAATCAATGGTACTAAAGCTACTACAAAGCCAATTACTGAATTCATAATGCGTTGGACTCCTTTTTTTAGCTGGGTGTGGATTTGAAATCTTCCAGTCCAGAGTTTCAGGTTTTAATTGACGATTGTATTATACTATGAGGCAGAATGCGTGTCCAGCGAAAAGAAAGGGCATGTTTGGGCGTGTATAACAATTATAATTGATACACCGAGTCGCTAAACTGGAGGGAATTGTGCGCCAACTGAAAAAATGCTGGGGAATACTTTTATTGTTAGGTTTATTATTGCCAGTTCAGCCCCTGGCGGCTCAGACGGGAGGCGAACGTTTGGTTGTAGCCTTTTATTACGCCTGGTTCGACTGGAACACCTGGGGGCTGGCGCTCCCAGATCAGCCGACGCAACCCTACCTCTCCGCTGACCCGACCACCATCGAGAGGCATGTGGTGCAGGCCCAGCAGGCGGGCTTGGATGCGTTGGTCTTGGATTGGCTCGGCCCTCAAGTGGAGAATAACCAGACCGAGACTAATATGCGAATTCTGTTGGATAAAGCGGTGGCCCACGGATTAAAAGCGGCGCTGACGGTGGATATTGCGGGGCCGTTCATCAACAATCAGAGTGAGCTGGTGACGGCGTTGACGGCGCTGCGTGATACCCACGCCGCGCACCCCGGATACCTGCGCGCGGATGGCCGACCGGTGGTCTTTTTCTGGCGGCAGAATCAATACTCGGTGGAAAGTTGGCTCGCGTTGCGCCAACAGATCGACCCGCAACATACTATGCTCTGGATCGCTGAAGGATTAGAGACCGATTATCTGCGGGTTTTTGATGGACTTTATCTTTACAGCGTGGCTTGGTCAATTGAGCCAGATAGCGTGTTGCTCCGCTGGGGAAGTGAGGTGCGGCAGTGGAGTGCGGCGCAGGGAACTTCTCGCTATTGGGTAGCGACAACCATGCCCGGTTACGATGATTACGTCACGGGACGTGCGGATGCTTTTGTCCAGCCGCGTGACGGGGGCAACTATTACCGCACTTGTTGGCGCGGAGCGCGGGAGAGTGGGGCCGACATGGTGGCCATCACCAGCTTCAACGAATGGTTAGAAGGGACTTATATTGAGCCATCGCACTTGTACGGAGATACTTACCTCAACTTGACCGCGCAGTTAGCCAATGAATACCGCCAACAGAGCGTGCCGCCTACCGCTACGCCCGCACCGCCCACGGTGATCCCGCCGACCGCGACGCCGGTTTCTCCCACATTGACCCCGCCGCCTACCGCGACGCTGTTGCCCTCCCCCACGGCGACTTTTACGCCCACGGTCAAGCCAACGGCTATGCCAACAGCCACGTTAACTCCCACAGCTACTCCTTTTCGGTTGCCCACCCCCACACCGACAGAGAGCGGGCCGTTGTTGACTGCGACGGCGACTGAAGAGCAGCAGTTGCCAGTTCTGCCGGCTAGGGAGGAGACCCCGTTAGTTCCGGCCCGGCTCCCGGTGAATGGGAGTACCCCGCCACGCTCCTGTTCACTGCTGCCCGTGGCCTTGCTCTTTATTCCGCTGGGGGTTGTACATCTAAAGCGCGTATGGTATAGTCGCAGTTAGTTACCTGATATTTCTAGTTTTGAACGCAGATTTTTTTAGTTCCCCCTTGAAAATTTTTTGATCAGTGTTCGTCTGCGTCCCATTAAGGAGAGGATTTATGTTGAAAAATCATACCTGTGGAGAATTACGAGTGACCCAGGCAGGAGAAGAAGTCACGCTGGCCGGCTGGGTGAATTTGCGCCGCGATCATGGGGGCGTGATCTTTATCGTCTTGCGGGATCGGGAGGGTCTGACCCAGGTGGTGGTTAACTCAGATACGGCGCCCGCAGCCCATGCCGTCGCCGCGCAGGTGCGCAGTGAGTATGTCTTACAAGTGCGTGGGACGGTGCAAGCCCGTCCCGCCGCTCAGGTGAATGTGGAGTGGGGCACGGGCGAAATTGAGGTAGAGGCCAGTGAGATTAAGGTGCTCAACACCTCGGAAACCCCGCCCTTTTACATCTACAAGGATGATGTTAACCTGACTGAGAGCTTGCGCTTGCGTTACCGTTACCTCGACTTGCGCCGCGCAACCATGCAGCGCCACATGGTTTTGCGTCACCGGGTGGTGAGTTTCATCCGCCGCTTTATGGATGAGGCCGGTTTTATAGAAATCGAGACGCCGTATCTCTTTAAATCCACGCCGGAGGGCGCGCGCGACTATCTGGTGCCCAGCCGCGTGCATCCGGGGAAATTCTATGCACTGCCGCAATCCCCGCAGCAGCTCAAGCAGCTGTTGATGGTGGCCGGCTATGAGAAATACTACCAGATCGCGCGCTGTTTTCGCGATGAGGATTTGCGCGGCGACCGCCAGCCGGAGTTCACCCAGCTGGACTTGGAAATCTCATTTGTCGAACGCGATGACATTCTGGATTTGATGGCAGAGCTCTTCACCCAACTGGTGCAGCAAGTGACGCCGGAGAAACGGCTCCTTTCGCCTTTCCCGCGTTTCTCTTACGCTGAAGCCGTGGCTAAGTATGGCACCGACAAGCCCGATCTCCGTTTTGGGATGCAGCTAGTGGATTTGACTGATAAACTGCACACCAGCGGCTTCCGGGTTTTCCAGCGCGTGGTGAAATCCGGTGGGCAGATCAAGGCGCTGGTAGCGCCAGGTTGCGCCAAGTATTCCCGCCGCCAGACCGACGAACTGATTGGGCTGGCTAAGACGGCCGGCGCTAAGGGACTGGTGACGTTCGCCTACCTCCCGGAGCGAGTGAAGGGCGCGGCGGTTAAGTTCTTCTCGGCGGAAGAGTTGGCATTGATCGCCGCGCAGACGGGGGCCGTAGAGGGCGACCTGGTCTGCATTGTGGCGGACGAACCGGCGGTAGTAGCTGCCGCGCTCTCGGCTCTACGGCTCACCTTCCGCGACCGCTTGGAGTTGGTTGATCCAGAGTTATTAGCTTTTGCTTGGGTGCTGGACTTCCCGATGTACGCCTGGGACGAGGAAGAGGAACGCTGGCAGGCTGCGCACCATCCCTTCACCATGCCCCGGCCCAACACCTACGCAGAGATGTCGGCTGATCCCACCGCTGTACTCTCTGATGCTTACGATCTGGTCTGCAACGGCTACGAGTTGGCTTCTGGCAGCATCCGTGTCCATGATCCTAAAATCCAGAAGGATATCTTCAGCATTTTGGGTTACTCGGAAGAGGAGACGCAAGCGCGTTTCGGCCACATGCTGGAGGCTTTCTCCTACGGCGCGCCGCCGCATGGCGGCATAGCACCTGGCATTGATCGGCTGGTGATGCTCTTGGCAGGCGTGGATAATATCCGCGAGGTGATCGCCTTCCCCAAGACCAGTCAGGCCGCCGACTTGATGGCGGATTCGCCCTCAGCGGTCTCTGCCCAACAGTTGGCGGAGCTGCACTTGCGCATCGTGGAAGAGGAGTAGCGGATAGGGACTAGCTGCTTGACAGCTTTCCAAAGGGGACGCAGATGAAAAAACTAAAAAAATTTACGCCCGTCTGCGTCCAAAATTTAACGGAGGAAAATTGGACTTTATCGGTCTATGTTTGATGGCACACTCTCTGGTAAGTTTAGCATCTCTGTGCTCTCCGTGGCCCCGTGGTGAAATCTTGGTTTTTTCTCAAATACCGGAGGTTTAACTTGAATTACGATTTTGATACTATCATTCCGCGCCGTGATACCGAAAGCATCAAATGGAATTTCTGTGACGCCGACGAGTTACCCATGTGGGTGGCCGATATGGATTTCCGCTCTCCAGAGCCGGTGATGGCAGCCTTGCGCGCGCGGGTGGAGCACGGCGTCTTTGGCTACGGCAGCACTCCGCCCGCTTTGCGCGCGGCCATCGTGGAGCGGCTCCAACGGCTCTACGCCTGGCAGGTGGCGCCGCAAGATATCGTGATGTTGCCCGGCGTGGTACCCGGCTTTAACGTGGCGGCGCAAGCCTTGTTGGAGCCAGGGGATGGGTTGCTTGTGCAAACCCCCGTTTACCCGCCCATCTTGCACGCGGCGAAAAACGCAGATTTCCACTCGCAGTACATGTCCTTGACGCGGCAACCGGATGGTCGCTATACGGTGGACTGGGAACTTTTTGAGGAGACCATCACGGCCCGTACGCGGATGTTCTTGCTCTGCAACCCGCATAACCCCGTAGGACGAGTCTTCACCGAGGCGGAGTTGCGGCAGATGGCGGAGCTCTGTCTGCGCCACGAGCTCTTTATCTGCTCCGATGAAATCCACGGCGACTTGATTTTTAGCGAGGCGCAACATCGCCCCATCGCTTCTTTGGTGCCGGAGATTGCTGCGCGCACCATCACCTTGATGGCTCCGAGCAAAACCTTCAACATTGCGGGTTTGGGCTGCGCATTCGCGGTGATTCCCAACCCAGAACTGCGGAAAGCGTTCCAGACCGGGCGACGCGGCTTGCTGGGGCATCCCAACATCTTGGGTTTGACGGCGGCCCTGGCCGCGTACCAAAAGGGGCAATCATGGCTCACCGCGCTGCTCCATTACTTGGAGTCCAACCGCGATTACACGTATGACTTTGTGCAACAACAGCTGCCCGGCATCCAGATGGCGCGGCCAGAGGGCACCTACCTGGCCTGGTTGGACTGCCGCGAGAGCGGTATCCCCGGCAACCCCTCCGAATTCTTCCGCGCCGAGGCCCGCGTCATGCTCAACGATGGCGCGATTTTCGGCCCCGATGGCGCCGGCTTTGTGAGGCTCAACTTTGGCACGCCGCGCGCGCTCCTGGTGGAGGGCTTAGAGCGTATGAAGGCCGCGTTGGCGAGACTTTGAGGTAAACGTAAGAGGAGACAGGCTATGTCGAAAGAAGAGGTCCCTTCTCAAGCTCTGGTGGAACGTCAAGAACAATTACAATTAGAATTGGCGCGTTATCTGCGCTTGCTAACCACTCATGGCTCACCAGAAAAAATAATTCTTTTTGGTTCGTTAGCCAAGGGGGAATTGCATCGTTGGTCAGATATTGATCTGCTAATCGTAGAGCGGACCTCGCTCCCATTTTTCCAACGACTGCATCAAAAACGGTTACTTTTGCAACCCACGGTAGGCACTGACATTTTGGTTTATACGCCGGAGGAATTTGAACAGTTGTCTTTGGAACGACCATTCTTTCGGGAAGAAGTTTTGAGCAAAGGAACGGTGCTCTATGAACAGGGGAATTGAGCGTTTCACGTTGCAGCAAGTAAAACAGGTTTTGGACACAAATTGAAACGCTGGATAATTTGGTCCTTGACTATTGACTCCCCGACTAACGACTTTCAACTTTTGACCTTTGACTTAACTAAGGACTAATAACCATGACCCAATTCACCCGCTTAGCTATTCCCGAAGTTATCTTGATTGCCCCGCGCGTCTTCGCCGATGACCGGGGCTTTTTTCTGGAAACTTACCAACATTCTGCCTATGCGGAGTACGGTATCCCGCACCTGGTGCAGAGCAATCACTCGCACTCCAGCCGCAATGTGCTGCGTGGTTTGCACTATCAGCAGGCTCCGTTGGCACAGGGTAAATTGGTTACGGCGATTTGCGGAGAGATTTTCGATGTGGGTGTCGATATTCGACACGGTTCCCCCACCTACGGACAATGGGTCGGCGTACGGCTTTCGGCGGAAAATCACCGATTGCTCTACATCCCGCCGGGCTTTGCCCACGGCTTCTGCGTCTTGAGCGCGGAGGCGGACGTGGTCTATCAAGTGACCGTTGAATACTCGCCCGCCCACGACCGGGGCATTTGCTGGGACGATCCGGAGATTGGCGTGGAGTGGCCGATTACCTCTCCATTGCTCTCTCCCAAAGATGCGGCGCAGCCATTACTCGCCGAGGCGGACAATAATTTCAGGCTTTAAGTCAAAGGTCTAACGACTAACGACTACCTGACTAACGACTAACGACTAACGACTAACGACTACCTGACTAGCTCAAGGATTGATCATGGTTAAAACAGAGACTCGTTGGATTTGTCGAGAATGCGGTTGGAGTTTCATCAAGTCAATAGGCAGATGCCCGCATTGTGGGGCCTGGAACTCGCTAGAGAAGACAATTATTCGAGAGGAGCATCCCGCTGCTCGCGTGATGGACCGTGGAGGGAGTACCCGGGCGCATCCTAGGCCGCTCAGTCAGGTGGATTTGAGCGGGCATACCCGCATTCCCATCGCCAATGCTGAGTTCTCTAGAGTGTTAGGCGGAGGCTTGGTTCCCGGTTCCATTGTGCTGATTAGTGGCGAACCGGGTATCGGCAAATCCACCCTGCTGCTTCAAATCGCTGCGCTCCTGGGGGATGCACAACACCCCGTGCTCTACGTCTCCGGTGAGGAGTCACCGGGGCAGCTCAAACGTCGGGCCGCCCGCTTGGGGATTACGAGCGATACGATCCAGGTATTGTCGGAAACCAATGTGGATTTCGTACTCCAACAAGCTAGTTTGCTCCCCACGCTCCAAGTCTTAATCATGGATTCCATCCAAACCGCCCACACCAGCGAGTTGGATTCGGCGGCGGGCAACGTGAGCCAGGTGCGCGCGTGCGCCTCCCGGTTCCAACGGTGGGCCAAGAGTCAGAATGTCCCCGTTTTTCTGGTGGGACATGTCACCAAATCTGGTGTGATCGCCGGGCCGAAGGTGCTGGAGCATATCGTTGATACTGTGCTCTACTTGGAAGGCGACCATTTCCACACATACCGCCTTCTGCGCAGCGTCAAAAACCGCTTTGGGGCCACCTCTGAAGTGGGCGTCTTTGAGATGCGTGAGGAGGGATTGATCGAAGTTGAGAATCCCTCAGAGATGTTTCTGGCCGAACGCATGGTCAACGTGGCCGGTTCCGCCATCGCCGTCACCATGGAAGGCACGCGCCCGCTCCTGGTAGAAATCCAGGGGCTGGCGAACACCACCAGTTTCGGCAATCCCCGGCGTACCGTCAACGGCTTGGAATTCAATCGTTTGCTTTTAGTTATCGCCGTGCTCAGTCGCCGCGTGGGGCTGCACACCTCCGACCAGGATATTTTCGCCAATGTGGTGGGCGGACTGCAAATTGAGGAGCCGGCGGCCGATTTGGCCGTGGCGGCGGCGCTCGCCTCCAGCATACGTGATCGGCCTGTAGCCGCAGACCTGGCGCTGGTGGGCGAAATCGGTCTCTCCGGTGAACTGCGCTCCGTGGGGCGGCTGGCAGCGCGACTCAAGGAGGCTGCGCGTCTGGGCTTCAAAACCGTCGTTGTACCGCGCAACCTGCGCCGCGAAAAACTCCGCGCACCTGAAGGACTTAACGTGGTCGCCGTGCGCTCCGTCCGCGAGGCGCTAGAGGTCGCGCTGACTTAGCCAGCGTTACGCCCAGCTGTGTCACGCCGAGTGTAATCTCTGAAATCTGCGTTAGTAGGTTTGTCGATTTGCTATTTGCCATTTTCGAGGAGGTCAACTATGAATGTTTCCAAAATTAAGTATCCGGTTTTGATTGCGGCCAGTGGTCTGCTCTTGGGCTTGTTGGGGGATTGGCTCTTCTATGCTCAACCGTGGGGTATCTCCGTGCCCATCTTCAGTTTGTTGCTCTTGATTGCGCTCTTTGGATTGGCGTTGGCGGAGCGAGCACAACTCGTCAAGGCCAATTTCTGGTTGAGTGGGGCGCTACTTTTCTTGACGGTGATGTCGGCACTCCGTGCGGCGCCTTTGTTGCGTGCGCTGAATATCTGCGGCGCGTTGCTCCTTTTGAGTTTCCAAGCCTATGGCCTGCGCAGTTTGCCCCTCAGTACGCTCAATTTAGGTGGCTACATCGGGGTCTTCTTCGAGAGCATTTCCCTTTCGCTGGTACTACCTTTCCCCCTGCTTAAGCGGAGCAACGAGTCCTTGAAGAAATATGGCGGGAGCCGGAAACTCTTGGGGCGCGGGCTGGTGGGGTTGCTCATCGCCATGCCGTTGCTCATCATCTTTGGGGTGCTTTTTGCCTCCGCCGATCCGCTTTTCAAAGAATTTGTCCGCGATATCTTTAGCCCTGACTTGATCGGGCGTACATTTCTCACCCTGGGCTTGGGGTGGGTGGTTGTGGGCGGATTGACCTACGCGCTCACCCGTAGCGCCCAGCAGCCGCTAGCGGTGGAATCTCCCCACGCCGCGCCGGCGGACGGCGACACCACGGATGCTCCGACAGAATCCCCCTTCGATATTCGCTCTGCTCTAGGCGCAGTAGAGGCGGCAGTGGTGCTCTTCAGCATTGACGTGCTCTTTGGGATTTTCGTCGGTATCCAGTTCGCCGCCCACTTCGGCGGGGAAGCCTTCCTCCAGCGCCACGACTTGACCTATTCCGAGTACGCGCGACATGGCTTCTTCGAGCTCTTGGTGGTTTCGCTGCTCACGTTGGCTGTGATTCTGGTGCTGGATTTCATCACCTGCCGCCCGCGCCCCCGGCAACATCGCATCTTCTTGGCCGGCAGCGCGCTATTGATCGCCCTGACGCTCATCATCTTGGTCTCGGCTTTCCAACGCTTGAACCTTTACGAGATCACCTACGGTTTCACCTGGTTGCGCCTGCTGCCCCACGTCTTCATGATCTGGCTGGCGGTGCTCTTCGCGCTCTTTCTATGGATGCTCTGCACGCGCCGCACGCGCCTCTTCGCCATCGCCGCTCTGGTGGTTGCGCTCGGCTTTACGGTGACGTTAGACTTGCTCAATCCAGAGGTCTTCATCTTCCGGCGCAATTTGGAACGCTACCAGTGGGGCCTGGAGTTGGATGTGGATTACTTGGGTTCTCTTTCGGAGGATGTCACGCCGCAGTTACTCACGCTCTTGTCCAGTGAGGACGCTGAAATCCGCCAAGATGCGGGCGGTCGGCTGCACAGTAACCTGAATAAATTAGATGCGCGTCAGGAGCGCGCCGGTTGGATGGCCTATCATTACACTATCAATCGCGCTTACCGGCTCTTGGATAGTCGCCGGGCGGAAATCGAGTCGTTCGAAATTCCTGAGTATTGGGGCTGGTACGATTAACCGTTCGGGAATGGCAGTTAGGTTATTTTGACAGTTTCAAGAGCGAGCTGCTTGAAGAAAGGCAGTTCACCGCAAAGACGCCAAGCCGCTAAGGAAAAATAATTCCTGAAGGTTAAATTTTAACTCTTGGCGTCTTCGTGCCTTAGCGGTAAAATTCTTAGTTTTTGTAGTAGACTTAGGCTTGTGCTGAGAAAGTATCTTTTATAAATCAAGGGTCTCTGGGACTAGGCGGGGCAAGTGCCTCGCGACGAAAGTTTTTCACCCCAGATTACCCGGATTACACTGATTTTCACTTTTTCCGTGCTAATCTGGAGTTAATTTTAACGCGACCCCGCGAATTCTCGAAGAACCTAAATCAATAGCAACTCAAATATCCTTTAAGGAGGAAACAATGGAAGAATTAATCAAGTTAGTCATGAAGAAAACCGGTTTACCTGAAGCTGCTGCCAAGAACGCAGTGGAGACGGTAGTCAACTATCTCAAAGAGAAATTACCCGCACCTCTGGCCGGGCAAGTGGCTGGTGTACTGGCCAACGAAGCGGCCAGCGGGCAGATCGAGAATCTGACCGCCGGATTAGGGGGGATGTTCGGGAAGAAGAAATAGTTGTGCAATAGATTAGCATTCTAGCCCGGACTTAATTGTCCGGGCTATTTAGTAGTAATGTTCTGCGAATAGAAATATCCCCGGAGAGACAGATGCCCGAAATCATGCAATATCTCCTCCAACGTAGAAGTATACGTAAGTACACTTCCCAACCGGTAAGTAGAGAACTCCTCAGGCAACTGTTGCAGGCAGCTATGGCTGCTCCCAGTGCCAGCAATAGCTGTCCCTGGGAATTCATCGTGGTGACGGAAGCCGCGACATTCGCACAGTTGCGCCGTAAATTTCGCACCGCTAATTACAATGCCACCGCAGCCATCGTCATTGCTAGCAACCTGGATTTGGCCCGCAACGCTGCCTCCAAACGCTTTTGGGAGCAAGATTGCAGCGCGGCCACCGAAAATATCCTCATCGCCGCCGCCGGCTTGGGTCTGGGCGCAGTCTGGATTGGCGTATATCCCCTGAAGAGTTTTATCAAGCGTCTGGCGGACGTGTTGGCGATACCTCCACAGGTCACGCCGTTAGCGATGGTCTATCTGGGTTATCCGGCAGAGGAGAAACCGGCGCGCACGCAGTACGATGCGCAGCGCGTCCATTGGGAGCGGTATTAGCCGGCTAATTCTCAAGCCGCATCTGGTATAATATGGTTTGTCAGCCGCATGGCTTTTGAAATTAGCTAGAGTTGGTTACGTACTTACACCTCAGGACCTAGATGGCCAAAAAACGTCGGAAGAAAAAACGCAAGCCTTTAATCAAACTTAGCCGAGATCAATGGCTGGACATCGGCGGGTATTGCTTGCTCGCGATATCCCTTCTGACCCTGCTTAGTCTCGCCTCGCCAGAACAAGGTACACTGACTACGTATTGGCTCGCGTGGCTGCTGAAAACCTGCGGTTGGGGACTCTACATTACCCCGTTATTTTTTGGTGGTCTCGGATTATGGTTAGTGCTCCGGCACTTTGAAACACACTCACTTAAGCTCACCGCTCGGCAGTTGGTGGGAATTGGGATAGGGTTCTTGATGCTGCTGGCGACGTTGCATTTCATCGCTACCTATTTTGTTTGGCCGGCAGAAGATATCACTAGCTTGATTCGGAAAGGGCAGGGTGGGGGCTATGTGGGCGGAACCTTCCTTAAAGGGTTGGTTAATGTTCTAGGGCCAATTGGTGCTCTGAGCAGTTTGCTGCTGGGCTGGGTGGGAGTGATTGTTCTGGTTGCTGAAACTTCACTCGTCGCTGTTTCGAGTTACTGGGGTGATTTGCTCTCCAGTGTTTTTCACCGGGGGAAATTGCTGGTGGCCGCTACCGCGAAAGAGCCGCTGGGGGTGGAGGTCACGCGGCAACGTCAAGCAACTGCTCCTGTCACCGCCAGAAATTCGGCTGCGCGCCGGCGCAAGCCCAAATCTCCACCGCCTGCGGAAGAACCGGCGCTCCAAATCAATACTCCAGCTGCTCAAGAAGCAGAGACCGAGATTATAATCCCGCGGCCGCCGGGTTCAGAGTGGCGGCTCCCGGCCATTGCTAAAATTTTGACGTCCAGCACCGAGCAGAGCTATAGCCTCGACTTGATTCGCAACCAAGTCCGTATCATCGAGGAGACATTGGTCAGCCTGGGCGCACCGGTCAAGGTGTTAGAGACCAATACCGGGCCGGTAATCACCCAATTTGGCGTCGAACCCCTCTTCCGCACCTCGCGCAGCGGCAAGCGGACCAAGATCAAGGTAAGCAAAATTGCCTCGTTGGCAGACGATCTGGCCTTAGCCCTCACCGCGAAATCTATCCGCATTGAAGCTCCTATCCCCGGTAAGAGCCTGGTCGGTATTGAAGTCCCCAACGTGGAGTCGGCAGTGGTAGGGTTGCGGGAGGTGATGGAATCTAAAGCCTTCGCGCAATTGGAGAGCACTCTCCGCATGGGCTTGGGGCAGGATGTCTCTGGGCAAGCCGTCGCCGTCGACCTGCAGGCCATGCCTCATCTGCTCATCGCCGGGGCGACGGGAGCCGGGAAGTCCGTTTGCATTAACGCTATTATCAGCGCGCTTTTGCTCCAGAATACCCCGGAGACCTTGCGTCTGCTGCTCATTGATCCCAAACGGGTGGAATTGACTCCCTATAATCAGCTACCGCATCTCTTAGCGCCGGTCATTGTGGACGTTGAGAAAGTCGTCCCGGCGCTAAAGTGGGTCATGCGCGAGATGGATAGTCGCTACCGCCGCTTTGCCAGCGTGGGGAGCCAGAATATCGCCGCTTTTAACCGCCATGCGGCAGAGCACTTGGAGGAGGAGCTGCTCCCCTACATCGTCGTAGTGGTGGACGAATTGGCCGATTTGATGATGAAATCTGCCGAGGATACGGAGCGAGTGATCTGTCGCCTGGCCCAAATGGCGCGGGCTACGGGTATTCACCTCATCATCGCCACCCAGCGGCCCAGCACCGACGTGGTTACGGGATTGATCAAGGCCAACTTCCCCGCGCGGATTGCCTTCGCCGTGGCCTCATCCGTAGATTCGCGGGTGATTTTAGATACGCCCGGCGCGGAGCGGTTACTGGGGAGCGGCGATATGCTCTTCCAGGCTCCCGACGTAGGGCATCCGTTACGCTTGCAGGGGACTTTTGTCTCCGACCACGAGATTGAGCGGTTGTTGGAGTATTGGTTCAGGAACTCCAAGCCTGGTGCCACTGTGCCAGAAGCTGCCATTCCCACGCCCCCCGTAGGATTGCACGACGCGCTGGTCCAGCCGGCGCTCTTCCCCGAATTTGATGATCCTTCAGAGCGCTTCGCGGATGAATTGGTACCCGCTGCCGTAGAAATATTGTTGGCTGAAGATCGCGCTTCCATCTCTCTGCTCCAGCGACATCTGCGGATTGGCTATACACGCTCGGCACGCATCATCGATCTGCTCACCGAACTGGGCATTGTCACCGAGGATGTAGAGAAGGGGCAATCGCGTGGCGTGAATAGAGAGGGGGCCACGGCTCTGTTGCAATCATTGGAAACCGCCAATTCCGGGGCTACAAAGTGATCTACCATCTCTATCGTGATGCTTTTTCTGAAGTTTATACCTACCGCTATCGGTTAACTGATGCGGAGGATAAGCTTCAAATGACGGCGCGTTGGCCGGGGACCGGGCTTAAAACTCGGCCTGAGACTATCTTTTTCAGGAAAGCCAACGGTGACCGGATAGCACATCTCAATTGGGAGGATCGTAGTTGGTGGCGAGGGGATCGCTTTTATCTCTTTGTGGAACATAACGAGCAAACTATCGCCACGATTGAGGAGCATTGGACGATTGTAGACCGTATGTTGCTACACCTGCCACGCTACCGCGTCACGCTCGCCGATGGGAATCAAATCGAGGCGCGGGGCAGCCGTTATAGCGAGCAGTTTTATGAGATTTTTGTGCTGCCCGCCAATTCAGTAGAAAAGGATGGCGCTTTGGGCATCTGGCTGGGAGAGATAGTACATCCCCCGTCCGGACCTACCTACGTCGTGCGCACCGAATCACCACTCTTGACCGCTGCGCCCTTGTTGCTAACGGCTACTATCGTGGTCTTGGACTTGTGGGGGTTGAAGAAGTCTCAAGAGGGATAAAGTATTAGAAACTGTCAGGTAGCTAGCTCTTTAATCATCCTTTAGCTTAGGCCAACTGATCTTGCGGTCAGGATCAGTTGGCGATTGGACCAATTGTTGCATTGCTTGGCGGAGTTGTTCCGTGGTGTTATCCGGCAATTGCTCACCTAACGATTCTATGGTTTGGGTTTCCTCTGGCGTCAACTCACGGCCTGATGCGGCTTCTAGCTGCATCAGGGCTAGTAAGAGTGCCTTTTGGTCACCATCTAAACTTTGACCGCCTTCTTTGCGCAACCACTCGGCTTTGCCTGGACGGAAGAGTTCTTGTTTGTCAGCCGTAGAATCTGCCATATTTACTCTCCTTCCATGATTTTTCAAACTAAAAACTGGTTTCGATTAATCTATTTCTAATTGGATGAAATTCTACTTTAATTATAATTGCAGGTGCGAAAAATGAAAGTAACTTTTCCCATTACAGATGTGCGTGCTTGGCTCTTTGACTTGGACGGGACGTTGATGGACACTGACGACCAGGCAGTTGCCAGTTTGGCGCAGCATTTCCGCTTCTTGGGTGAGGAGCGAGCTGCCCGGCTAGCTCGTCGCGCTGTGATGTTCGGCGAAACTCCCATGAATGGCGTGGTCACGATGTTGGATATGGTCGGGTTGGATACCTTCTTCTTTTACTTACGGCGCCGGTTGCGCCGCCGGCAGTCAGCTCTCTTCTCGCTCATCCCCGGGGTGGAGCAAGTGTTGGCGTACCTACACGCTGAAGGAACTCCGTTGGGTGTAGTTACCACCCGCCCGCGTCGGGATGCGTTCGCTTTTTTGACACAGCATGAGCTGACGGAATATTTCTCCGTGGTGGTGACGCAAGAAAGCACTTACCGTCTCAAGCCGCACGCTGAACCGGTACTTTACGCAGCTCAAGAGTTGGGGCTGCGGCCAGAACAATGCGTGTTGGTGGGCGATACGCCGGTTGATATCCTCTCGGCCAAACGGGCCGGCGCGTGGCGGGTAGGTGTGCTCTGCGGCTTCGGGGAACGTCCAGAGTTGGAACGCTGTGGAGCGAACTTGATTCTGCCCTCCACGGCCGACCTGTTGGGGATACTGAGGGGAAGCGGCAGCGCGAGCAGAGGGGCGCGCGGAAAGTGAGGGTTTCCAACGCCAATACCTGGGTCTTGAAGCAGACTTTAGACTATTTTCAGGGGAGGAAATACGATGATCACACGGACTAAACGGGCCTTAGTGCTTTCTGGTGGCGGTGGACGGGGTGCTTATCAGGTAGGAGTATTGACCTGTCTGGACGCGCTCAACTGGGAGCCGGATATTATCATCGGCACTTCCATCGGAGCGGTAAACGCGGCCACGCTAGGCTCTAGGCTACCGCTCCCCGCGCTGCGCAATCGCTGGCTCGATTTGGAAACCGGGGATGTCCAGAAGATGCGCGCCGATGATGTCTTTATTGATAATTTGGTGCGGGGCGGCCAGCATGTTTTCGATACCAGCCCCTTGCCAGAAACGCTCGGTGGGCGGAGTAAAAAATGGTTGGGCCGTCCTTGGCTCATCCCGGAAATTCTCAACAACCCAGAAAATGAGTTGGAGATCTGGATCACGGCGGTGGAGGCGTCCGAACGCCGCCTTGTCTATTTTAATAATCGCGCAGACGGCATCACGGCTAAAAAAGTGCAGGCCAGTTGCAGTATCCCGCTCTGGTACGAAGCGACTAAGATCGCAGGTAAAACGTATCTGGACGGGGGCACTATCGCCAACAGCCCTTTTCGCAAAGCGGTGGAGCTGGGAGCCACTGAGATCATCGTAGTTATGATGACGCCCTGGCCGGGCAATCCCATCCGCAGTTGGGAAGTGGAGCGTCTCCCCTCGCTTAACGATGAGCTGCTGGCCATCCCCCAACGGTTGTGGGCAGCCTTCGAGCCGGCATTGGATATGCTCCTGACGGAGATCGCCTGGCATGATTACCGGCTCTTGGAGAAGGAGCGGCAAGATGGCAACTACCGCGACCTCAAATGGATCCGTTTTGTGGCCCCAGATACGCCATTACCGGTTGGTTTGATGACCATTTATGAGCGCAAAAACCATATCCGTCTCTTCTGCCGTGGGGAAAATGATGCTGAAGAGTCGCTGGGTGCTCTACTGAGCGAACGGTAGGGGCATCTTATCTCAGAGGACGCCGAGATTTATGAGGATGGGAACTCGGGTCGGTCTTCCGGCCGTGCCCGAGTAGTGTAAGCAATTTTTGGGGGGTGGCGCGGTCAGGAGACCGGCCACAGCTAAGAGTGCGTCCCCCTGTAAAGGTGTCCCGGCTACAGCTGCCGTTAAAATATCGCCTGGATAAGGCCCGCCAAGAGCATCTGTGCTACGGATAGCAAGAGCACCGCTACGATGGGTGAGAAGTCCAACCCCGCGAAATTTGGCAGGCGGCGGCGGATAGGGCGCAAGAGTGGTTCGGTGACGTTCCATAGGAAGCGCATGACGGGTTGCGTGTAAGGCACTCGCACCCATGCTAGCAAAATCCGCGCCAACAGAGCGAAATTATAGAGTTGGACTAGCAAACCTAGGACGCCCACCAGCCACCGGCCCCAATCCGCGCCCGGCTGCAAAATCCAGAGCGGTGGCACGGCTATCCAGTAGAGCAGGCGCGATACCAGACTCTGCACCAACGTGAGGAGAAAGAGCGTCACCAGCGAGGCCATATCGATGTAGCCGCCTCGTATCCAGATAATGCTTGAGGCGCCCATAAAACGGCGCACGGGGCGTACCAGAGGATCGGTAATCAGCACTAAAAAATGCATTACCGGATGTCCATGTTGTATTTTGAACCAAGGCAACAAGACCCGCAGCATCAGAGCAATTTCCCAAAGACCAATTAACAAAATTAGTGTGCGATTTATCGTGTTTATCATCATGGGGGCATTATACCACGCGGAGGAGATTGTAGCGGTGTTGTCATTTCGCGTGGATGAAAAAAATTGAAGAGGCGCAAGATTAGTTAAGCCGGGTTCATGCGGTGTTAGCATACTGCTCCGGTTAAAGAATAGCAATGATCTCCGCAATTATGGGTTCTCTACAACTTGTTCAAAAACCATAACGCGCCCTTTATCGAGATCGCCGACGTAGAACCACAGAGAGTATGGCGGTTGCTCTCCGCTGATGTCTTTGTGTGTGCCAAAACCACTGGAGAGATCCGGTCTTGAATTGAAACTCACCGAGTCGAATTTCAAGTATATCTGCCACCACCAGTTATGTTCACTGATAGTCCATTTGCCTTTGCCAGCATCTACTTCTCCACCGGGTTCCCCGTAGTCTGTCAACCACCAATCAGGCATGTCTTGCATCTCAAAAGTGCCATCCGCAAACAGCGAAACTGAAGTGTTCTGCAAATCATAGTTGCCAGTTTCTGCGATCAGAGTTAGCGTTTCTTCGGTAGGCAGGTAATCCCCCACCATTTTTTGAGGGTCTGGTTCTATCTTTGTGAAAAGATCTTGGTCAAAATCATACGCGCCAAACCCACACATTAGGCTAGCTGTTGCCATCAATGTACTTAAGAATAGTAGCCATTTCTTCTTGAGCAAGACGGACCTCTCTCTCTAATGTTTGGCAAATGCCATGGCGTGCTAATGGACTGGGTTTCACCGGTGCTGTGACCGCGGGGAAGTTGCCTTCGCGAGAAGACTCCCTGAAAGCGCGTGTGGCCTTCAATCCGCGCAACTTCAGTCGCCAGGCCAACGAGAAAGCGAATAAGCGGGGGTTAGCCCCATTCGCGGGGCTTCATCTCGTAGTCTTGGTCGTTTACGGCCAGGCATTGGCTTGCTAGACCAAAACTTGACGGAGCTCCTTTCCTCGCGTAAAATAGACATAGATGATACAAGATTTAACACTAAAGGATGTGTAAAATGAGTATCAGGATTATGCCTATCAGTGATTTGCGCCGTCAGGCGAGTCACGTTTTAGCCATGCTGGAGCAAGAAGGAGATGCCATCTACATCACCCACTACGGGCGTCCTGTCGCGGTGCTGTCCGATTACGAGCATTACGAACGTTTGCTCGCACGGCTGGTGGAGCTAACCGCGCAACTACAAAAAAGCGTGACCACTTCTGAACCCACCGCTGATCACACGGCCCAACTAGCCGGTTTGCACCGCGAGATTTGGGACGGGCTGGATACCGACGCTTATCTGCAGGCAGAGCGTGACGCATGGGAAAACTGACCGCCCTGCTCAGTGGACATCAACGCATTGCTCTGGACACTGCCATTTTCATCTATCACCTGGAGTATCATCCCCGTTACTTGTCGCTGACCCAGGAATTGCTAGCCGGCGTTGAGGCCGGGATTTGGCCTGCCGTGACCTCCACCGTAACGCTGCTGGAGTTGACGGTCCGCCCCTGGCAACTAGAGCGTCCTGACGTAGCCCGCGCCTACGAAGAAGCCCTAGTCCACTTCCCGCACTTGACGCTGGTGGACGTGACGCCCGGCGTCGCCCAACAAGCTGCCCAGCTGCGTGCGCAGTATAATTTGCGTCCCGCCGACGCACTGCACGCGGCGACGGCTTTAACCCGCGACGCGACGGCCTTCGTGACCAATGACCGGGACTTTGCGCGGCTCTCAGCATTGTTGAACGTCATCATTTTGAGCGATTGCTTCTTGTGATACGCTCCTATTTATTTGTGCCGCTATAGATATCGTCTAACTATTTATTCTATTGCGATCCGGCTGCATAAAACCCCGAAAATTATTGTCATCTGGTATCTCTTCTTCATATTCCTCCTCGTGGTGTTCTAGGTGATAATTCTTTCGCATAAAGCGACTAGCCAAGACAAACGGGGTAGTTAGGATGGAGCGAACTTACAAAGTCAGCACATATCGCTCAAGCTAACCCCTAACCTGGACCAGCCAGAACCAAAAGAGAAACGCACCACAGAGAACGCTGAGAACGCCGAGAAAAACAAGGCAGAAAATCTCTGCGCTCTCTGTGTCCTCCGTGGTAAAATGCTTGTTTTTTGTGCCAGGATTTGATGGTTAAGGGCCTAGCTAGAATGCAGTTTTACTTCACCAATCCTTGCCGCGCTCCCCAAAGATCGCCCGCCCGACGCGAACCAACGTCGCGCCTTCCTCCACCGCTACCTCGAAGTCATCCGTCATCCCCATCGAAAGTTCGCCCCAGGCCACGGCGGGGAACCGTTCCCGCAGCAATGCCCGCAGCCGGCGCAGGGATACAAAGATTGGACGCGCCAGCTCGGGATCCTGTCCCCAGGGGGCCATGGTCATCAACCCCTTGACGCGCAGCGCGGGACGCGCCAGTATCTGCTCCACTTGCTGGCTAAATTTCTCGCGCACCTGCTCGGAACGCTCCCAGTCGGAGAGTTGGAAGCCGTATTTGCTCTCCTCTCCGGAGACGTTGCACTCTAGCAGCACCGGGATTTCACGTCCCGCCTGCGCTGCCTTGTTACTTAGCCGCCGCGCGATCTTCTGGCGGTCTAGGGAATGCACCCAATCGTAATGCGCTACTACGTATTTGTCCTTCCGGCTCTGGATGTGTCCAATCATGTGCCAAGTGGGTTGTTGCTCTCCCAACGCCTCGTTTACTCGCGCTATTTTAGCCAACGCTTGTTGCGGACGGTTTTCCCCAAAATCACGTTGCCCACATTCCCATGCGGCTAGCACATCCTCCGCCGGGAATGTCTTGCTCACGGCGATCAGGCGCACCTCATCCGGTCGCCGCCCGGCACGCAACGCCGCCTCGGCCATGCGCTCGCGCACCCTCTCCAAATTCTGACAAATCATGTCTCTCCTCTTCACCATACCTCCTTTGAAAATAGTCGGGTAGTCTTTGGTCTTGTAGTCAAATAGTGATTTTCGTGCCTGGTTGGTGTGCTTCCCTCATGGAGACTCTTAAGAAGGAATGTGAATTAAGAATAGCACGAGTGAGCGAGAAAGCGAGAAAGCGACTAACAACTACCCGACTATTGGACTACCCGACTATTGGACTACCCGACTACGGACTACTGGACTAACGACTACTCGACTAACGACTAACCGCACGTTGTTTCTCAAACTGCCTATGCTACAATAGAGCTCTATGAAAAATACACTAGACAAGGGAGAAAATTATGAACAGTCTAGAACAAGCACAGGAGCTTTACGAGCAGTTAGTGGTTTGGCGGCGCGATTTTCACCGCCATCCGGAGCTGGGGTTGCAGGAAAAGCGCACGGCGCGGATAGTGGCTGCGCAGTTGCGGGAGTTGGGCTATCAGGTGCAGACCGGCGTCGCGCGGACCGGCGTGGTGGGCGTGCTGGAGAACGGCGCCGGCCCGGTGATCATGGCGCGCGTGGATATGGACGCGCTCCCCGTCCAGGAGCTGACCGAGGCGCCCTACGCCTCTGAGTCGCCGGGCGTAATGCATGCCTGTGGACATGATGCGCATCTGGCGATTGGGTTGGGCGTTGCCACGCTGATGGTCCAACATCTGGATGCCTGGAGTGGCACGTTCAAGTTGGTCTTCCAGCCGGGCGAGGAGGGGATGAACGGCGCAGCGATTATGGTAGACGAGGGCGTGCTGGAAAATCCCCGCCCGGAGCGAGTGTTGGTGCTGCATGTCTGGAACGACCAGGAAGTGGGCACCGTCAGCGCGACGCCGGGCCCTGTGATGGCTTCCGCCGAGACCTGGGAGGCGCACATCCTCGGCAAGGGTGGTCACGCCGCCATGCCAGCGCAGACGGTTGATCCGGTGGTGACGGGCGCGTTGATTGTCAACGCTTTGCAGACCATCGTCAGCCGTAACGTGGACCCGCTGGAAACGACCGTGGTCACGGTGGGCCAGTTGGAGTCGGGCGACACCTTCAACGTTATCCCTGAACGGGCCGTGTTGAAAGGGACCGTGCGCACTTATGAGCCGGAGGTGCGCGCCACCGTGCTCCGCCGTTTGCAGGAGATCATCGAGGGCACGGCCGCCATGATGGGCGCGACGGCAGAAATCGAGCTGCACACGCTCACGCCGGCGGTCTGCAATGACGCGGCGGTCACAGCGGAAGTGCAGGCCGCCATCCGTGACCTGTTGGGTGCTGAGAACCTTAAAATCGGCGTGCGGACTATGGGTAGCGAGGATGCGTCCTTCTACTTGCGAGAGATTCCCGGCTGTTACTTCTTTGTCGGTTCCATGCCGGTGGATGGCAAGCCGATCCCGCACCACAACCCCTACTTTGATATCGATGAGCAGGTGCTGCCCATCGGGGTGGGCGTGATGGTGACTGCTTTGCAACGTCTCTTCGCCCAGGGATAATTCTAATGCCGCGTCAAGGGCCGTTGGAATGGATAGACGGGAACGGGTGGTTGGTGCTCTCCGGCAGTGATACGCACCGCGCGGGTCTGACGGGGGAGGTGGATGCCCGCCTCCTGACGGTAGCCAACTTGGATCGGCCCCTGGTGGTATTGCTCTCCGAGGGGGAGCGGGCGGCAGCAGAGGCGGTGGTGCAACATTTCGCAGCTCTGGGCGGGCCGGCCGGAGCCGGGTTTATCTTGGCGGACTTAACCGCGCGTGATTTGCAGCGGGGCGAGTTGCCGGAGTTGCTAGGTGAAGCCGGGATACTCTACTTGGGTGGCAATTCGCCGCTCGCGCTGGTGGAGCGACTGCGCCCCAGTCCCTTCCTCAAAGGGATGGTGCGCGGCTTTGCAACTTTACAGGGTTTACTTATCGTAGGAGCTGGCGAAGTGGGGCGGGCGCTAGGCGCGTGGTTTATGGCATCCGATGACCAATTGGTAACTGGCCTGAATTTTTTACGGAGTGCGATCATAGCGCCGCACTTTACCGGTAGTGCGCAGGCCACTGAGTTACAGCAGGTTTTACAAGCGCGGCCCGGCTTTGTGGGATTAGGAATTCCGCGCGGAGTAGCTCTGGCGTTAGGTCCACGCGGGCAAGTGCAGAGTTGGGGGAACGGCGAGGTGACCGCGGTCGTAAAAAAACAGTCTAGTAGTCAGGTAGTCAAATAGTCTGGTAGTCAAATAGTCTGGTAGTCAAATAGTTGAGCGTAGCTGTGGCCGGTCTCCTGACCGTGCCACGCTGGAGCTTGAAAGCCAGCACTAACCAGGTACGGGCATTTATAAAAATCTCAGCGCCCTCCGCGCCTAGTATGTTCAATATGGTGTAAAATAAGGCTGGGACACGGCAGATCGTTCGCGTCTAGGTCCATTAGAGACCGCCGCAGAGCTTGGTCGCCGGGTCCTAGTCCTTAGGAGAAAGCCCGCACAGTTG